>CAIYOH010000325.1 GCA_903927745.1 uncultured Mycobacteriaceae bacterium
GCGCCCGAGCGGATCGACACCGATGTGCTCGCGGCACTGCGGTCGGCCGAACGTGACCCCGCCAGCTGCACCGACGACGAGTATCTGGCTTTGGCGACGGCCGAAGGCCCTGCGTTGGAGGCCGTTTCGGCACTGGCTGATTCGCTGCGCCGCGATGCCGTCGGTGACGACGTGACGTTCGTGGTGAACCGCAACATCAACTTCACCAACATTTGCTACACCGGCTGTCGGTTCTGTGCATTTGCTCAGCGCAAGGGTGACGCCGATGCATTCTCGCTGTCCGTGGAGGATGTCGCCGACCGCGCATGGGACGCACACGTGCAGGGCGCCACGGAGGTGTGCATGCAGGGCGGGATCGACCCCGAGCTGCCGGTGACGGGCTACGCGGATCTGGTCCGTGCGGTCAAGGACCGCGTGCCGGAGATGCACGTCCACGCGTTCTCCCCGATGGAGATCGCCAGCGGGGCAACCAAGAGCGGGTTGAACGCGCGCGAGTGGCTGATCAGCCTGCGAGAGGCTGGTCTCGACACGATCCCCGGCACCGCCGCCGAGATTCTCGACGACGAGGTGCGCTGGGTGCTGACCAAGGGCAAGCTGCCCACGTCGATGTGGATCGAGATCGTCACGACGGCGCACGAGGTGGGCCTGCGTTCGTCGTCGACCATGATGTACGGCCATGTGGACTCGCCGCGGCACTGGGTTGCCCACCTGAATGTGCTGCGTGCCATCCAGGACAGCACCGGGGGTTTCACCGAGTTCGTCCCGTTGCCGTTCGTGCACCACAACTCGCCGCTGTACCTGGCTGGTGCCGCTCGTCCGGGGCCCACACACCGCGACAACCGCGCCGTCCATGCGCTGGCCCGGATCATGCTGCACGGCCGCATCGCTCAGATCCAGACCAGCTGGGTCAAACTCGGCGTCGAGCGCACGCAGGTGATGCTGGCCGGCGGCGCGAACGACCTGGGCGGCACGCTGATGGAAGAGACCATCTCCCGCATGGCGGGCTCGGAGCACGGTTCGGCGAAGACGGCCGCCGAGCTCGCGGCGATTGCCGACGGCATCGGGCGCCCGGCGCGACAGCGCACCACCACCTACGACAAGATCCCCGCAGGCGCCTCCGCGCCAGCCGCACGACAGTGGCGGAGTGACAGGCGTCCGACGACAGATCCGCGCCGACTGCTCAGCGGCTCCTGACGGCTACGGCCGGAAGGGTCGGAACCCTCAGAAGCTGTTGCAGGTTCCAGCCACCCGGATAACGTCGTTGAAGAACGGCCCCGCCTGCGGCATCGCCTGAATCTGCTGAGCCATCTGAAGGCGCACCTGCGGCGGCGACAAGAGGAACTGATTCAGGTAGCTCTGGGCCAGCGGCGACGCGTTGATCTGGGCGGCCGCACCCGGGTCCGTCGCGTTCAGCGCGGCCAGCACCTGCCCGTAGTTGCACGTCGTGTTGACGATCGGCTCGAGCGGATCTGCGGCCGCTATCCCCGCCCCGGCGGTCAGTGCGATCGCGGCACCGCCGACGGCGGTAGCCAGCCTGGTTAATGACGAACTCACCATGTGTGGACACCTTCCCCTGTGTAGTCCAGGACTCTTGCGTAAATTTCTGATCACCCTGATGCGCCGATGCATCGATGACGACAGCTGATGACGTCTGCCCAGTGTTTGCCGTCTGGAGATCAGGCTACCAGCCGCACCGGGCTTCCTTCATCGAACGTGTTATCGCGTGCTGGACCACAAACGTAACAAACTGCTGGTGAGAACGTTGTTCGCCAGGGGCGAACGCACGCGGCGGCCCGGTCCACGCGCCACGTGCTTGACTGCGGTGCCCGACATCTAGTATCAGTTACCGAACCTTTGTCCGCGGCGGCCTGGAGGGGCCGCGGTCGGCCGACCAGCAAACCGCACCGAGCAGCATATGGAGGAGACGTCTGTGACGTACACGATCGCCGAATCTTGCGTCGACATCAAGGACAAGGCATGCATCGAGGAGTGCCCGGTCGACTGCATTTACGAGGGCGCCCGGATGCTCTACATCCACCCGGACGAGTGCGTCGACTGCGGGGCCTGCGAGCCCGTCTGCCCGGTCGAGGCGATCTACTACGAGGACGACGTACCCGACCAGTGGAGCCAGTACACCCAGATCAATGCCGACTTCTTCGTTGAACTCGGCTCGCCGGGCGGTGCCGCGAAGATCGGGATGACCGAGAACGACCCGCAGGTGGTCAAGGACTTGCCCCCGCAGGGCGAAGGCGCCTGAGCAGGCGGTTGTCGGCGTCCCTCCCGGAATTCCCGTGGGACACCCTGGCCGGCGCCAAGACACTGGCGGAAGCCCATCCCGGAGGCATTGTCGACCTCTCCGTGGGCACTCCGGTCGACCCGGTGGCCCCCCTGATTCAGGACGCGTTGGCGGCCGCGGGTTCCGCGTCGGGATACCCCGCGACCGCCGGCACCGCGCAACTGCGGGAAGCCGCGGTCGCCGCACTGAACCGCCGGTTCGGGGTGACCGGGCTGACCGGCGCCGCCGTGCTGCCGGTGATCGGCAGCAAAGAGCTCATCGCCTGGCTGCCGACCCTGTTGGGCGTGGGCCCGTCGGATGTGATCGCTGTTCCCGAACTCGCTTACCCGACCTACGACGTCGGCGCGCGGTTGGCCGCGGCGCACGTGCTGCGGGCGGATACGCCCGCCCAGTGGGGCCCGCAAGCCCCCGCGCTGATCTACCTGAACTCGCCGAGCAACCCGACCGGGCGCGTGCTCGGCGTCGGCCACCTGCGCGAGGTGGTCGTCTGGGCGAGACAGCGCGGCGCCGTGGTCGCATCCGACGAGTGTTACCTCGGCCTGGGCTGGGATGCCCAACCGATGTCGATCCTGCACCCCGCGGTCTGCGACGGCGACCACACCGGACTGCTCGCGATCCATTCGCTGTCCAAGAGTTCGTCGCTCGCCGGCTATCGCGCCGCCTTCGTCGCCGGTGACGGCGACCTGGTCGCCGAGCTGTTGGCCGTGCGCAAACACGCCGGAATGATGGTGCCGACCCCGATTCAGGCCGCCATGGTGGCAGCCCTGGGCGACGACTCGCACGAGCGGGTTCAGCGGGACCGATACGAGCGCCGGCGGGCCGCCCTGCTGCCCGCGCTGCGCTCGGCCGGCTTCACCATCGACCACTCCGAGGCCGGCCTGTACCTGTGGGCCACCCGCGACGAGCCCGGCCGGGACACCGTCACGTGGCTGGCGGAGCGCGGCATCCTGGTGGCGCCCGGCGATTTCTACGGCCCCGCGGGCGCGCGGCATGTGCGGGTTGCGCTGACCGCCAGCGACGAGCGCGTCGCCGCCGCGGTCAGCCGGTTGTGCGCCGGCTCTGACGCGATTCGTGAATCGGTAAGCTGACAGCCGCATATCGCAATTCCGGGACAGTGCCGAGACGAGCCCGAATGCACGAACGGGGGACCGCGCAGTGCGTGCCGAACCTGCGACACCCGTTGCCGTCATCGGTATGGCCTGCCGACTCCCCGGGGGGATCGATTCCCCGCAGCGCCTCTGGGAGGCATTGCTGCGCGGCGACGACCTGGTGGGTGAGATCCCGGCGCAACGGTGGGACCCGCACCAGCCGGAGAACCGGTGGGGTGCGTTTCTGGACGACGTCGGGGGCTTTGACTGCGAATTTTTCGGGATCAGCGAGCGCGAGGCCGTAGCGATCGACCCGCAGCACCGGCTGCTGCTGGAGACGTCGTGGGACGCGATCGAGCATGCTGGGCTCGACCCGGCCTCGTTGGCGCACACGCAGACCGGCGTCTTCGTCGGCCTGAACCCCGTTGTTGCCCAGGGGCTTTACGGATTTGCCGGTACCAGCCCCGGCCTGGCGTCGGGCCGGGTGGCGTATGCGCTCGGACTGCACGGACCCGCGTCCACGGTGGACACGGCCTGCTCATCAGGGTTGATGGCCGTGCACCAGGCCTGCGGTAGCCTGCGCAGCGGTGAAATCGACCTCGCACTGGCCGGCGGCGTCGTGGTGACGGGCTCGCCCCGCGGCATGGTCTCGCCGACGGGGAGGTGCCGCGCTTTTGACGTCGCAGCGGACGGATTCGTCTCCGGCGAGGGCAGTGTCATGATGCTGCTCAAACGCCTGGCGGATGCCGAGCGCGACGGCGATCGCGTCCTGGGGGTCCTACGGGGTACCGCGGCCAATCAGGACGGTCGTACCGCCGACATCGCGACGCCGTCGGCGACGGCGCAGATTGCGGTCTTCCGCAGCGCACTCGCCGCCGCGGGAGTCGACGCCTCCACGATCGGCTTCGTCGAGGCGCACGGTACGGGCACCCCGGTCGGGGACCCGATCGAGTACACGAGCCTGGCTGCGGTGTACGGGACGGACGGGCCGTGCGCGCTGGGGTCGGTGAAGACCAACTTCGGTCACCTGCAGTCCACCTCCGGGGCATTGGGTTTGATGAAGACGATCCTGGCGCTGCAGCACGGCACGGTTCCCCAGAATCTGCACTTCACCCGTCTGCCCGACCATCTGGCCGATATCGCGACCGAACTCTTCGTGCCGCAGGCCACCGCGTCATGGCCCACGAACGGCCACCACCCGCGGCGCGCCGCCGTGTCGTCGTACGGGATGTCGGGCACCAATGTGCACGCCATTGTGGAGCAGGCGCCGCAGCGGGACCCCGAACCGGCGACCGAGTCGCGGGTCGGCC
>CAIYOH010000326.1 GCA_903927745.1 uncultured Mycobacteriaceae bacterium
ACCGAATGGCACCAGCTGGTGGGCGCGAAGAGCGTCGAGGAGGTCACCCCGGACCGGTGGCGTATGTTCGCCGACAAGGACCGTGACCGTCTCAAGATTCCCTTCGGACATCAGATCAAAACCGGCAACATCATGTATCTGGACATCAAGGAGGGCGCTGAGTTCGGGGGCGGCCCGCACGGCATGCTCATCGGCACCACCGGGTCGGGGAAGTCCGAATTCCTGCGCACCCTGATCTTGTCGCTGGTGGCCATGCACCACCCGGATCAGGTGAACCTGCTGCTCACCGACTTCAAGGGCGGTTCGACGTTCCTGGGAATGGAGAAGCTGCCCCACACCGCGGCGGTGATCACCAACATGGCCGAGGAAGCCGAGCTGGTGAGCCGGATGGGGGAGGTGCTGACCGGCGAACTCGACCGCCGGCAGGGGCTGTTGCGCCAGGCCGGCATCCAGGTCGGGGCGACCGGGGCGCTCTCGGGGGTGGCCGAGTACGAGAAGTACCGGGAGCGCGGCGCCGACCTGGCGCCCCTTCCGACACTGTTCGTCGTCGTCGACGAGTTCGCTGAGCTGCTGCAGAGTCACCCGGACTTCGTCGGGCTGTTCGACCGGATCTGCCGGGTGGGCCGCTCGCTGCGCGTGCACCTGCTGCTGGCCACCCAGTCGCTGCAGACCGGGGGGGCGCGCATCGACAAACTGGAGCCGAACCTGACCTACCGGATTGCGCTGCGCACCACCAGCTCGGCGGAATCCAAGTCGGTGATCGGGACACCCGAAGCGCAGTACATCACCAACAAAGAGAGCGGTGTCGGGTTCCTGCGGGTCGGCATGGAAGACCCGGTGAAGTTCAGCACTCTCTACACCGGCGCCGCGTACATCCCGCCGGTGAAGATCGAGACCAATGAAGACGGCAACGGGGCCGGCCCGATCCAAACCGATCCGGAGCGGCCACGGGTCCAGGCCTTCACCGCGGCTCCGGCTCTGGACGAGGCGATGACGGTATGACCCTCGAGGCGCAAGGACGGGCGCTCAGCGAGGTGGTGCTGGATCAACTCAGCACCGTTGAGTCGCGGGCGTACAAGATGTGGCTTCCGCCGTTGAAAGATCCGACACCCGTCAACGAACTCGTCGAGCGCGACGATCAGCGCCAGCCACTGCGCTTTGCACTCGGCATCATGGACGAACCCCGCAGGCACCAGCAGGGCGTGTGGGGAATCGACGTCTCGGGGGCGGGAGGCAACGTCGCCATCGGGGGTGCACCCCAGACCGGCAAGTCGACACTGCTGCAGACCATGATGTTGTCGGCCGCGGCGACGCATACACCCCGGCAGGTCCAGTTCTACTGCGTCGACCTTGGTGGCGGCGGGCTGATCTACCTCGACGACCTGCCGCACGTCGGCGGAGTGGCCACCCGCACCGAACCGGACCGGGTCATGCGGGTGGTCGCCGAGACGCACGCGGTGATGCGTCAGCGTGAGGCCGCGTTCAAAGAACACCGAGTGGGGTCGATCGCGATGTATCGCCAGCTGCGGGAGGACCCGAATCACCCAGTGGCCCAGGATCCCTTTGGCGACGTGTTCCTGGTGATCGACGGATGGCCGGCCTTCGTCGCGGAGTTCCCGGATCTGGAAGTCCAGGTCCAGGGTTTGGCGGCACAGGGACTGGCGTTCGGAATTCACGTCGTAGCGACCACGACGCGCTGGACGGATCTGAGGTCGCGGGTGCGCGACTACCTGGGCACAAAGATCGAGTTCCGGCTCGGTGACGTCAACGACACCCAGATCGACCGCGCCACCCGGGACATCCCGGCGAACCGGCCCGGGCGGGCGATGTCCGTGGAGAAGCACCACCTGATGATCGGGGTGCCCCGGCTCGACGGGGTGCACAGCACCGACAATCTGGTGGAGGCGCTGACGGCGGGAGTGGGCCAGATCGCGGCCGAGCACACCGAGCGGGCGCCCCGGGTCAGGGTCCTGCCGGAGCGCATCTACCTGCGGGACTTGGACCCGGATCCACCCGGCCCGGAAAGTGACTACACCACGCGGTGGACCATACCGATCGGGGTCCGCGAAACCGACCTGTCGGTGGCCTACGCGAACATGTTCGCCACGCCGCATTTATTGATCTTCGGTGCGGCCAAGTCCGGCAAGACCACCATCGCC
>CAIYOH010000327.1 GCA_903927745.1 uncultured Mycobacteriaceae bacterium
CACGAAGCCGCCGGCCCCGCCGGCTCCACCGGTGCCCAACAACCATCCGCCGTGCCCGCCGAGTCCGCCGGCCGCGCCGGCGCCCCCGGACCCGCCCGCGCCGCCGGTTCCGATCAACCCTGCGGCGCCGCCCGCTCCGCCGTTCTGACCTGTCGCGCCGGCGCCGCCCTCCCCGCCGTTACCGATCAGCCATCCAGCGGCCCCTCCGCTATCGCCGGTCCCCGGCGCACCATTGGCACCGTTGCCGATCAGCGGGCGTCCCGTCAGCGCCAGAAAGGGGGTGTTGAGCTCGTCGACTAGGGCCTGGCTCGAGGCCTGCACCAGGGAGATCGGCAACGACGCCGCGTTCACGGCCTCGGCGGCGGCGTAGGTTCCAGCTCCCGCGCTCAACGCCTGCACGAACTGCTCGTGTAACAGCGCCGCCTGGGCGCTCATCGCCTGGTACGACTGCCCATAGCCGCCGAAGATCCGAGCAATCGCCCGTGACACATCGTCGGCGGCCGCCGCCTCGATCTCTGTGCTCGCCGGGGCGGCCGCCGTCGTCGCTCGCCTGATCGCATCCCCGATCCCGCTGAGATCCGCCGATGCAGCGGCCAACGCCTCGGGTGCTGCGGTCAGGAGATTCGACAACTGCGGCTCCTATCGAAACAACGCAGCGGGCCTTCCCGCGCCAGCGATCCTACCTTTCCCGACATGCAGAGTTCTCAAAATGGCCACATACGCGCGGTGGTCACGACAGTGCAGGGCAAGATGAAGGCATGCGGATCGGAGTGCTCACCGGGGGCGGCGACTGCCCCGGGCTCAACGCCGTCATCCGCGCGGTGGTGCGCACTTGTGACGGCCGCTACGGCTCGTCGGTCGTCGGATTCCAGGACGGCTGGCGCGGGCTGCTGGAAAATCGCCGCATCCAGCTGCACAACGACGACCGCAACGACAGGCTGTTGGCCAAGGGCGGAACGATGCTGGGCACCGCCCGCGTGCACCCCGACCTACTCAAAGCCGGGTTGAGCCAGATCAAGCAGACCCTCGACGACAACGGGATCGATGTCCTCATTCCCATCGGCGGTGAAGGCACCCTGACGGCGGCGCACTGGCTGACCGAGGAGAACGTTCCCGTGGTTGGCGTGCCGAAGACGATCGACAACGACATCGATTGCACCGACGTGACTTTCGGTCACGACACCGCGTTGACCGTCGCCACCGAGGCGATCGACCGGCTGCACAGCACCGCCGAGTCCCACCAGCGGGTGATGCTGGTGGAGGTGATGGGCAGGCACGCGGGCTGGATCGCGTTGAACTCCGGGCTCGCGTCCGGGGCGCACATGACGCTGATTCCCGAACAACCCTTCGACGTCGAGGACGTGTGCAGACTGGTCAAACGCCGTTTCCAGCGCGGGGATTCGCACTTCATCTGCGTGGTGGCCGAAGGAGCGAAGCCGGTCGCCGGCTCGATCGCGTTACGCGATGGCGGGACTGACGAGTTCGGCCACGAGCGATTCACCGGCGTGGCCGCCCAGCTCGCCGTCGAGGTGGAGAAGCGGATCAACAAGGAAGTGCGGGTGACTGTGCTGGGTCACATCCAGCGGGGCGGTGTGCCGACCGCCTACGACAGGGTGTTGGCCACCCGGTTCGGCGTCAACGCCGCCGACGCCGCCCATGCGGGGGAATACGGCCAGATGGTGTCGCTGCGGGGGCAGGACATCGGCCGCGTGCCGCTGGCCGAAGCGGTCCGCCAGCTCAAGCTGGTGCCCGACAGCCGCTACGACGATGCGGCGGCGTTCTTCGGCTGATCCGGTGTAGCCGCGACCGGCGTCGGCGGTCAGAACAAGGGCTCGGTCTCGAGCCCGCAATGCGCCCGGATCACCTCGTAGTCGCGATCACGGTGTGCCACGGGGACCCCGATCCGCAACGCCATCGCGGCCACCTGGCAGTCGATCAGGCTGCGTACGGTGTCGCCGCCGCGACGACAGCACCGGTGAATGGCCGCGGCATCTTCGGCGTCGCGCACCGGGGCGAGCGGCTCGACGATGAACCGCTGCAACAGTCGCCTGCGCAGAGCGGCCGTGGATTCGTCGGTGGTGCCGATCAGCAGCTCCATCATCACCACCTCAGGCACGATCACGACCGCGTTGGCGGCGATGCGATCTGCCAGCCAGCGGCTGGCCGCGGACTCGGCACCGGCCAGGAAGTCAATCCAGACCGAGGTGTCGACGATCATCAACGACGGGTCGGCCGATCCGTGTCGGCGTCGGAGAACGCCTCGATCTCGTCGTTGGTGAAATCAAAACCGCTGCCCTGCAGCGCCAGTGCCTCATCGCGGCCCAACGGCTCGCCGACGAGGCGGCGCAGCGCGAGTTCAACCGCACTGCGCTTCGATTTCAGGCGGTACATCCGCTGGGCGGCCGCCACCAGCTCGTCGTCGATATCGATGTTGGTCCGCGACATGACACCACAATACACTTCAAGGTGTATGCAGCCGGGAATCGGGTCTCCGCCGCGCTCGCGATCACCACGGTGCCTGCTGGTGGTGACCCGCATCGCCCGGCTTCGCCGCGCTCGCGATCACCACTAAAGTCGGGGGCATGAGTGTTGCTGCCGGCGCCGATCTCATGGACTTCGACGACGTCATCGCGAGGTTCGACCCGGTGCTCGGGCTCGAGGTCCATGTCGAGTTGTCCACCGCGACGAAGATGTTCTGCGGCTGTTCCACGACATTCGGCGGCGAACCCAACACTCAGGTGTGCCCCGTCTGCCTGGGACTGCCCGGCTCGCTGCCGGTGCTGAACCGCAGCGCGGTGGAGTCGGCGATCCGGATCGGGCTGGCGCTCAACTGCGACATCGTGCCGTGGTGCCGTTTCGCCCGAAAGAACTACTTCTATCCCGATATGCCGAAGAACTATCAGATTTCCCAGTACGACGAGCCGATCGCGGTGAACGGTCACCTCGACGTGCCCCTCGACGACGGCACCACCCGTCGGGTGGACATCGAGCGGGCGCACATGGAAGAAGACACCGGCAAGTTGACCCACCTGGGCAGCGATACGGGCCGTATCCACGGCGCCACCACGTCGCTGATCGACTACAACCGCGCCGGCGTGCCGCTGATCGAAATCGTGACCAAGCCCATCGTGGGCGCCGACGCGCAGGCGCCGCAGATCGCCCGCGCCTACGTGACGGCACTGCGAGATTTGCTGCGAGCACTGGATGTTTCCGACGTGCGGATGGACCAGGGCTCGATGCGCTGTGACGCCAACGTGTCGCTGAAGCCGACGGGGGAGACCGAGTTCGGTACCCGGACCGAGACCAAGAACGTCAACTCACTGCGCAGCGTCGAAGTCGCGGTGCGTTACGAAATGCAGCGCCAGGCAGCGGTATTGGTCAAAGGGGGCTCCATCACCCAGGAAACCAGGCACTTTCACGAGTCCGGCTACACCAACCCGGGGCGAACCAAGGAGACCGCCGAGGATTACCGCTACTTTCCGGAACCCGACTTGGAACCCGTCGCGCCCAGCCGTGAGCTCGTCGAGAAACTGCGGCTGACAATCCCGGAAATGCCGTGGCTGAGCCGCAAGCGGCTGCAGCAGGATTTGGGCGTATCCGACGAGGTGATGCGGGATCTCGTCAACGCCGGCGCCGTCGAGTTGGTCGCGGCGACCATCGCGCACGGCGCGCCCAGCGAACAGGCGCGCGCCTGGTGGGGAAACTTCCTGGTGCAAAAGGCCAACGAGGCGAACACCGGACTGGACGGCCTGGCCATCACCCCGGCCCAGGTTGCCGCGGTGGTGGCGCTGGTCGACGGGGGGAAGCTGTCCAACAAGCTCGCACGTCAGGTTGTGGAGGGTGTGCTGGCCGGGGAGGGCGAACCCGGGGAGGTGATGGCCGCCCGCGGTCTGGAGATGGTCCGCGACGACTCGGTCACCCAGGCCGCGGTCGACGAGGCGCTGGCCGCCAATCCCGATGTGGCGGAGAAGATCCGCGCCGGCAAGGTCGCCGCCGCAGGCGCCATCGTCGGCGCCGTGATGAAGGCCACCCGCGGTCAAGCCGACGCCGCCAGGGTGCGCGAGCTCGTCCTCGCCGCGTGCGGCCAGGGCGACGGGGGTTCGTGATTCTGCCGTGATCGACGACACGTTCGAGGCCCTGACGGACATGCTGGATTGTCCGGTGTTCGTCGTCACGACCCAGGCCGCGGGCCAACCGTCGGGATGTCTGGTCAGCTTCGCCGGCCGGGCGAGTGCGGATCCGCCGATCTTTCAAGTCTGCATCCCCAAGAGCCGTGACACCTGCGCGGTGGCCGGCGCCGCGCAACATCTGGCCGTGCACGTTCTCGCGCGACACCACCGCACCCTGGCGGAGCTGTTCGCCGGCCGTACCGGCGACGACGCCGGGAAGTTTCACCGCTGCCGGTGGCGCGCCGGCCCCCAGGGGATGCCCGTGCTCGACGACGCGATCGCGTGGTTCGTCGGCAGGACCATCGGCTGGGTCGAGGTGGGCGACCACGTCCTCTACGCGCTGCAGCCCGTCGCCACCTGGGTTCCCGAGAACTCCGATGACCCGCTGTATCTCTCCGATCTCGACGACATGGACTCCGACGAGGACCCGTCGCACCGATCGTTCGGCAGCGCACCCAGCGCGGCCGGGGATGTGACACGGCGCTACGGCGTCAAGTTCACCCTCGGCGGGTTTTGACCGGACCTGTTCGGGACCCGCAACGGGCTTACGTCTTGTCGGCGTTGCTGCGCGGGAAGCCGCCGCCCTGCGGGAAGAGCGGGAACACCACGTCGTCGAGTTTCTCGGCGCCACCGGCGGTCTTGTTGACCGTGGCACCCCACACGTTTCCGTCGGCCGACATCCGCAGGGCCCACGCGTGGGCGTGGGTGTCCTTGCGGACCACTTCGGGTTCACCGGTCACCGCACCCGTCGACGGCGCCAGTCGGACCGCCACCGTCTGTTTGGTGTTGACAAGGTTGACCAGGACGGTGCCGTCCATCGCTGCGCAGCCGGCCACGCCCGGCTTGTCCGGCCACGTCCACACCGTCGTGACCTCCGAGTTCTTGCTGATGCGCTGCAACCGGTCCGCCGTGGGGGTGCGGTCGGCGACGTACAGGGAGCCGTCGACGGGATCGACGCACAGCCCGCCCCCGGAGCCAACCCCTGAGAGCGCCGTCGTCGGCGGGGCCTGACCGAGGGTGGTGGGTTGCTCGATGCGGAGCACCTTCCCCGCCAGCGACCGCGGATCCGCGGCCATCGCCGGATTGCCCGCGTCGCCCGTCATGATCTCCAGGGTGGTCGGGCTGGTGAACATCAACGCCCCGGTGTTGCCGGTGGCGCCGCGGGGAATGCCGGTGAGAATGTCCTTCGGGGTGTCGCCGTCGGCGATGCGGATGACCCGGTTGTCGGCCGGCGTGCTGATGTAGGCATACATCAGGCGGTCCTGGTCGTAGGTGGGCGACAGGACGATGTCCATCAGCCCGCCGTCACCGGACGCATCGACCGGGATGACCGTCTTCACCTTCGGTTCGGCGCTGACGGAGATCTCCTTGACGGCGCCGGTGGTGCGTTCGGCGACCAAGGCCGTTTTGCTGTCGGTGCCCATGACGAGGCCGCTTGTGCTCTCCAGGCAGCCCTGCATCACCCCGGGCGCCGGGCAGGCCTTGGGGAAGGGGGTGGCCGGCAGCGGAGGCGGCGGGGGAGGCGGCGAACTCTGCTGGGGCTTGAGTTCCGGGTTGGTGGTGAAGGGCTGGGACTGGGCGTCGTTGAACCGCGCGCACCCGCCGGACACCAGGACCGCCACGCACAGCGCGACAGACCCGCGTCGAACCGCCGGCCCGGATCGCCCTGATCGCATGACCGACAGGCTACGGACAGTGCACGCACCGCCGCCACACGCATGCGGCGCCGGGAGCAATTTCGAGCCAATTCGGGCCTGGTTGGCACGGCGACGGCCGATTCCCCCGCTGAAGGGGCCCGCAAATCCCCAATTCGCGACGGAATGCCCTTACCCTGGCACCCGTGACCAGTCAACCGAATGACGCACACTGGCAGCGGCGCGGTGATGCCCCGCCGCCCAACCCGGTCCATCCCGCCGCGCCGGCCCGCCCCGCCTCGGCGCGTCTGGTCGATCCCGAAGATGATCTGACACCCGTCGGGTATCCGGGCGACTTCGGAACCACCACCGTCATGCCCTACCTCGACCCCGGCCCCGTCGGCGTCCCCGGCGCGCAGCCCTACAACATTCTCGACCACCAGGAGCCGCTGCCCTACATCCAGCCGCAGGCGGCGGCACAGCCGGTGCCGCACGCTGCCCCCGAGCCTGCCCATATCGAGCCCTATGACCCGAGCGACCGGGCGCACGACGCCAGCCGCCGGGGCACACAGCATCTCGGGTTGCTGGTGTTGCGAGTCTGGCTCGGCGTGGTGCTGGGCGCCCACGGCCTGCAGAAGCTGTTCGGGTGGTGGGGCGGCCCGGGGATCGCCGCGTTCAAGAGCTCACTGTCCGACGTGGGCTACCAGCACGCCGACATCCTCGCCTACATCAGCGCCGGCGGCGAGATCGCGGCGGCCACGCTGCTCATCCTGGGGTTGTTCACCCCGATCGCGTCAGCCGGTGCGCTGGCCTTTTTGATCAACGGACTGCTCGCAGCCGTCTCGGTCGGTGAGCATTCGCAGGTGTTCGCGTTCTTCCTGCCGCAGGGACACGAGTACCAGATCACCCTGATCGTGCTGGCCGCCGCGGTCACCCTCTGCGGACCCGGCCGTTACGGCCTGGATGCCGGCCGGGGATGGGCCCATCGCCCGTTCATCGGGTCGTTCGTGGCACTGCTGGTCGGTATCGCGGCCGGGGTCGCGGTGTGGGTGCTGCTCAACGGCATCAATCCGATTTCCTGATCCGCCCGAGCCGCTGTGCATCGGCAGGGGTCTACCGATAGGGGTTGGGGACCCGTCCTTCGCTCGCCTCGGTCAGTCGCGGCAGCGTCGCGAAGGTCACGGCCGGCAGTCCCATCTCCCCGCCTTTTGTCAGGCATGCGCGCGCCCAAGCGCCGCGACCGAAGCGCAGCCCGTCAATATCCTCCCAGCGTGCGGTCCGGCTTCCCCGCAGCGTGCGAGCTGTCACTCCTTGCTGGTCAGCGACGGTGCGCCACCGGACCAGCAACGCCGATAACACCACCGGGATGACGAGCAACGGTGCGCACCACGGCCACGCGAGCACCGGGACGAGCATCCCGAGTGCCAGATACCCCACGGCGAAGTGTGCCATCGGCGACACCTTGATCACGGCCACTGTCGCATCATCCCATCCACGGCGCGGATTTGACGGCTGAGCTGTGGGAAGGCTACCGTCAAAGGCATGGTCACCGCCGGCAGGCCCGGAGCGCTCGTAGTAATCAGTCGGCGCGTTGGTGCCTGACTAGCTCGTCAGCCTTTCAAGCGATCCAGCACCAACGCGACCCTCGTGCAGCAGCTGAGCTGGCGAGGGTTTTTTCTTGCCACCACGAGGACACGAGGACCCAGAAGTGAGCGCACCAGCCAAGTCGCATCGCGGCCCGCAGTCACCGCCGAACGGCACGCACAACGTCGCCGAGGCCGCTGACGTGACCATGACGCCGAAGGCGCCGGCCAGACGTGTCGCGCCGGAACTCATGACCGGTGCCCAGGCGGTGATCCGCTCGCTGGAGGAACTCGACGTCGAGATCATCTTCGGCATCCCCGGCGGCGCGGTGCTGCCGGTGTACGACCCATTGTTCGACTCGAAGAAACTGCGCCACGTCCTGGTCCGCCACGAGCAGGGCGCCGGGCACGCGGCCAGCGGCTACGCGCACGCCACCGGCAGGGTCGGGGTGTGCATGGCGACCTCAGGTCCTGGCGCCACCAACCTGGTGACCCCGCTGGCTGATGCGCAGATGGACTCGATACCGGTCGTCGCGATCACCGGGCAGGTCGGCCGATCACTGATCGGCACCGACGCCTTCCAGGAGGCCGACATCTCGGGCATCACGATGCCGATCACCAAGCACAATTTCCTGATCCGCTCCGGCGACGACATCGCTCGGGTGATGGCTGAGGCCTTCCACATCGCCTCGTCCGGCCGACCCGGGGCGGTCCTCGTCGACATCCCCAAGGACGTGCTGCAGGGGCAGTGCACATTCAGCTGGCCGCCCCGGATGGATCTGCCCGGCTATAAGCCGACCACCAAACCCCACAGCCGTCAGGTCCGCGAGGCCGCCAAGCTGATGGCGGCCGCCAGCAAGCCGGTGCTCTACGTCGGCGGCGGCGTCATCCGCGGCGAGGCCACCGAGGAACTGCGGGAACTGGCCGAGTTGACCGGCATCCCCGTCGTCACCACGCTGATGGCGCGCGGCGCCTTCCCCGACAGCCATCGCCTGAACTTGGGCATGCCGGGTATGCACGGCACGGTCGCCGCGGTGGCGGGGCTACAGCGCAG
This sequence comes from uncultured Mycobacteriaceae bacterium, assembly GCA_903927745.1. GTDB lineage: Bacteria > Actinomycetota > Actinomycetes > Mycobacteriales > Mycobacteriaceae > Mycobacterium. The sequence continues at coordinate 8,441 of CAIYOH010000327.1, forward strand.
CGACCTGCTGATCGTGCTGGGTGCGCGGTTCGACGACCGGGTGACGGGCAAGCTCGACACCTTCGCAACCGAGGCCAAGGTCATCCACGCCGACATCGACCCGGCCGAGATCGGTAAGAACCGCCACGCCGACGTGCCGATCGTCGGCGATGTGAAAGCCGTCATCGGCGAGCTCGTCGCGATGCTGCGCCAGCGCGCGGTGCCCGCGACCATGGACATGACCGAATGGTGGGCGTATCTGGACCAGCTTCGGTCCACCTACCCACTGAGCTACGGCCCGCAGAGCGACGGCAGCCTCAGCCCCGAGTATGTGATCGAGAAGCTCGGCCAGATCGCAGGACCGGACGCGTACTACGTCGCCGGCGTGGGGCAGCACCAGATGTGGGCGGCGCAGTTCATCTCCTATGAGAAGCCGCGCACGTGGCTCAACTCCGGCGGCCTGGGCACCATGGGTTTCGCCATTCCCGCAGCCATGGGGGCCAAGATGGCCCTCCCGGACGCCGAGGTCTGGGCGATCGACGGCGACGGCTGCTTCCAGATGACCAACCAGGAGCTGGCGACCTGCGCGATCGAGGGTGCGCCGATCAAGGTCGCGCTGATCAACAACGGGAACCTGGGCATGGTGCGCCAATGGCAGACCCTGTTCTACGGGGAGCGGTACTCCCAGACCGACCTGGCCACGCATTCCCACCGCATCCCCGATTTCGTGAAGCTGGCCGAGGCCCTGGGCTGTGTCGGATTGCGGTGCGAGCGTGAGGAGGACGTCGTCGACGTCATCAACCAGGCGCGCGCGATCAACGACCGGCCCGTCGTCATCGACTTCATCGTCGGCGCCGACGCGCAGGTGTGGCCGATGGTGGCCGCCGGCACCAGCAACGACGAAATCCAGGCAGCCCGGGGCATTCGCCCGCTCTTCGACAACTGCGAAGGGCACGCTTGATGAGCGGTGGACTCACTCCACGAAGCCACACGTTGTCGGTGCTGGTCGAGGACACACCCGGTGTGCTCGCGCGGGTGGCCGCGTTGTTCTCCCGCCGCGGATTCAACATCCAGTCCCTGGCCGTCGGTCCGACGGAGCAGAAGGACATGTCCCGGATGACCATCGTGGTGTCGGCCGAGGAAACCCCGCTCGAGCAGATCACCAAGCAGCTCAACAAGCTGATCAACGTCATCAAGATCAGCGAGCTCGACGAGGACAACTCGGTGTCCCGTGAACTGGCGCTCATCAAGGTGCGCGCCGACGCTGGCAGTCGCAGCCAGGTGATCGAGGCGGTGAATCTGTTCCGCGCCAAAGTGATCGATGTCGCACCAGATACGTTGACCATCGAGGCCACCGGCAACCGCGGCAAGATCGAGGCGCTGCTGCGCGTGCTGGAGCCTTTCGGCATCCGGGAACTCGTCCAATCGGGCGTGGTGTCGCTGTCCCGCGGGCCCCGCGACATCAGCGCCGCCAAGTAGTCAAGAAGGAGATAGTCAGGTGCCAGAGGCATTGCAGATGTTCTACGACGACGACGCAGACCTGTCGATCATCCAGGGGCGCAAGGTGGGTGTCATCGGCTACGGCAGCCAGGGACACGCGCACTCGCTGAGCCTGCGCGACTCCGGCGTGCAGGTTCGCGTCGGCCTCAAGGAGGGTTCGAAGTCGCGGGCCAAAGTGCAGGAGCAGGGCCTGGAGGTCGACACCCCTGCCGGGGTCGCCAAATGGGCCGACGTCATCATGCTGTTGGCGCCCGATACCGCCCAGGCGGACATCTTCACCCACGACATCGCGCCCAACCTGAAGCCCGGCGACGCGTTGTTCTTCGGCCACGGGCTCAACATCCACTTCGGGCTGATCAAGCCGCCCTCGGACGTGACCGTCGCCATGGTCGCTCCGAAGGGGCCCGGCCATCTGGTGCGCCGCCAGTTCGTCGACGGCAAGGGCGTGCCGTGCCTGATCGCCGTCGACCAGGATCCCACCGGAGCGGGCGAGGCGCTGGCGCTGTCCTACGCCAAGGGGATCGGCGGCACCCGGGCCGGCGTCATCAAGACCACCTTCAAGGACGAGACCGAAACCGACCTGTTCGGTGAGCAGGCGGTGTTGTGCGGCGGCACAGAGGAATTGGTGAAGACCGGTTTCGACGTGATGGTCGAGGCGGGCTACCCGCCGGAGATGGCCTATTTCGAGGTGCTGCACGAGCTCAAGCTGATCGTCGACCTGATGTACGAGGGCGGCATCGCGCGGATGAACTACTCGGTGTCCGACACCGCGGAATTCGGTGGCTACCTCTCTGGTCCACGCTTAATCGACGCCGGCACCAAGGACCGGATGCGCCAGATCCTGCACGAGATCCAGGACGGCACCTTCGTGAAGAAGCTCGTCGCCAACATCGAGGGCGGCAACAAGCAACTCGAGCAACTCCGCAAGGAGAACGCCGAGCACCCCATCGAGGTCACCGGCAAGAAGTTGCGCGACCTCATGAGCTGGGTGGACCGCCCGATCACCGAAACGGCCTAGGGTAATTCCCTCGCGCTCCGGAGAGCCCATGATCGCTGGTGGTCGTGCAGAGATGACTCGCGCGTGAGACAGTTGGAAACCGCGTTACTCAACCCGGTTGGTGATCCGGCTATAGGGGGACTGAAAGTCCCTGATGATCTCGGACTCCTCCGCGAATCGTAAGTTATAAAGATGAACCGGATCAGATTGCCGGCCATTGTCTCTGGTGAAAATCGTGAGGCAATCGCGGGCAAAATTACCAGGTCCATACGGCCATCCAATTACCTCTTGGATGAGAACCACCCCACCGCTGAGTGCGATGAGATCTTCAATATTTTGCCGGGAGACGGAAAAAGTTCGACCGCCGGGGTTCGGAAAACCGGTGCCGAACGCGCCAATGTTCGAGTGGTGAATGAACGCGACGCCATCTCTGTTTAATTTCCGAAGTATCTGCGGAATGTAGCTCTCGAAGACGTCGAACTCGGCGTGCACAAGCGAGTCGAAGGAAAATACCAAATCAATGCTATTGTTCTCAACTTCACTCAGTGAGTAGCCGTCGTTCGTCACGAATCGGCCATAGGGCACATCGGCAAATATTTCCTGGCATCCTTGGACGCATTCCGATGCGATGTCGATGCCGACATAGTTGCGGCACAAGGGAAGCAGGAACTTTGTCCACCTGCCCATGCCGGGTGCGATTTCGAGAATGCTGCTTGTAGGAAGAACCCCGTGTAGTCGCGGGTAGATCGACCCGAACCACTGTGGCTCACTGCCGCCGTAGGCGGCGGACCACTCTTCTCCGCGCGTTGACCAGTTATGCGCACCCCAAAATTTTCGGTTCCAGTCAGCGTCGAGCATTCGTCATCCCCAAAATCCCCTGTTCTAAGACGTGCGGTTCGGTTGATTGTCGGATACTCAGTACTTCGTCGAGGGTAGCGGTGTGGGTGTGGTCGGGTCGGGTGGTGTCGATCATGGCTGGGCCGTGGGCTTGCTGGTGGGTGAAGAGGTAGCGGCCGGTGTCGGGGGTGCGGCGCACAGTGTGTTCGGGTGCGCTGGCGCCGGTGAGTGCGCTGGCGTCGTTGAGGTTGATGCCGACCTGGAATACCTGGGGTTCGACTTGCAGGACGGCGGTGAGGCGGGTGAGGAGGTTTTCGGGGGCGAAGAATCGCCAGCCTTGGCCGAGGTGTAGCCAGAATCGTTCGTGGATGTGGTCGCGGATTTGGGTGAGGGTGGTTCCGGCTGGGCGGATGTCGAGGAAGCCGTAGCGCTGGTGCAGGGTGG
>CAIYOH010000328.1 GCA_903927745.1 uncultured Mycobacteriaceae bacterium
ACCAAGATGAAGGAGGCCGCTGAGGCCTACCTGGGGGAGAAGGTCACCGAGGCGGTCATCACCGTGCCTGCCTACTTCAACGACGCCCAGCGCCAGGCCACCAAGGACGCCGGCGCCATCGCGGGCCTGGACGTGAAGCGCATCGTTAACGAGCCCACGGCTGCAGCCCTGGCCTACGGCCTGGACAAGAAGAAGGACGGAACCATCGCGGTCTTCGACTTCGGCGGCGGCACCTTCGACGTCTCCCTGCTGGAGATCGGCGAGGGTGTGGTCGAGGTCCGCGCCACCAGCGGTGACAACCTGCTCGGCGGTGACGACTGGGACGAACGGATCATGAACTGGCTCGTCGAGAAGTTCAAAGGCACCAGCGGCATCGACCTCACCAAGGACAAGATGGCGATGCAGCGGCTGCGGGAGGCCGCCGAGAAGGCCAAGATCGAGCTGTCCAGCTCGCAAAGCACCTCGATCAACCTGCCCTACATCACCGTCGACGCCGACAAGAACCCGCTGTTCCTCGACGAGCAGCTGACCCGGGCGGAGTTCCAGCGCATCACCCAGGACCTGCTGGACCGCACCCGCAAGCCGTTCCAGTCGGTGATCGCCGACACCGGCATCTCGGTGGCCGACATCGACCACGTCGTGCTGGTGGGTGGTTCCACCCGGATGCCCGCGGTCACCGACCTGGTCAAGGAGCTCACCGGCGGCAAGGAGCCCAACAAGGGCGTGAACCCCGACGAGGTCGTCGCGGTGGGAGCGGCTCTGCAGGCGGGCGTCCTCAAGGGTGAGGTGAAAGACGTTCTGCTGCTTGACGTGACGCCGCTGAGCCTCGGTATCGAGACCAAGGGTGGCGTGATGACCAAGTTGATCGAGCGCAACACCACCATCCCGACCAAGCGGTCGGAGACCTTCACCACCGCAGACGACAACCAGCCGTCGGTGCAGATCCAGGTCTACCAGGGTGAGCGCGAGATCGCCGCCCACAACAAGATGCTCGGTTCGTTCGAGCTGACCGGCATCCCGCCCGCGCCACGCGGCGTCCCGCAGATCGAGGTGACCTTCGACATCGACGCCAACGGCATCGTGCATGTCACCGCGAAGGACAAGGGCACCGGCAAGGAGAACACCATCCGCATCCAGGAAGGCTCGGGCCTGTCCAAGGACGAGATCGACCGGATGATCAAGGACGCCGAGGCGCACGCCGACGAGGACCGCAAGCGTCGGGAGGAGGCCGACGTCCGCAACCAGGCCGAGACGCTGGTCTACCAGACGGAGAAGTTCGTCACCGAGCAGCGCGAAGCGGAGGGTGACGCGAAGGTGCCCGCGGACACACTGAGCAAGGTGGAGGCCGCCGTGGCGGAGGCCAAGACGGCACTCGCCGGCACCGACATCGCCGCGATCAAGTCCGCGATGGAGAAGCTCGGCCAGGAGTCGCAGGCGCTCGGACAGGCGATCTACGAGGCCACCCAGGCTGCGGGCGGCCCCGGGGCCGGACCCGGTGACGCTTACGGCGGCTCGGCCGGCTCGGCCGACGACGTCGTGGACGCGGAGGTGGTCGAGGACGACCGGGAGTCCAAGTGACCGATCCGAACCCCGACCAGGTGACGGTCACCGACAAGCGACGGATCGACCCCGAGACCGGCGAAGTGCGGCCCGAGGCGGAGCGGGGGGCCTTCGCAGGCGAAACCCCCGAGGAAGCCGACAAGGCGGCCGAGCTGCTCGGCGACCTGCAGCGGGTGCAGGCCGACTTCGCCAACTACCGCAAGCGGGCGCTGCGCGACCAGCAGGCGGCGGCGGATCGGGCCAAGGCCACCGTCGTCACCGCGCTGCTGGGCGTGCTCGACGATCTCGATCGGGCGCGTACGCACGGCGACCTGGATTCCAGCCCGCTGAAGTCCGTGGCCGACAAGCTGATCAACGCGCTGAACGGGCTCGGGCTCACGGCGTTTGGCGCAGCGGGGGAGGACTTCGACCCGGTGCTGCACGAAGCCGTGCAGCACGAGGGCGATGGCGCCGACGGCTCCAAACCCGTCATCGGCACCATCATGCGGCACGGCTACAAACTGGATGATCAGGTGCTGCGCAACGCTCTGGTCGCCGTCGTGGACACGGTCGCGGGCCCGGATGGCGACGGGTGAGCGGGGTGACGCGGCATGGCCCAGCGTGAGTGGGTCGAAAAGGACTTCTACAAGGAGTTAGGGGTCTCCTCCGACGCCAGTCCCGAAGAGATCAAACGCGCCTACCGGAAGCTGGCGCGCGATCTGCATCCCGACGCCAATCCCGACAATCCCGCCGCCGGTGAACGTTTCAAGGTGGTCTCCGAGGCGCACAACGTGCTGGCGGACCCGGCTAAGCGCCAGGAGTACGACGAAACACGCCGGCTCTTCGCGGGCGGTCGTTTCGGCGGCCGCCGGTTCGACACCGGCGGCTTCGGCGGGCCCGGTGGCGGCGCAGACGGCGCGGAGTTCAACCTCAACGATCTGTTCGACGCCGCCGGCCGCAGCGGGGGCGCCAACATCGGTGACCTCTTCGGCGGCCTGTTCGGGCGCGGCGCCGGCGCCCGCCCCAGCCGGCCGCGGCGCGGCAACGACCTGGAGACCGAGACGCAGCTGGATTTCATTGAGGCCGCCAAGGGCGTGGCCATGCCGCTGCGGTTGACCAGCCCCGCGCCGTGCACCAACTGCCACGGCAGTGGGGCGCAACCGGGTACCAGCCCGAAGGTGTGCGCGAGCTGCAACGGTACCGGGGTGATCAACCGCAACCAGGGTGCGTTCGGATTCTCCGAGCCCTGCGCCGACTGCCGCGGCAGCGGCTCCATCATCGAGCAGCCCTGCGACGAATGCTCCGGCACCGGGGTGACCACCCGTACTCGCACCATCAACGTGCGGATCCCGCCCGGTGTCGCCGACGGACAGCGGATCCGGCTGGCCGGGCAGGGTGAGGCCGGGTTGCGTGGCGCCCCGTCCGGCGACTTGTACGTGACGGTACATGTGCGGCCCGACAGGGTCTTCTGCCGCGACGGCGACGACCTGACGGTGACCGTACCGGTCAGCTTTACCGAATTAGCCTTGGGCACAACACTTTCGGTGCCCACTCTGGACGGCAAAGTAGGAGTTCGGGTGCCCAAGGGCACCGCCGACGGCCGCATCCTCCGGGTGCGGGGGCGCGGCGTGCCCAAGCGCAGCGGCGGAAGCGGGGATCTGCTGGTCACCGTCAAGGTGGCCGTGCCGTCCAACGTGGAAGGCGCCGCGCAGGAGGCGCTCGAGGCCTACGCGGCCGCCGAGCAGGCCAGCGGTTTCGACCCAAGGGCCGGATGGGCGGGCAACCGCTGATGGCCGTCAACCCCCGAGAATCCGAGTCGAGGACCTTTCTGATCTCGGTCGCCGCCGAACTTGCGGGCATGCACGCCCAGACCCTGCGCACCTACGACCGTCTCGGCCTGGTGAGCCCCACTCGCACGTCCGGCGGTGGGCGGCGCTATTCGCAGAACGACGTCGACCTGCTGCGCGAGGTGCAACGGCTGTCCCAGGACGAAGGTGTCAACCTCGCCGGCATCAAACGCATCATCGAACTGACCAACCAGGTTGAAGCGCTGCAGTCTCGGGTCAAGGAACTTGCCGACGAGCTGGCGCGGGTGCGCACCGCCCCGCGCCGCGACATCGCGGTGCTCCCCAAGAGCACCGCGCTGGTGGTGTGGCAGCCGCGCCGAGGACGCTGAGCGCCGCCGATCCGGGTCAGACCCGGATGGAGAATTGCGCGACCGCCGGCTCCCCCGGCCGAGCGCACCGGTAATCGCCGCGGCGCAGCGCGTCGGTCGGAGCGGTCATCGGCTCGAAGCAGATCACGGGTTCTGTGTCATCCTCGGCGCGGGGCGCGAAGATCTGCGCCGCCGGATACCCCTGATCGAAGATCACCTCGATGCGCCGGCCGCCGCCGGACACCGCGAACATCGCGGCGTCGGAGACCTCGTCGTAGCCGTCGTCAAAGGTGTTGTCGCCCAGCAATTCGCTGCGCACCGGTTGCGGTTCGGACTCCCCGGTGGACAAACCACGATCGTCGAGTTTCAGGTGCCGCATCCGCGGTGTATCGATCACCCATTCGCTGCGGGCCGCTCCCGGGAGATGCAGGTAGGGGTGGAATCCGAAGCACAACGGGACCGCGTGCGCCCCGGTCGCGGTGACCGTGGTGCGGATCGTCAAGGTCCGCCTCTCCAGCCGCACGGCGAGGGTGAGGACGTGGGGATACGGAAAACCGGCCAGCAGGTGCGGATCGGCGCCGAAATCCACCTCCGCCGTCAGCGTGTTCGGCGACTGCGCGGAGACCCGCCAGCCCGGGTAGGCGGCCATCAGGCCATGGATGGGTAGGCCGTTGGAGTCGATTCGGACGCCGTTGTCGCCCGGGCTGAGGTTCACCGTCACACCCTGCGCGCTGTATGTGGTGGCGCCCAGGCGATTTGCCCACGGGTAGAGAATCGGGATACCCATCGTCTTGCCGGCGTTTACGTAGGCGTCCAGGCCGCGACGCTGCCCGAGCAACTCCACGCCGGCGTCGGTCAGCGAGGTGCCGATCATGCCCGCCTCGGGCACGAACTGCGCGGCGACCGGGGACACGGGGTCGTTCAGCGTGACCACTATCATGGAGCACCTTCTCTCATCTGCGTGTGTCCTCAACTACTCAACGGGTCGTGCTGAATGCTTTGCGGCGGCGCGGCTTTCGCGATCAGCGCGGCCTTAGTGGCGCGGACCATGGCGGGGCCACCACTGACCAGGATCTGCCGGTCGCCCCAGCCTCCGTACCGCGACACCACCTCCGGCAGCCGGCCGGTCTGGTGCACGTGCAGGCCCCGCGGCGGTGTCGCGTCGGGGTAGTCGGCCGCCCACGCAGGATCGTGGCCGTGCTCGGAGACCGGCGAGACCGACAACCACGGATTGTGCGCCGCAACCCGCCACAAGGTCGGCAGGTCGTAGAGCTCGCAGGGGTACCGGGCACCGAAGAACAGATGCACGCGGGGGTTGTCCGCGAACCGGCTGAGGTCCAGGATCAGCGCGCGCAGGGGCGCCAGGCCGGTGCTTCCGGCGACCATCAATACGTCGCCGCCGCCGCGGTCGACCCGCAGGCCACCGTGCGGAGCGGACAGCCGCCACCGGTCCCCGGTGCGGGTTTCGCCGACGATCGCCGCGCTGACCAGGCCGCCGGGCACTTGCCGGATGTGGAATTCGATCTGGCCGCCCGGGTCCGGGGGGATCGCGGGGCTCAGGTAGCGCCAGCGGCGCGGGCACTGCGGGACCTGCGCGTTGACGTACTGACCCGGGTAGTAGTGCATCGGGCGGTCCAACTGCAGCCGCACGACCGCGAGGTCGCGTGACACCCGGCTGTGCTCGACCACCGTGGCGTCCCACCAGGCCGGTCCTTCGTCGGCCTCGGCGCCGCCCCGCATCACCCCTGTGATCAGGGTCAGCGACTGCGTAGCCGCGGCGTCCACGGCATCGGTCCAGGTTGCGCGGTGCCCCAGGTGTTCGCGCAGTGCCGCATACAAGGCGCGGCGCACGGTGTCGTAGTGGCTCGGCAGCACACCGTACTTGCGGTGATCCCGGCCCAACTGGGCGAGAAAGGACACCGGTTCCTCGGCGCGCTGCTCGACCAGTTCGCCGTAGACCCAGTGCAGGGCGTGGGCGAAAGCGGCCCGCTGCCCGTCCAGTTCGGGTGGGAACAGGTCGCGCACCGAGACGTCGAGACCGAACCAGTGGGAATAGAAGCTCTGCACGAGGCCCGGTTCCTGGGGGCTGAAGGCGTCCCGCAGCACCCGCAACGCGTCCCGGTCCTCCAAGCCCACGGGTAAGCCCACGGCCCCCGAGTCTAAGCGGCCCCCCCGCACCCGGAAAATTGAGCGGAATAGACTCAACCTTGACGGCGTTGAAGAAGCCGACAAGCATTTTCAGCACCCCCCGAACGGACCCGAACGGAGATGTCGTGGACTCTTTCAACCCGACCACCAAGACCCAGGCGGCGCTGACCGCTGCGCTGCAGGCGGCGTCGGCCGCCGGCAACCCCGAGATCCGGCCCGCCCATCTGCTGATGGCGCTGCTGACGCAGGTCGACGGGATTGCCGCGCCGCTGCTCGAGGCGGTCGGGGTCGCTCCCGCCACCATCCGCACCGACGCTCAGCGCCTGCTCGACGCGCTGCCGCAGGCCAGCGGTGCCAGCGCGCAGCCGCAGCTCTCGCGGGAATCGCTGGCCGCCATCACCACGGCCCAGCAGCTGGCAGGCGAGATGGACGACGAGTACGTGTCCACCGAGCACCTGCTGGTGGGGCTCGCCACCGGCGACTCCGACGTCGCCAAGCTGCTGAGCGGCCACGGCGCCTCGCCGCAAGCGTTGCGGGAGGCCTTCGTCAAGGTCCGCGGCAGCGCCCGCGTCACCAGCCCCGAGCCCGAGGCCACCTACCAGGCGCTGGAGAAGTACTCCACCGACCTGACCGCGCGCGCCCGGGAGGGCAAGCTCGACCCGGTCATTGGGCGGGACAACGAGATCCGCCGCGTCGTGCAGGTGCTCTCCCGCCGCACCAAGAACAACCCGGTGCTGATCGGCGAGCCCGGCGTCGGCAAGACCGCGATCGTGGAGGGCCTGGCCCAGCGCATCGTGGACGGCGACGTGCCGGAAAGCCTGCGCGACAAGACCGTTGTCTCGCTCGACCTGGGCTCGATGGTGGCCGGCGCCAAGTACCGCGGCGAGTTCGAGGAGCGACTCAAGGCCGTCCTCGACGACATCAAGAACTCCGCGGGGCAGATCATCACGTTCATCGACGAGGTGCACACCATCGTGGGCGCCGGCGCAACCGGCGAGGGCGCCATGGATGCCGGCAACATGATCAAGCCGATGCTGGCCCGCGGCGAGTTGCGGCTGGTCGGCGCCACCACGCTGGACGAGTATCGCAAGTACATCGAGAAGGACGCGGCGCTGGAGCGGCGCTTCCAGCAGGTGTTCGTCGGCGAGCCGTCGGTGGAGGACACCGTCGGGATCCTGCGCGGTCTCAAGGACCGTTACGAGGTACACCACGGCGTGCGGATCACCGACTCGGCGCTGGTGGCGGCCGCAACGCTGTCCGACCGCTACATCACCGCGCGCTTCCTGCCGGACAAGGCCATCGACCTGGTCGATGAGGCCGCCAGCCGGCTGAAGATGGAGATCGACTCGCGGCCTGTCGAGATCGACGAGGTCGAACGTTTGGTGCGCCGGCTGGAGATCGAGGAGATGGCGCTGGCCAAGGAGGAGGACGAGGCGTCCAAGGACCGCCTGGAGAAGCTGCGTTCCGAACTGGCCGACAAGAAGGAGCAGCTCGCCGAGCTCACCACCCGCTGGCAGAACGAGAAGAGCGCCATCGACATCGTCCGCGAGCTCAAGGAGCAGCTGGAGATGCTGCGCGGGGAGTCCGAGCGTGCCGAGCGCGACGGCGACCTGGCCAAGGCCGCCGAGCTGCGCTACGGGCGGATCCCCGAGGTCGAGAAGAAGCTCGACGCCGCGCTGCCGCACGCCGAGGCCCGCGACAACCTGATGCTCAAGGAGGAGGTCGGGCCCGACGACATCGCCGAGGTGGTGTCGGCGTGGACCGGCATTCCCGCCGGCCGGATGCTCGAGGGCGAGACCGCCAAGCTGCTGCGCATGGAGGATGAGCTCGGCCAGCGCGTGATCGGGCAGAAGAAGGCCGTGCAGGCGGTGTCCGACGCGGTGCGCCGGACCCGGGCCGGTGTCGCCGACCCGAACCGACCCACCGGCTCGTTCATGTTCCTGGGCCCGACCGGTGTCGGTAAGACCGAGTTGGCCAAGGCGCTGGCGGAGTTCCTGTTCGACGACGAGCGGGCGATGGTCCGCATCGACATGAGCGAATACGGGGAGAAGCACTCCGTCGCCCGCCTGGTCGGTGCCCCGCCCGGCTACATCGGCTACGACCAGGGCGGCCAGCTGACCGAGGCGGTGCGCCGCCGCCCGTACACGGTGATCCTGTTCGACGAGATCGAGAAGGCCCACCCCGACGTGTTCGACGTGCTGCTGCAGGTCCTCGACGAGGGCCGGCTGACCGACGGGCAGGGTCGCACGGTCGACTTCCGCAACACCATCCTGATCCTGACGTCCAACCTCGGGTCGGGCGGCGACGAGGAACACGTGATGGCCGCGGTGCGGTCGGCGTTCAAGCCCGAGTTCATCAACCGGCTCGACGACGTGATCATCTTCCACGGCCTGGAACCCGGCGAGCTGGTGTCGATCGTCGACATCCAGTTGGCCCAGCTGCAGAAGCGGCTGGCGCAGCGTCGCCTCGCGCTGGAGGTGTCGCTGCCGGCCAAGCAGTGGCTGGCCCAGCGCGGGTTCGACCCGGTCTACGGTGCGCGTCCGCTGCGCCGGCTGATGCAGCAGGCCATCGGCGACCAGCTGGCCAAGATGCTGCTGGCCGGTGACGTGCACGACGGCGACGTCGTGCCGGTCAACGTCAGCGCCGACGGTGATTCCCTGATCCTGGGCTGACCTGTCGCGCTTCCCGGACGGGGAACAGCGATGAGCAGCTGTGACGGGGTTGTGACCCGGGCGACTGGCATCAACCCGGGCGACAGCAGATACCCTGTCTGGGATGGTTCCCCTCTGGTTCACGCTGTCCGCACTGTGCTTTGTCGGTGCAGGTGTGCTGCTGTACGTCGACATCGATCGTCGGCGCGGGCGTAGCCGACGCCGCAAATCCTGGGCGCGTTCGCATGGCTTCGACTACGAGCGCGAATCGAGCGAGATCCTCAAGCGCTGGAAGCGTGGGGTGATCTCGTCGGTCGGCGACGTCGCCGCGCGCGACGTCGTGCTGGGCCAGATCCGCGGTGAGGCGGTGTACGTCTTCGACCTCGAAGAGGTCGCAACGGTGATCGCCCTGCATCGCAAGATCGGCACCAACGTCGTGCTCGACCTACGCCTCAAGGGGCTCAAAGAACCACGGGAAAACGACATCTGGTTGCTGGGTGCGATCGGCCCCCGAATGGTGTATAGCACCAACCTGGATGCGGCGCGGCGCGCCTGCGACCGCCGCATGGTCACATTCGCCCACACCGCGTCCGACTCCGCCGAGATCATGTGGAACGAGCAGCACTGGACGTTGGTCGCCATGCCGGTGGCGAGCACACGCGCCCAGTGGGACGAGGGTCTGCACACCGCGCGGCAGTTCAACGACCTGCTCCGGGTGTTGCCACCGACACCGGAGGAGACCCCGCTGGAAGCGCCGGCGGGACTTCGTGCGGCATCGCCGGGCCGGCCCCTGGCGTCGCCGGGCCGGCCGGAGTTGCGGCGCGCGCAGCCGGACATGGTGGGGCTGCTGGGTTCCGACGCCGATCGCCGCCAGCCTCCGCCGCAGCGCAGCGGTCGTCCGGCCACGAATTATCAGCCCTGACAGCCAACAGCCCTGACAAGCCCATGCCCCGCCCCATCGCCCTGATCACCGGGCCCACGTCCGGGATCGGAGCGGGCTACGCGCGGCGCTACGCGCGCGACGGTTACGACCTGGTGCTGGTCGCCCGCGACGCCGGCCGGTTGACCGCGCTGTCGGACGAACTGCGGGGCCGGGCGGGCTCCGTCGAGATCCTGCCCGCGGATCTGGCAGACGCGGACGACCGCGCGAAGGTCGCCGAGCGTCTCGGCGCCGGAGTGCGCGTCCTGGTCAACAACGCCGGCTTCGGCACCACGGGCGACTTCTGGGCGACCGACCCCGCTGTGCTGCAGTCGCAACTCGACGTCAATGTCACCGCCGTCATGCATCTCACCCGTGCTGCTCTGCCGGCCATGCTCGGCGCCGGCGCCGGCACCGTCGTCAACATCGCCAGCGTCGCCGGACTGGTGCCGGGGCGCGGATCGACTTACTCGGCGTCCAAGGCGTGGGTGATCGCGTTCAGCGAGGGCCTCGCCGTCGGCCTGCAGGGCACCGGCGTCGGCGTGCACGCGGTGTGCCCGGGCTACGTGCACACCGAGTTCCACGCCCGCGCCGGGATCGACATGACCACGCTGCCGTCGTTCATGTGGCTCGAGGTCGACGACGTGGTCAACGCGAGCCTGGCCGACATCGCCGCCGGCAAGGTGATCAGCATCCCGGGCACGCAGTACAAGGCCGTGGCCACAGTGGGCCGGCTGATGCCGCGGGGCCTGATGCGGGCCGTGGTGAAACGAGTCGGGGGTGGCCGTGGCCGGAGCTGACGAACGCCTGGAGTTGGCCGACCTGGTGCGACGGCTGTCGGTCGTGCACGGCCGGGTCACGCTGTCGTCGGGTAAGGAAGCCGACTACTACGTCGACCTGCGCCGCGCCACGCTGCACCACCGGGCCTCGGCGCTGATCGGCCGGCTGATGCGCGAGCTGACCGCGGACTGGGACTACGCGGTGGTCGGCGGTCTGACCCTGGGGGCCGATCCGGTGGCCACCGCGATCATGCACGCCCCCGGGCGCCCCATCGACTCGTTCGTCGTCCGCAAGTCAGCGAAAGCCCATGGCCTGCAACGGCTTATCGAAGGAAGCGACGTCACCGGCAAGCGGGTGCTGGTCGTCGAGGACACCAGCACCACGGGCAACTCGGCGCTGACCGCGGTGCACGCCGTGCAGGATGCCGGCGGTGAGGTGATCGGGGTGGCGACGGTGGTCGATCGTGCCACCGGCGCGGCCGAGGCGATCGAGGCGGAGGGCCTGCCGTACCGCAGCGTGCTCGGCCTGTCCGACCTGGGACTGGGCTAGGCCCCGCCGCCGTGCGGACGCGGCGATGAGCGATCCCGGACCCACCGAGTGGGGGACGCCGACGGGCGGCGTGGGACCCTGGTCTGGCGCCGGGTCCGAGGCTGGGTCCGGCACGGGGTCGTGCAGTGTTCCCGACGACCCGCGCTACGACCCGGTTCTGTTGGCAGAGGGCGATTCCCGCAACGTCGTCGACGCCTACCGGTACTGGACCCGGGACGCGATCATCGCCGACATCGACCGCCGCCGGCACCCGTTGCACGTGGCGATCGAGAACTTCGGCCACGACGCGAATATCGGTTCGGTGGTGCGCACTGCCAACGCCTTCGCCGCGCACACCGTGCACATCGTGGGCCGCCGCCGCTGGAACCGCCGCGGCGCCATGGTGACCGACCGCTATCAGCGGCTGTGCCATCACGACAGCGTGGCCGACCTGCTGGACTTCGCCGCCGCCGCCGGGTTGACCGTGGTCGCGGTCGACAACGTCCCGGGCGCGGGGCGCCTCGAGCAGACGCCGCTGCCCCGGGAATGCCTGCTGGTGTTCGGCTCCGAGGGCCCCGGCATCACCGATGAACTGCGGGCAGGTGCGGCGCTGACGGTGTCGATCGCCCAGTTCGGCTCGACGCGCAGCATCAACGCCGGCGTCGCCGCCGGGATCGCGATGCACGCCTGGATCCTTCGCCACGCGGACTTGGCGCAGGCCTGGTAGCCCGTCAGCTCCAGAGCGTGACGTGCACCTTGGGTTTGAACCGGGTGACCCCGACGCCGGAGCCCCGGACCATCGCCTGGGTGCACCGCGGGGTGGTGATGAATCGGATGAGTTCGGACGCGGCGGGTTGGTGTGCCGACGGCGGCAAGGTCGCCACGCACCATTCACCCGGCCGCTCCAGGCCTGGACCGCTCACGCGGGTCAGCCGTGCGGCCGCGAGATCCTTGGCCACCGTGAACCCGATGCTCAACGTGGCGCCGCCGACGCGCCGTACCTCCTCCAGCGCGGCCGCGTCGCTCTGGAAAATCCGCTGCTGTGACTCCGGGATCGCCAAGTCGCGCAGCATGGCGGCGACCTCGCTGCCCGCGCCGCCGGCCGACGGGCCCAGCATCCACGGCTGCTGGCGTAACTGCGCGGGTGTCGGAACGCCGACGGTCAGCGGGCTGTCCGGCGTCACGACTGCGATGATCTGATACCTCAGGAAGGGCTGCGTGACGATCGAGCCGTCGGAACCGGGCGAGCTTTCACTCGCCGGACCGATCGCGAGGTCGACGGCCCGCGACAGGATCAGTTCGCGGAACCGGCTCGTCGGATGCACGCTCAGCTCCACCGTCAGGTCGTCCGCCCGCGCCGAGAAGAGCTCGATGAGGCCGGGGGCGGCGTGTTCGGCGAACGTGGTGGACGCGGCGATCCGCAGTAGCCGGCGCCCGTGCGCGGCCTCGGTGACCTCGATGGCCGTTTGTCGCTGCAGGCCCAGGATCTCGACCGCACGGCTCGCCAGCCGCAGCCCGCCGGGTGTGAACGCCAACCCTGCGCCCGCTCTGGTGAACAGCGGGTCGTCCAGTTCCTTGCGCAGAGCCGCGACGTGCATGGAAACCCCGGCGTCGGAGACGCCGAGCTCGGTGGCGGCCGCCCGCACCGAGCCCAGACGCACCACCGTCGAATAGGCCAGCAGTTGCGCCGGAGTCACACGGTGAGCTTACGTTGGGAGCCGTGCGTGACGTTCTTGCTGAGTTGCTGTCGATCTGGCGCGCCGACGGGACCGCGGGCCTGGCCACGGTGGCGCGCACCTTCCGGTCCGCGCCGCGACAGCCCGGGGCCGCCATGGTGGTGGCGCCGGACGGTTCGGTGACGGGGTCGGTGTCCGGTGGCTGCGTGGAGGGCGCGGTCTACGAACTAGCCACCGAGGTGGTGACAACCGGGACGCCGCGGCTGGAACGCTACGGGGTGAGCGACGACGACGCGTTCGCGGTCGGGCTGACCTGCGGCGGTATCCTCGACGTCTTCGTTGAGGCGGTCTCGAAATCGACGTTCCCTCAGCTCGAGGCGGTGGCCGAGGACATCGCCGCCCATCGACCGGTTGCCGTCGCGACCGTCATCGCACACCCGGAGGCTGCGCGCATCGGCCGCCGGCTCGTGGTCCGGCCCGACGCCGATACGCCCGCGGCCGGCTCGCTGGGATCGGCGCGCGCCGACGCCGCGCTGACCGACGACTCGCGTGGCCTGTTGGCGCTTGGCCGCAGCGAGGTGGTCGAGTACGGACCCGACGGGCAGCGACTGGGCGAGGGGATGGAGGTCTTCGTCGCCAGCTACGCGCCGCGCCCGCGGATGCTGGTGTTCGGCGCCATCGACTTCGCCGCGGCCCTGGCCCAACAGGGGTCGTTCCTGGGCTACCGGGTCACCGTGTGTGACGCCCGCGCGTTGTTCGCCACACGCGCGCGCTTTCCGATGGCCGACCACGTCGTCGTCGACTGGCCGCACCGCTACCTCGCCGCCGAGGCGGAAGCGAACGCCGTCGACGCGAGCACGGTGATCTGCGTGCTGACGCACGACCCGAAGTTCGACGTCCCGGTGCTCGAGGTGGCGTTGCGGCTGCCCCACGTCGGTTACGTGGGGGCGATGGGATCGCGCCGCACCCACGAGGACCGGGTGAGCAGGTTGCGGGCGGCCGGGCTGACCGACGCCGAACTGAGCCGGTTGTCCAGCCCCATCGGACTCGACCTCGGTGCCCGCACCCCCGAGGAGACCGCGGTCTCGATCGCCGCCGACATCATCGCCCGGCGCTGGGGCGGCGGGGGCCGGCCGCTGGCCGAGACCGCCGGCCGCATCCATCACGATTTCCAGCCCGATCTTCGGGCCGGCGGTTAGTTCAGCGATTACTTAACCAGGTGTTGACGCGCAGCTCAGGGCGGTACAGACTGGCCGACATGCAGGTACCCGGACCCTTTGAATACGAACGCGCAACCAGCGTCGACCATGCGATCGGACTGCTGGACCGATTGGGGGAGGGGGCGCGCATCGTCGCCGGCGGGCACAGCCTGCTGCCGATGATGAAGCTGCGGATCGCCAACCCCGAATACCTCATCGACATCAACGACCTGGCGGCCGACCTCGGCTACATCGTCGTCGACCCGACCCGGGTGCGCATCGGCGCGATGGCCCGTCACCAGGCGATCCTCGACCACGATGCCCTGGCCGCCGCGTGCCCCATCTTCGGCGACGCCGAGCTGGTGATCGCCGACCCGGTGGTGCGCAACCGCGGCACTATGGGCGGATCGCTGTGCCAGGCGGATCCGGCCGAAGACCTGTCGACCGTGTGCGCCGTCCTCGACGCGACATGTCTGGTCAAGGGGCCGTCGGGGGAGCGGGAGATCCCGATTCACGACTTCGAGGTCGGGCCGTACGAGACGGCGCTGGCCCCCAACGAGATGCTCATCGAGGTCCGGATCCCGCGGCGGCCCAACTCCGCGAGCGCGTACGCGAAAGTGGAGCGACGGGTGGGCGATTGGGCGGTCGCCGCCGCCGGGGCGGCCATCACGATCGACGGCGGCACCATCGCCGCCGCCCGCGTAGGCCTGACCGCCGTGAACGCGGACCATGCCGCACTCGACGAGCTGTCGGCGGCTCTGGTCGGCCGGGGTGTCAGCGAGGAGACCTTCGCCGAGGCGGGCCGGCTGGCCGCCGAGGCCTGCGAACCGGTGACCGACGTCCGGGGCACCGAAGCGTACAAGCGACACCTGGCCTCCGAACTGACCATCCGCACGCTGCGCACATCCGCTGAGCGCGTCGGCGAACAAAGGAGCGCATGACGATGCAGGTGACAATGACCGTCAACGGCGACGAGGTGACCGCCGACGTCGAACCGCGGACGCTGCTGGTGCACTTCCTGCGGGACCACCTGCGGCTCACGGGAACTCACTGGGGTTGCGACACCAGTAACTGCGGAACCTGCGTCGTCGACGTCGACGGTATACCGACGAAGTCCTGCACGATGCTTGCCGCGATGGCCTCCGGGCACAGCGTGCGGACCGTGGAAGGGCTCGCTGCTCCCGATGGCACGCTCGACCCGGTGCAGGAAGGGTTTATGCAGTGCCACGGTTTGCAGTGCGGTTTCTGCACGCCGGGCATGATGATCACGGCCCGCGCACTGCTCGACCGCAACCCCGATCCCGACGAGGAGACCATCCGGGAGGCGATCTCCGGGCAGATCTGCCGCTGCACCGGGTACACCACCATCGTGCGGTCCATCCAGTGGGCCGCCCAGCACTCCACGGTAAAGGCCGAGTCATGACAACAGTCGAGTCCCGTCCCCCCTCACCCGAAGACCTGGCCGACAACGACCAGAAGCCCTGCGGCTACGGACGGATGCTCCGCAAGGAGGACCCCCGATTCATCCGCGGCCGCGGCAACTACGTCGATGACGTGTCGCTGCCGGGCATGCTGCACCTGGCGATCCTGCGCTCGCCCTACGCGCACGCCCGCATCGCGAGCATCGATGTGTCCGCCGCCCAGGCGCATCCGAAAGTCAAAGCCGTGATCACCGGCGCCGACCTGGCCGAAAAAGGCTTGGCCTGGATGCCGACGCTGTCCAACGACGTGCAGGCCGTGCTGGCGACCGACAAGGTGCGGTTCCAGGGCCAGGAGGTCGCCTTCGTCGTCGCCACGGACCGGTATTCGGCGCGTGATGCGCTGGAACTGATCGACGTGGACTACGACGCGCTGGACCCCGTCGTCGACGTGCGCAAGGCCCTCGATCCCGGCGCACCGGTGATCCGCACCGACCTCGAAGGCAAATCCGACAACCACTGCTTCGACTGGGAAACCGGGGATGCGGCCGCCACCGAAGCGGTGTTCGCGAAGGCCGACGTCGTGGTCAAGCAGGAGATCATCTACCCCCGGGTGCACCCCGCGCCGATGGAGACCTGCGGCGCCGTGGCCGATCTGGACCCGGTGAGCGGCAAGCTGACGCTGTGGTCCACCACCCAGGCGCCGCACGCCCACCGCACGCTGTACGCATTGGTGGCGGGCCTGCCCGAACACAAGATCCGGGTGATCGCGCCCGACATCGGCGGCGGCTTCGGCAACAAGGTGCCGATCTATCCCGGTTATGTCTGCGCGATCGTCGCCTCGCTGGTGCTCGGCAAGCCGGTGAAGTGGATGGAGGACCGCAGCGAGAACCTGATGTCGACGGGTTTCGCCCGCGACTACATCATGGTCGGAGAGATCGCCGCTACCAAGGACGGCAAGATCCAGGCGATCCGGACCAACGTGCTGGCCGACCACGGCGCCTTCAACGGCGTCGCGTCACCGGTCAAGTATCCGGCCGGGTTCTTCGGAGTGTTCACCGGAAGCTACGACATCGAGGCCGCCTACTGCCACATGACCGCGGTGTTCACCAACAAGGCCCCCGGCGGGGTGGCGTACGCGTGCTCGTTCCGGATCACCGAGGCTGTGTACCTCGTCGAGCGGATGGTGGACTGTCTGGCGTTCGACCTCAAGATGGACCCTGCCGAGCTTCGGCTGCGAAACCTGCTGCGGCCCGACCAATTTCCGTACACGAGCAAGACCGGCTGGGTGTACGACTCGGGTGACTACGAAACCACCCTGCGCAAGGCCATGGACATGATCGGCTACGACGCCCTGCGCGCCGAGCAGAAGGAACGACGGGCGCGCGGCGAGCTGATGGGCATCGGAATGTCCTTCTTCACCGAGGCCGTGGGCGCCGGCCCGCGCAAGGACATGGACATCCTCGGCCTCGGCATGGCCGACGGCTGCGAGTTGCGCGTGCACCCGACGGGTAAGGCGGTGGTGCGGCTGTCGGTGCAAACCCAAGGCCAGGGCCACGAGACGACCTTCGCCCAGATCATCGCCGAGGAACTGGGAATCCCACCCGAGGACATCGACGTGGTGCACGGCGACACCGACCAGACGCCCTTCGGCCTGGGCACCTACGGCAGCCGGTCCACGCCGGTGTCGGGTGCGGCCGCGGCGCTGGTCGCCCGCAAGGTACGCGACAAGGCGAAGATCATCGCCTCAGGCATGCTCGAGGTATCGGTTGCCGACCTGGAATGGCAGAAGGGTTCGTTCCACGTCAAGGGCGACCCGTCGGCGTCGGTGACCATCGCCGACATTGCGATGCGCGCCCACGGCGCGGCGGATCTGCCCGAGGGCATTGAAGGCGGCCTGGACGCCGAGGTTTGCTACAACCCGGACAATCTCACTTACCCCTACGGCGCATACTTCTGCGTGGTGGACGTCGACCCGGGCACCGCGGTGGTCAAGGTTCGGCGCTTCCTGGCCGTCGACGACTGCGGCACCCGCATCAACCCGATGATCATCGAGGGCCAGGTGCACGGCGGCATCGTCGACGGAATCGGCATGGCGCTGATGGAGATCATCGAGTTCGACCAGGACGGCAACTGCCTCGGCGGGTCGCTGATGGACTACCTCATCCCCACGTCGATGGAGGTGCCGCACCTGGAGACGGGCCACACCGAGACACCGTCGCCGCACCACCCGATCGGTGCGAAGGGCGTCGGGGAGTCGGCTACCGTCGGCTCGCCCCCGGCCGTGGTCAATGCGGTGGTGGATGCGTTGGCGCCCTTCGGTGTTCGCCACGCTGATATGCCACTGACGCCGTCACGGGTCTGGGAAGCCATGCAGGGCCGGGCGAGGCCACCGATCTAACGTGCGCACATGAAGATCAGCGAGCGGGCGCAGCAGCTGCTGGCGTCCCGGACGCCGTTCGTGCACGCGACGGTCGTCCGGGTGCAGCAACCCACGTCTGCCTACCCCGGTGACCAAGCGATCCTGTTGGCGGACGGGACGATCGAGGGTTTCGTCGGCGGCGAATGCGCGCAGAACTCCGTCCGCAAGGCCGCGCTCGGCGCGCTGCAGGCCGGTGAGAGTGTGCTGCTGCGCGTGCTGCCCGACGGCGACGTGCACTTCCCCGAGGCCCCCGGCGCCTCCGTGGTCGTCAACCCGTGCCTGTCCGGCGGATCGCTGGAGATCTTCCTGGCGCCACAGCTGCCGGCGCCGCTGATCCGCATTCACGGGGCCACCCCGATCGCCGAGGCGCTCGCCCAGGTGTGCGCCGTCCTGGGGTACGAGGTGCGCACCGACGCGGGCGATGCCGACACCGTGCCGACGGCTGTCATCATCGCGAGTCACGGCGGTCCGGAAGCCGAGACCGTCCGAGCGGCCCTCGACGGCGGTGTCCGGTATATCGGCCTGGTAGCCAGCACTGTTCGCGGGGCGTCCATCCTGGAGTCGCTCGGCCTGTCGCAGGACGAGCGAGCTCGCGTGCACACCCCGGTTGGACTGCCCATCGGCGCCAAGACCGCATCCGAGATCGCCGTCTCGATCGCCGCCGAGCTCGTCGCCGGTATCCGCGGCGGCAGCCTGAGCGAGCCGGTGGCCCTCCCGGACACACCGGTCGAGGCGATCGACCCGGTGTGCGGGATGACGGTGACGATCGGACCCGCCACGGTCCACATGCTGCGGGACCGGGCGGATTACTGGTTTTGCTGCCCGGGATGTCGCACGGCATTCGCCGCGTCGAAAGCCGGCGGGTGACCGTCACCGGCGTCGTGCTCGCAGCCGGATACTCGCGCAGGCTCGGAACGCCCAAACAGCTTCTGCCCTTTCGGGACACCACCTTGCTCGGTGCGACGCTGGATCTCGCCCGCGACGCCGGTTTCGACCAGCTCATCGTCACCCTGGGCGGTGCCGCGGACGCGGTGCGTGACGCGGTACCGCTGGCCGGCACCGACGTGGTGGCCGTCGAGGACGCCGACGGCGGCTGCTCGGCGTCGTTGTGCGCCGCGCTGGGGCGGGTAGACGCGCAGGCGTCCGGGATCGTGCTGATGCTCGGTGATCAGCCGGGCGTGGATCCCGCCACCCTGCGCCGGCTGGCCGCTCACGGCCCGGGCTCCGACATCACGGTGTGTCGCTACGCCGACGGGATTGGTCACCCGTTCTGGTTGGGCCGCAACATTTTCGGCGAGCTGGCGCGCCTGCACGGCGACAAAGGGGTCTGGAAGATCGTGGAGTCCGGTCGCCAACCGGTGCGCGAACTCGAGGTCGACGGGCCCGTTCCGCTGGATGTCGACACCTGGGACGACTACCACAGGCTGGTGGCGTCGTCGTGACGTTCACCGACCCCGATGACGTGATCGCCCGTTTCGACGCGCACGACTACCTGCTCGACACCGGAACGGCGTCCGCGATCTATCTGGCGGTCACCCTCGGCCGGCCGCTGCTCATCGAAGGGGAACCCGGCGTCGGTAAGACGACGGCCGCGAAAACCCTGGCGGCCGTGCTGGGCACCCCGCTGGTCCGGCTGCAGTGCTACGAGGGCCTGACCGCGAACGAGGCGCTCTACGACTGGAACTACCAGCGCCAGTTGTTGTCCATCCGGTTGGCCGAGGCGCGGGGGGCCGGCGGGGCGAACATCGGCTCGACAATTTCCGAGGCTGACCTCTACACCGAGGACTACCTGGTCGATCGACCCATCCTGCGATGTGTACGCCACCGCGGCTCGACGCCTCCGGTTCTGTTGATCGACGAAATCGATCGCGCTGACGACGAATTCGAGGCGTTGCTGCTGGAGTTTCTTGGGGAATCCGCAGTCACCATCCCCGAGCTGGGCACCTTCGTCGCTGAGCGGCCGCCGATCGCGGTGCTCACCTCCAACCGGAGCCGGGACCTGCACGACGCGCTACGCAGGCGTTGCCTGTACCACTGGATCGAGTACCCGGAGCCGGCCCGGGCCGCCGCGATCGTCCGCCGGACTGTGTCGGGAGCGACCGCCCCGTTGATCGAACACGCCACCCAATTCGTCTGCCAAGTAAGAGACCTCGACCTGGACAAGCCACCGGGGTTGGCCGAGACCATAGACTGGGTTTCGGCCCTGGTGTGCTTGGGCGTCGCCGATCTCGTCGACTCGGCCGCGCTGACCAGCCTGGGCGCGCTGGCCAAGACGCCCGATGACCGCAGCCTGATGCGCGACGCGTTCACCGAGTACAGCCGCATATGACGCACACGAGAGGACACAAAGAATGATTATCGCCAACGAGTTCACGGTCACCGCGCCCATCGACAAGGCCTGGGATCTGCTCTGCGACCTTGAGCGGGTGATACCTCTGATGCCGGGAGCGTCGCTCGTCGGCCACGAGGGCGACGATTACTCCGGCAAGGTGAAGGTCAAGGTCGGGCCGGTCACCAGCGAGTTCGGCGGGAAGGTTCGCTTCGTCGAGTTGGACGCCGAAAACCACCGCGCCGTCATCGATGGCAAGGGCAAGGAGC
The DNA here is from genome assembly GCA_903927745.1 of uncultured Mycobacteriaceae bacterium. Lineage (GTDB taxonomy): Bacteria > Actinomycetota > Actinomycetes > Mycobacteriales > Mycobacteriaceae > Mycobacterium. Next base: position 20,034 of record CAIYOH010000328.1, read on the forward strand.
TACGCGGCACCGGCAACGCGGCCGCGACCGTCGTCCTGCAGCTGCACAGCGAGGGCGAACGCACGCGGGCCACCGTTGACACCGACCTGAAAATCGTCGGCAAGCTCGCCCAGTTCGGCAGCGGCATGCTGCAGCAGGTCTCGGAGAAATTACTGGGACAGTTCGTGGAACAGCTGGAGGCCGAACTGGCCCCGCAGAAGGCGCCGGCCGCAGCGAGCGCAGCGACAGGAGCCACGGGCATCGCGGAAACACCCCGCGCCACCAGGGCCGAGCCCGAGGCCATCGACCTACTGGAACTGGCCGGGGGTGACCAGCTCAAGAAGTACGGTGCGGCGGCGTTCGCGGCGCTGGCGGTGCTGGTGCTGATTTGGGTGCTGCGCCGGAGTCGTTAGCGACTCGTGAACACCCCAGTCTTGTTGCGGGGCGTCGACCTGGCGGCATTCGCGGCCGCCCTGGTGGCGCGTCTGCGCGGTGCGGGTGTGCTGGTGTCCGCCGACGGCCAGGCGAATTTCGTGCAGGCGATGCGACACCTCGTGCCGCACACCACGTCGGCGCTGTACTGGGCATCCCGGCTGACCCTGGTCAGCCGGATGGAAGACCTAGGACCGTTCGACGCCGTGTTCGCGGTCGTGTTCGGCAGCGACCGGCCCGAGGAGTCTCGCGGCGTGGATCCGCTGCTGTCGTCGTCCGGGCCGAAGGCCCCCGGGGCGGGGACCGTGCGCCAACCCGGCGGGCGGCCGACTGTGACCGAGACACTGCCCTGGGTCACCCCCCGTAGCCTCACCGCGCCCGACGACGCCGATGTCTCCGACGACGCGGGCGTCGCGGTTCCGGAGTTGCTGCCCAGCCGCCTTGCCGCGGTAGAGGATCAACCGTTCGACGAGTTCGACGAGGCCGATCTGCGCCGGCTCGGGTCCTGGCTGGAAACGAGTGTGGCGCAGTGGCCCCGGCGCCGAAGCCTGCGGTTCGAGCCCAGCGCCGGCGGCAAGAGGATCGACCTGCGGGCCACCATGAACTCCTCGCGCGCGACCGGTTTCGAGTCGGTGACCCTGGCGCGCACCCGTCCCCGGCGCCGGCCGCGGCGTATCGTCCTGGCCTGCGACGTGAGCCGTTCGATGCAGCCCTACGCCGCGATCTACCTGCATCTGATGCGTGCAGTGACGCGGGTAGTCGTGCGCCAGAACGGAATTCGGCCCGAGGTCTTTGCGTTCTCGACGTCGCTGACCCGGCTCACCTCGGTGCTGTCGCACCGCTCCGCCGAGGTGGCGCTGGAGAAAGCCAACGCGAAAGTCACCGACCGCTACGGCGGCACGTCCATCGGCACCAGCGTCGCTGCCCTGCTGGCCCCACCGCACGGCAACGCGCTGCGCGGCGCGGTCGTGATCATCGTCTCGGACGGCTGGGACAGCGATCCCCCGGACGTGCTCGCCCGCGCCATGGCCAGACTGAGTCGCCGCGCCGCGCTCGTGGTCTGGCTCAATCCCCGCGCCGCGCAGAGGGATTTTCAGCCGCTGGCCGGCTCGCTGGCCGCGGCCCTGCCCTACTGCGACCTGTTCCTGCCGGCCAACTCCCTGGCCGGCGTACGCCAGTTGCTGCGGGCGTTGACGGGTACTTTTAACGGGCACAGAGACCACGTCCGGTGACGCCGTGAGGCAGGATCGACAACCATGGATCGAATGGAGCAGCTCTGGGTCAACCGGGCGGCCAGCTCCGAGGCCGCCGTCACGCGGCGGCATCTCACACGGCTCTGGGCGCTGCCGGGAACTCAGCTGGGACTCGTGGGCTGGCCGCCGACGCGCCGCGACCGGATGTTCGGCACCTGGCACTACTGGTGGCAGGCGCACCTGCTGGACTGCCTGGTCGACGCGCAGCTGCGCGACCCGCAGCCGGAGCGGCGCACCAGGATCAACCGGCAGGTCCGCACCCACCGACTGCGCAACAACTTCTCGTGGACCAACAACTATTACGATGACATGGCCTGGCTGGCGCTCGCGCTGCAACGCGCGGCCGCGGTCGCCGGCGTCGAGCGCAAGCGGGCGCTGCCCACACTCGCCGACCAGCTCCTGGGGTCCTGGGTGCCCGAGGACGGCGGCGGCATCCCGTGGCGCAAACAGGATCAGTTCTTCAACGCCCCCGCCAACGGACCGGCGGGCATCTTCCTGGCCCGTTACACGGACGGCCACGGCGACCGCCTCAAGCGGGCCGAGCAGATGGGCGACTGGATCGACCGCACCCTGATCGACCCGGAGACGCACCTGGTGTTCGACGGGATCAAGGCGGGCTCCCTGGTGCGCGCCCAGTACACCTACTGCCAGGGCGTGGTGCTCGGGCTGGAGACCGAGCTGGCCGCCCGCACCGGCGCGCAGGCCCGCGACCGACACGCCGCCCGGGTGCATCGCCTGGTCGCGGCCGTCGATGCACACATGGCCCCGGCGGGCGTACTGCCGGGTGCGGGCGGCGGGGACGGCGGCCTGTTCGCCGGCATCACCGCGCGGTACCTCGCGCTGGTGGCCACCACCCTGCCCGGCGACTCCGCCGACGACGCGCTGGCCCGCGACACCGCCCGCCGGATTGTGGTGTCGTCGGCGCGGTCGGCGTGGGACAACCGGCACACCGTGGACGGCCTGCCGCTGTTCGGCGCGTTCTGGGACCGCGAGGCGGAACTGCCGGCCCAGGTGCCCGCCGCGGGCCAGGAGGCGCAGTTCGTCGAGGGGGCCGTGAACGCCTCGCGGATCGCCGAACGGGATCTGTCGGTGCAGCTTTCGGGGTGGATGCTGATGGAGGCCGCCGGCACCGTCTCCGCCGGGACCGCGGGCGGCGGTTCGTGACCGAACCCGGCGGCTGGATCCCGGACGAAGCGGCGCGGGCCGACGCCAACCTGACCCGCTTCATGGCCTGGCTGGCTCAGACCGGCCGCGGCCACTACGGCGACTACCACGAGCTGTGGGCGAAGTCGGTCGCCGACATCGAGTGGTTCTGGGACGCCGTCTGGCACTACTTCGACATCCAGACGGGCAGCGACATCCAGACGGGCAGCGACATCCAGACGGGCAGCGACATCCAGACGCCCACCCCACCGCGCGTCGTGCTGGGCAGCAGGTCCATGCCGGGCGCGCAGTGGTTTCCGGGCGCCACGCTGAACTACGCCGCCGAGGTGTTCCGGCACGCCACCGACGAACGCCCCGCCCTGATCGTCGTCGGCGAGGACAGCTCCTGCGAATGGTCGTGGGCCCGGCTGCGACGCGAGACCGCGGCGTTCGCGGCCTACCTCCGGGGCCTCGGCGTCGGACCCGGGGACGCGGTGGTCGGCTACCTGCCCAGCGTCGGTGAGGCCGCCGTCGCCGCCCTCGCCGCGGCCAGCGTGGGCGCGATCTGGGCGGTCTGCAACCAGGACGTGTCCGTCGACGGGGTGATCGCGCGTCTGGGCCAGGTGGAGCCGGCAGTACTGGTGGCCAGCGACGGATCGCTCTACGGCGGCAAGCGAATTGATCGCCGTGCCGAGCTGGCCGCGATCCGTGACGCGATGCCTACCCTGCGCGCCACGGTCGTGGTGCCGCGGCTCGGGCTCCCGCTCGACGCCGAAGGAGGCACCGTCACTGTGTCGTGGGCGGAGGCCATCACGCCGGGGGCCTCCGAAGTCGGCTCCGACGCGCCCAACGACATCGTCGCCGTGCCCTTCGCGCACCCGCTGTGGGTGATGTTCTCCTCGGGGACCACCGGGAAGCCGAAAGGGATCGTGCACGGCCACGGCGGTGTCGTGCTCGAGCACCGCAAGTACCTCTCCCTGCAGCTGGACCTGCACCCCGGCGATCGCTTCCTGTGGCACACGTCCACCAGCTGGATGATGTGGAACCTGCTGCTGTCCGGCCTCCTTGCCGACGCCACGATCGTGCTCTACGACGGCAGCCCCACCCACCCGGGCACCGACGGCCTCTGGCGGGTGGCCGCCGAGGCCGGCGTCACCGTGCTCGGCGCCGGGGCGGGCTACCTGCTCGCCTGCGCCAAGGAGGGGCTCACGCCGGGCTCGGCCTACCCGCTCGACCGGCTGCGCGCCGTCGGTTCCACCGGCTCGCCGCTGCCGGCGTCCGGATTCCGCTGGGTGCAGGAGGGGATCGGGCGCGCAATCCCGGTCATCTCGATGAGCGGCGGCACCGACGTGTGCACCGCGTTCGTCGGCGGCAGCCCGCTCGTGCCGATCGTCGCCGGCGAGTTGTCGAGCATCTGTCTGGGCGTGGCCGTCGAATCCTGGGTCGGCGAGCGCCGGCCCGTCATCGGCGAGGAGGGCGAGCTGGTGGTGACCGAACCGATGCCCTCGATGCCGGTGTTCTTCTGGAACGACGACGACGGCAGCCGTTACCGCGCCGCCTACTTCGACAAGTACCCCGGGGTGTGGTGCCACGGCGACTGGATCACCATCACCGACCGGGGATCGGTTGTCGTTCATGGACGTTCGGACGCCACCCTCAACCGGTTGGGCGTCCGGATGGGCAGCGCCGAGATCTACTCCGCGGTGGAGCGGCTGCCCGAGGTGCACGACTGCCTGGTGGTCGGTATCGAGCAGGACGACGGCGGCTACTGGATGCCGCTGTTCGTGCACCTCGCCGACGGGGTCGTCCTCGACGACGAACTGCGATCGAAGATCACCGCGGAGATCCGCCGCCATGCCTCGCCGCGACACGTGCCCGACGACATCCTCGCTGTCCCCGGCATGCCGCGGACGCTGACCGGCAAGCGGCTCGAGATCCCGATCAAGCGCATCCTGCAGGGGGCGGCGCCGGGAGACGCCGCGCAGCTCAGTTCGATCGACCGGCCCGACCTACTGGACGCCTTCGTCGCGCACCGCAGGATGCCCTGAGGCGCGGCGGCTCCAGTAGCCGCGCAGGGCGCCAATGAGCAGCGGCAGCAGCGAAACCACCGCGATCCCCAGGATGATCGACTCCAGGTGCTGGTTCACGAACGGCACCGAGCCCAGGAAGTGGCCCGCCAGCGTCACCCCGGCACCCCAGGCGATGCCGCCGACGATGTCGAACCCCAGGAACACCGGGTACCGCATGTACGACACCCCGGCGACCACCGGGACGAACGTCCGCACGATCGGGACGAAGCGGCCGAGGATGACCGCCCACGGCCCGTACCTCTCGAAGAACGCGTGCGATTCGGTCACGTAGTGCTTCTTGAAGAACCGGGAATCCTCCTTGTGGAATAACGCCGGCCCGAGCCGCCGCCCGATGAAATAGGCGGTCTGATCGCCCAGCACCGCGGCCAGCGCCACGCTGGGCGCCAGCACCCAGATGCTCACCGGGGGCTGGGGGTGCGCGGTCAGCAGCCCGCCGGTGAACAACAGCGAGTCGCCCGGCAGCAGCGGGAACAACAGCCCCGTCTCGACGAACACGATGAGCAGGATCCCGGGCAGCACTGCCGAGCCGAACACGCCGTTCGCCCCCAACCAGTACATCGGGTCGAGGATGTGGGGCATGGCCGCCCATGTGGTACTCATGATGGCCTAACATACCGGCGAGCCTGTCAGAAGGAACCCCCATGCCGATCGCGACGCCCGAGGTCCACGCAGAGATGCTGGCCTGGGTCGAAACATCGATGACTGAGCGCATCGTTGAGGGCTGCAACGACCCGCTCTGCGGCGGAGGGTCTTTACGATGATCACCATCAGTCTGTGCCTGATCGTAAAGAATGAGGAGAAGGTCCTCGACAGTTGTTTGAGCTCCGTGGCGGGCATTCCCGACGAGATCATCATCGTCGATACCGGGTCGGACGACGCCACCAAAGACATCGCCGAAAGGTTCGGCGCGCGGGTGTTCGACTTCGAGTGGATCGATGATTTCTCCGCGGCCCGCAACTACTCCTTCGCGCAGGCGAGGATGGACTACATCCTGTGGCTGGACGCCGACGATGTCCTGCTCCCCGCAGACCGGGCCAAACTGCTGGAACTCAAAGGGACCCTGCAGCCCCACGTCGATGCGGTCACGATGATGTACAACTACACCTTTGACGAGGGGGGCAACGTCACCCAGACGGCGCGACGCAGCCGCCTGGTGAAAAGGTCGAAGAATTTCACGTGGCATGGTTACGTCCACGAGGACCTGGCGCCGCCGGAGAGCCACAACTACTTCGACAGCGATATCGCAGTCACTCACCGGAAACTGGAATCCGGTCCTTCCTACCGGAATATGCGGATCTACGAGAAACATTTCGCGCAGGGCAGCACGATGCGCCCGATAGACCTCTTCCAGTACGGCCTGGAACTGGAGGCGGTGACCGAGGGCTTCGAGAAAGCCATCCCGTACTACGTCAAGTTTTTGGAGCGTGAGGAGCGGGAAACCGATCTGAACATGACGATGGTCGCGCTGCACCGGCTGGCTCGCTGCTATTACATGGTCGGCCAACCGGAGAAGGAGTGGGAGTGCACACTCGAGTCGCTGGATTTAGACGTGCCGCGGCCGGAGTTCAGCTGCCGCATCGGTGAACGCTTTGTGCAGCGGGAAAAGTGGCGCCAGGCCATCTTCTGGTACGAACTCGCCATCCAGAACCCCGCGGGTGAGGAGCGGGTGGTTCAAAACTACCCCTTCAGGACCTGGCTGCCGCATAAACAACTGGGGCTGTGCTATTACCGGGTCGGGGACTATCCAAGATCACTGCGGCACAACGAACTAGCCTTGACATACCAGCCGCACGATCAGGACATCCAGACCAACATCGGCGTTCTCACGCGCGTGATAGGGAAATCGGCCGGCCCGGTCTAACCGCTGGAGGACTGGCAGATCTTCCACTGATTGTCGCGAAACTGAAGGTCCAGGCTGCGGGTGGAGCGGACCTGCGGGGCGTACGCCATGAAAGCGGTGACGTTCGCCTCGGCGTGCTCTCCGTTGACGACAACCTGGTCGATACTGGCGATCACCGGGTACTGCCTGGCGGCCGAGACCCGGCTGAAGAGATCGGCCCAGGCGTGATCGTCGTAATCGGCGTACCCGTCGCGGGCAGCGCCGCAGGTCATGCCGCGCAGCGCACTCAAATCCCCCCGCTGCACGGCGATGTCGTACTGCTCGATCGTGTGCCGGACCTGTTGTTCGGGGGAGCCGTTCGGGTTGGCGGCCCGCACCAGCAGCATCGTTCCCAGGATCGAGATCGCCGCCAGTGCGACGAGGGTCACGACGACAGCCAGGACCCAGCCCCAGGTGAATCGTCCGGACGTCCGTAGTTTCGAGAGGAGTCGGGGCGGCCTCGACTGCGGGGGTGCCGGTTGCTGTGTCACGCCCAGTACGGCCGTCGCGTCCGGGTCCGTTGCCGATGCGAACACCTCCGTGGCGGGCTCCGGCGGGGTGTCGATGACCGCGGTTTCCTTCGCGTCGAATCCTGGTGCGGTGAAACGCCGTTCGCCATCTTCGGCATCTGCCGACGCGTCCGGATCGTCCTCGGTCCTGCTGATGATGACGGTCTCGGTCTCGGTCTCGCCGGGTATCAGCGACTGGTCTTCGGTCGCGTCATCGCCAGGGTCCGCGGGCGGTGCCCCGCCGCGATCGGGCTCGGGTGCGTTCGGCATGGGGTGGAGCTTAGCGAGCGGCCATGTCGACGGGCCGCACGGACTAGCGGCAGAATGGTGGCCATGACGCGCATGGGAGACCTCCTAGGACCTGAGCCGACCCTGCTGCCGGGGGACATCGACGCCGAGGCGGAACTGCTGGCCGGCAACAATCCCGCCGCCGTGGCCGCTGCACACCCGTCGGCGTCGGTGGCCTGGGCGGCGCTGGCCGAGGGGGCGCTGGCCGGCGATCAGGCCGTCGCCGCCTACGCCTACGCCCGCACCGGCTACCACCGCGGCCTCGACCAGTTACGCCGACACGGCTGGAAGGGCTTCGGTGCCGTGCCCTACTCCCACGAACCCAACCGCGGCTTCCTGCGCTGTGTGGCGGCGCTCGCGCGGGCTGCCAAGGCGATCGGCGAAACCGACGAATACCAGCGTTGCACCGATCTGTTGGACGACTGCGACCCCGCGGCCCGCGGGGCTCTAGGTGTCTAGTTGGGCGCCTAGTTGGGGCCCTGGTTGGTGGCTCTAGCGGTCCCTAATACGTCTCGGCGCAGCCGGCGTTTCCAGGGCACTCGATCTGCACCGTCGCGTGGCTCAGGCCGCGAGCCGACAGCACCGCGCGAGCATCCTCCAACACGCGGGCCGAGTCCCCGGCGCTCGTCAGGTGCGCCGTGCACATGTCCTTGCCGGGCGAGAGCGTCCACACGTGCAGGTCGTGCACCTCGGTCACGCCGTGGACCGCGCCCAGGGCGGCGCGCAACTCGTCGACGTTGATGTGGGCCGGCGAGGCTTCGGAGAGGATGTGCAGCGCGTCGCGGGCCAGCGCGATCGCACGCGGCAACACCCAGAGCGCCACGAGCACGGCGACCACCACGTCGGCGTAGGGCCAGCGGGTTGTGACGGTGACGATGCCGGCGATCAGCACGCCCAGGCTGCCGATACTGTCGGCGACCACCTCCATGTAGGCGCCCCGGACGGCCATACTGCCCGACGAATGCGAGCGCAGCAGCAGCGCGACCACCAGGTTGGCGGCCAGGCCGGCCAGCGCCACCACGATCATCGGCACGCCGGGTACCGCCTGGGCGTGCCGGAGTCGCTGGATCGCCTCCCGGAGAATGAACAGCGCGACCGCGATCAGGAGGACGGCGTTGGCCACCGCGGTGAAGACCTCGGCGCGATGCCAGCCGTAGGTGCGTGCGGGCGACGCGCTGCCGCGCCGGGCCAGGGTCAGCGCGACAAGCCCCATGAACACGGCGACGACGTCGGTCAGCATGTGCCCGGCGTCGGCGAGCAGCGCGATCGAGTCGATGAGCAGTGCGGTCGTCAACTCGACGACGAAGAAGGCCGCCAGGATCGCCGCGGCCGCGATCATGCTGCGGATCACCCGAGGCGACGCCGGCTCGGTCGGGGTGTGACTGTGACCGGCGCCCATGGCGAGAAATATATGCGGTTTATCGCATATATTGCAAGGCTCAGAGCCAGCGGCTCCAGAAGCGCGTCAGCGAATTGCCCCGCGCGACCAAAATGTTCGGGACGCCGGAGAAATCGAAGAACCACAACACCATCCCGTAAATCCACCCGCTGGCCGACAGGAGCAGGAACAGCAGGAAGAGAAAGCCGTACTGCTTGGCCGGCGCCACCGCCCGCTGCGTCTCGGGGCTCAGATGCGGTTCCAGCGCGTCGTAGCCGTCCAGGCCCGGGATCGGCAGCAGGTTCAACACGACGGCGGTCAGTTGCAGGAAGCCCAGGAACGCCACCCCGGACCACAGCACCGTGTGAGCGGGGTCGAAGAACACCCGTGTCGCAGTCAGCAGCAGCACCGCGAGCGCGAGGTTCATCGCCGGGCCCGCCAGGCTGACCAGGGTGCGGCGCCACGGCGTCATGAACCACGTCCGCAGGTACACCGCGGCACCCGGCAGGCCGATTCCGCCGAGCGCGACGATCACCAACGGAAACACCAGCGAGAGCCCTGGCTGGGTGTACCGGCGCGGATCCAGCGTCAGGTAGCCGCGGACCGCGGCGTCGTGGTCACCGAACCGCCATGCGGTCACCGCGTGCCCGAATTCGTGCAGGCACAGCGACACCAGCCAGCCGGCGATCACAAAGACGAACACCCCGGCATACGACAGCGCCCGATCGCTCACCCCCGACTGCCAGGCCAACGCGCCGCCCGCCGCCGTCGCCGCCACCAGGCCCAGGAACACCGGGCTGGGCCGCATCGCGTCGCGTCGGGCCGGAACGTTCACCGGTCGAAGTTACCGGACCGCCAACCAGCCTTCGACGTGGCGGTAGAACGTGGAGCGGCGCGCAGCGCGCGACGCGAAGACGCTGTCACGCTCGACGCGGACACCGGCGCTGCCGAGCTGGGCGGCACGGCCGGCCACCCACCGGCCGCCCCGGATCCGGGCCCGCAGGCCCGGCACGTCCCGAGTCGGTTCAATGCACACCCCGGCGACGTCCCCGTCGAACAGCACCGTGTCATCGACCACCGCCTCGCCGTGCAGCGATCGGCCTCCGTCCTCGGGTAACCAGCGGGCTCGGCCGACGATCACCGAGCCGGTGTCGTCGCGGATCAGGGTGACCCGCCGTGCGAACCCGTGCCGGGCCCGCCGCGCCGCGCGGTGCCCGGCCGGCAGGCGATAGACCCGGGTCGCGCGGGTGCGCCGCCCCGGCACGTAGGCCACCTCGACATCGAGCCGCTGTGCGCGCAACAGCCGGGTCAGCGTCGCGGCGAGGTCGGCGTCGGCGCCGACGATCACCAGACGGCGCTGACCGCCGATGGCGGCGTCGATAACCCCGGGGCCGGCGTCGCTGTCTATCCGGCACGCGGTCAGATCCCGCAGCGGCCGCGGTACGCGACGATTCCCGAACAGCAACACCACCACCCCGGCGTTCATGGGTCCTCGCAATCTATGGGGGCGGCAATCCTGGGGCGGCGATCCTGGGATGCTGGGATCTCGGGATGCTCGGATAAGGTAGGTCACCGGCTGCACCACAATAAACAGGCGGGAGCACGTCATGCCGGCGATCGTCCTCATCGGCGCCCAATGGGGCGACGAGGGCAAGGGTAAAGCCACCGATCTGCTCGGTGGCCGAGCGCAGTGGGTGGTGCGCTACCAGGGCGGCAATAACGCGGGGCACACCGTCGTGCTGCCCGGCGGCGAGCATTTCGCGCTGCACCTGATCCCGTCCGGCGTGCTGACGCCGGGTGTCACCAACGTCATCGGTAACGGCGTGGTGGTGGATCCCGGTGTGCTGCTCGACGAACTCACCGGCCTCGAGGATCGCGGCGTGGACACCTCGACGCTGATGATCTCCGCCGACGCGCACCTGCTGCTGCCCTATCACGTGGCCATCGACAAGGTCACCGAGCGCTACATGGGTAACAAGAAGATCGGCACCACCGGCCGCGGCATCGGCCCGTGCTACCAGGACAAGATCGCCCGCATGGGCATCCGGGCCGCCGACGTGCTCGCCCCCGAGGAACTGGCCCACAAGGTCGAGGCCGCCCTGGAACTCAAAAATCAGATCCTGGTCAAAATCTACAACCGCAAGGGGCTGGACCCGCAGCACGTCGTCGAGTCGCTGCTGGAACAGGCCGAGGGTTTCCGGCACCGCATCGCCGACACCCGACTGCTGCTCAATGCCGCGCTCGACGCCGGTGACACCGTGTTGTTGGAGGGCTCGCAGGGCACGCTGCTCGATGTCGACCATGGCACGTATCCGTATGTGACGTCGTCGAACCCGACCGCGGGCGGCGCGTGCGCCGGATCGGGGATCGGACCGACCCGCATCACCGCCGTGCTCGGGATCCTCAAGGCCTACACCACCCGCGTGGGCTCCGGCCCCTTCCCCACCGAGTTGTTCGACGAGAGCGGCGACTACCTGTCCAAGACCGGGGGAGAGTTCGGCGTCACCACCGGCCGGCGCCGGCGCTGCGGCTGGTTCGACGCCGTCGTCGCCCGCTACGCCACCAGGGTCAACGGCATCACCGACTACTTCCTGACCAAGCTCGACGTGCTGTCCAGCCTGGAGACGGTGCCGGTGTGCGTCGGCTACCGGGTGGGCGGCGCGCGCCTCACCGACATGCCAATGACCCAAAGCGACCTCGAGCGCGCCGAACCCGTCTATGAGGAGCTGCCCGGGTGGTGGGAGGACATCTCGGCGGCCCGGCGTTTCGACGACCTGCCGGCCAAGGCCCGGGACTATGTGCTGCGGGTGGAAGAACTTGCGGGAGCTCATATTTCGTGCATCGGTGTCGGCCCCGGACGGGATCAGACGATCGTGCGGCGCGACGTCCTGGCAGCGCGCCCGTGACCGGCACGCCGGCCGCTGCGGAGCCAGACCCGACGGACGTCGATCCCGAGTACGAGCATCACGGCGGGTTTCCCGACTACGGGCCGGCCAGCCCTGGGCCTGGGTTCGGCCGCTTCGTGGCGGCCATGCGCCGGCTGCAGGATCTCGCCATGTCCGCCGATCCCGATGACGACGTCTGGGATGAGGCGGCCGACCGCGCCGCGGCGCTGGCCGATCTGCTGGGTCCGTTCGAGGCCGACGAGGGCAGGGCGCCGGCGGGACGGTCGCCCGCATTGCCCGGCATGGGCAGCCTGCTGCTGCCGCCGTGGACCCTGACCAGGTACGCGCCCGACGGCGTCGACATGACCGGCTATTTCAGCAGGTTTCACGTTGGGGGCAATCGCGCCGTGCACGGCGGCGTTCTGCCGCTGTTGTTTGATCACACGTTCGGTTTGGTCTCGCATGCCGCGGGACGGCCGATCAGCCGGACGGCGTTCCTGCACGTCGACTACCGCAACGTCACCCCCATCGAGGTGCCGTTGTTGGTGCGGGGCCGCGTCACCTCCGCCGAGGGCCGGAAGGCTTTTGTCTCT
>CAIYOH010000329.1 GCA_903927745.1 uncultured Mycobacteriaceae bacterium
GGTCCCTGAGAACGGCGTATCGCCGCTCACTGAGCATGCCGTAAAACAGAACGTCGACGTCCTCGGGGACGGGGGCGATCCGTGTCAGCTCGGGGACGTATCCGATCGGAACGTGAGCGGGCCGGGGCAGCCCCATAGCAGCGAGCCGCTCGATGTTGGCGTGGCTGTAGTCCCACGTCAGGTAGCGCCGGAACAGGTCGACGAATTCGGGCATCGCCATCCACGGCGAGTCGTCACCCAATTGCTCGAGGTTGTAGAAGATGGGGTTGTTGGGCGGCTTCAAGCCGTAGTGGACGAGGTGGTTTGCGCCGAGCACGATGGTGCGGCGGTCGTCGAGGTCGAGACGATCGGTCAGCACCGAGTCGTGGCCAAGCGCCAGAAGGCCATGGTGCAATGCCTCCGCGATCTCGCGAAATCCTCCGCCGATGGTCGGATTGCTCGGAGGTTTCACCACCGCGACGGCGAAACGCATGGGTGCAAACTACCGGACGAGCATTGAGCTCGGACCCTACTAGTCGCGACGCAGGCAGGTGCCTTGTGCTGTCTGGTAGCTCCGCCGTCGAAGTCAACCGGACTCATACGCAAGTCGATCTTCCCCGCCGTCGAGGGTCAATCCCACCAGGAACGAGGGCGGTGGGCGTCGATCACGAGCGTGGTGGGCTCGTCGACCAAATTGATGGTGTATCCCTTCCCGCCAACCCGCGCGCGGGTCTCGGCCTCCACTGCGCGAGGGGAACACTAAACCGTACCTAGTCCAGTTTATCGACTGCGGCAGCAGCAATAGCTAATCTGTACCTGACCCAATATGTAGTCCATTGAGTATTTTCTAGCTACAGCTCATCGGAGTGCGATACTCTTCGGACGCAGATCCTGAGTGCTACCCAGGTCTTTTCCACCTACTGTCCGTGAACCCAGGAGAGGGAATGCGTTGAGCAGTCCCTTGAACATCGACCCAGCGGTCGTCGAGTGGGTGACTGCGCGGCTTGACAGCATCGGCGCGAGCATAGCCAGCAGCCACGCTGCGGCTGGCCAGACGACCGGGGTGGTGGCGGCGGCGGCCGACGAGGTGTCGACGGGGATCGCCTCGCTGTTCGGCCAATACGGTACCGAGTTTCAGGCGCTGGCGGCGAAAGCAGCGGCCTTCCATGACCAATTCACGCGCACCATGGCGGCCAGCGGGGCTGCGTACATCGGCGCCGAGGCGGCCGGTGCGGCCGCGTTGCAGACTTCGGCGGCGTCGGTTCTCGAGACGGCGACGCAGTCGGGGACGTGGTTCTCGCCGTGGCTGTTGGTCACCGGGCGGTCGTTGATCGGTAACGGCGCTAGCGGCTCCACCAATTCTTCGGGGGTGGGGACCGCCGGCCAGGCCGGTGGCTGGTTGTGGGGCAGCGGCGGTAAGGGCGGAACCAGTACCGCTGCCGGGGCCACCGGCGGTTCGGGCGGCGATGCCGGGCTGATCGGTAGTGGCGGCATCGGCGGCCAGTCCGTTGCCGGCGGCGCCGGCGGCCGCGGTGGCAACGCCGGAATGTTGTTTGGTGCTGCCGGAGCCGGTGGGGCCGGCGGACAAGCCGTTCAAGGCGGGCCAGGTCCGGGTGCCGGCGGTCAAGGTGGTGCCGGCGGACTCTTCGGCCCCGGCGGTCGGGGTGGTGTCGGTGGGGTGGGCGCCCCGGAGAGCACCGGTGGTGTCGGTGGGGCGGGCGGTACGGGCGGGACCTTCTTCGGCACCGGCGGGCAGGGTGGTGAAGGTGGGCAGGGCGGTTACGGCGGCGGCGCCGGCGGTCAAGCCGGTCAAGGCGGCGCGGGCGGCGCCATCGGTGGTGCACAGGGTGCCGCGGGTGCCACCGGTCCCATCGGGGGTGCCACCGGGTAGTCACTCACCCGGTGTAGCTGCGACTCGAGTGGCTGAACCTCGTTGCGGTGTCGGTCTTTCCGTATCTGTAATGTGACTGCTTGCCGACTTGGTCCTGTGGCAGGCGGACCGGATAGTGCAGCTGGAGGAAACGGTGTCCAAACGAGCAACCGGGCGCCCTGCGATCTGCCTGAACATGATCGTGAGAAACGAGGCCGACGTCGTCGCTGAGACGCTCGATTCGGTCGCGCCCTACATCAGTTCGTGGGTGATCGTCGACACGGGCTCCACCGACGGAACCCAGGACGTGATCAGCGTAAACATGGCCCGCCGGGGCATCTCGGGCGAGATGCACGAACGAGAATGGCGCAATTTCGGCCACAACCGCACCCAGGCACTGAAGCTCGCACAAGGCCACGCCGACTACATCTGGGTCATCGACGCCGACGACATCGTCGTGGGCACACCCGACTTCACCCAACTGAGCGCCGACATCTACCGCATGCGCCTCGGAGACCCCTCCTTCACCTACTGGCGCCCGCAGTTGTTCCGCGACGGAGTGCGCGTGCGCTACGAAGGCGTCGTCCACGAGACGGCAGCATGGGAGCCTGACTGCGTCGTTGGGCGCCTGCAGGGCGACTACTACGTCGAATCTCGTCGCCTCGGTGCCCGCAGCCAGGATCCGCAGACGTATGCGCGGGACCGCGATCTGTTGCTGGCCGAGGTCGAACGCAACCCCGAGGATGCGCGGTCGGTGTTCTATCTGGCCCAGAGCTACTTCGATCTGGGTGATTCCGTCAACGCGCGCAAGTGTTACGAGCAGCGGGTCGAAATGGGTGGCTCGGACGAAGAGGTCTATTACTCGATGGTCCGGCTCGCGGAGTCGATGGCGAAACTCGATTGGCCGTGGCAGGTAATCCAGGACGCCTACCTCAAGGCGTGGGAGTTTCGACCGACCCGCGCCGAGGCGCTGCATGCCATCGCTCGGCGGTACCGCGAAGATGAGCGCTACCTGGCTGGTCACTTGTTTGCCCAGCGCGCCGCCCAAATCCCGCTTCCGGAAAACGACGTCTTGTTTATCGGAGCAGACGTCTATGCCTGGCGCGCGATCGACGAGCAGGCGGTGTGCGCCTCCCAGCTTGGCAAGCATCTGGAGGCATTTCTGCTGTGCCGTCGCCTGCTGGCCCTGTCCGACATCCCTGACGATGATCGGCGACGGATTGCGGTCAACCGCGACGTCAGCGCGCCGGTCATGCTCGAGGGTGCGTCGCTGTATCCCGAGGCGCTGGTGCATCGTCTGGTCGCAGGTCGTGGCGGGGCCGCAGTGGTCGTCAGCCTGATCGCCGGACCAGACCGCGAGACCACCGAGCAGGCCATCAACTCGTTTCTGAACTGCTGCCTCGATCTGTCACTGTGGCTCGGGCGCTTCCTCGTGGTCGATGCCGGCCTGTCAGCCCCCGACCGCGCGCTGCTGCGTGAGCGCTACGGGTTCATCGAGTTTGTCGATTGCGGCCCCGGCGACGCGCCCGGCGCACAGCTCGCGCAGCTTCGCGCTCAGATCCAGGGACGGTTCTGGCTACACCTGGGCCAGGGCTGGCACTTCTTCGCCCCCGAGAACTACGTCACCCGCATGATCGCGGTACTCGAAGCCGAACCCACGGTATTCCAGGTGGGAATCAACGTCACCGATGCGGACGAGCTCACCGGCGTCTGCGCGCCCGAGCAGGAAGTGCGCCGCTCACCCGACGCCGGCCGCTACGTCCTGACCGAGGCGGCGGCCACCGGCCCGGCGATGTTCGACACCGCACGCCTCGATCGGGCCGGCAGCATCGGGAGCAGCGACCCAGATCCCATCGCCGAACTCGGTTGGCGGGCAGTCGCTGTCGGACTGGGGACCGCCAGCCTCGACGAGGTGCTCTGCATCGCCGCAGTCCCACCCGGAAAGCAACCCAAAGCCGCGGCACGGGTCGAGAAGGAGGACGCAGTCCGACCCGCGCAGCACCCCAAAGCCCCGGCACGGCACTCGAAAAAAGGACGCCGGCCGAAAAAATCCCCTAAGTGACGGCCTGAGCGTCGTTGACTCGTATGCCCGTTGGGCACACCGTCAGTGCATGGCTACAAAGATGGAGCGTTTCGCGGTGCGCCTGACCGCTGAGCAGGACGCGCTGATCCGTCGTGCCGCCGAGGTGGAGGACACCCTCCTGACCAACTTCACCGTGACCGCCAGGCCCGTGCCTGCGACGAGCTCGCCGATCGCCGGTTGTTCGCGCTCGACGCCGCAGCCTGGTCGGAGTTCCTGGCGGTGCTAGACCGGCCGGTGGCGCGCAGGCCGCGTCGTCGGGTTCTCACGCGCTGGCCTTAGCGTCGGTGGAACGCGCCGGCGTACCAGGACGGGTGCCGGGCCGCCCGCAGCCACTCTGGCGTGACGCTCGACGTGTGGCGCCACTCTGGCGTGACGGTCGGGGGCACGGGGGCACGGTGCGAAGTGGAGCCGCCTAGGAGAATCGAACTCCTGACCTATTCATTACGAGTGAATCGCTCTACCGACTGAGCTAAGGCGGCGCGCCCTGGGGCGGCACGAGTCTATGTCAGGCGGGGTGGCCTCCCAAAGTCCGGGCGAGTCCGTGCGGTGATCGAGATCGACGCCAGCGTGTTCGTCGGGCTATTTTCTTCGCACCCACGTCAATCTCGATGGAGCCTCGCCGCGGGGACTCAGGACCCGAGTTGCCGGCCGATGGTCGCCACCAGAGCGTCGACGGCGAACTTGGGCTTGACGTTGGCCGCCAGCGCCTCCCGGCAGGCGAGCACCCCCTCTACACAGCGCAGCAGCCGATCGGGGGTGGCGTGGGCGGCCAGCGCCGCCACCCGGTCGGCCATGTCGGGATGGTTGGCCCGCACCCGCGCACCGGTCGACACCACGAGCGCATCCCGGAAATACGTCGCGAGGTCGATGAGCGCCCTGTCCAGCGCGTCACGCGACGCCCGGGTCTGGCGCGACTTCTGCCGTCGCTCGAGGTCCTTGATCGCCCCCGCGGAGCCGCGCAGCGCGCCGGCGGTGCCCTTGCCGGTGCCGCCGGCACCGAGCGCCGTCCGCAGCTCCTCGGTTTCGGCCTCCGCGCGGTCGGCGGTGAGCACCACCGCCTCGGCCTCGGCCGCAGCCACCAGTTCCTCGGCGGCGGCATAGGCCCGCGACGGGGTCGCCGCGTCACGCACCAACCCCAGCGCACGCTCGCGCCGCTGCCGCGCCTCGGCGTCGGTGGCGAGCCGGCGAGCTCGCCCCACATGCCCGCCGCTCACCGACGCCGCCCAGTCGGCGACGTCGGGGGCTAGGCCGTCGCCGTCGATCAGCACCCGCGCGATCGCCTCGGTGGGCGGCGTGACCAACGCGACGTGCCGGCACCGGGATCGCAGGGTGACCGCGATGTCCTCGGGATCCACCGACGGCGCGCACAGCAGGAACACCGTCGACGGCGGCGGTTCCTCGACGACTTTCAGCAAGGCGTTGGCGGCGCCCTCCGTCAACCGGTCGGCGTCCTCGATGACCACGATCTGCCAGCGTCCGGTGGTCGGGCGCCGCGACGCGATCCGCACGACGGCCCGCATCTCGTCCACGCCGATGGACAGGCCCTCGGGAATCACCCGGCGAACGTCGGCGTGGGTGCCGGCCATGGTCGTGGTGCACGCCCGGCAGCGGCCGCACCCCGGCCCGCCGTCGTCGGCAGACCCCGTGCACTGCAGCGCCGCGGCGAAGCACAACGCCGCCACCGAGCGCCCCGAACCGGGCGGCCCGGTGATGAGCCACGCATGGGTCATGGTGCCGACGGCGGCGTCACTATGGGCCGAATCACTGTGGGCCTCATCACGCGCCGGATCGGCTCGGGCCGCCCTGGCGGACGCGAGCAACTCGGCCTCGACCCCCGCTTGGCCGATCAGCCGCGTGAACACTCCGGACATCGCCGCTAACAGTAGTGACACCCCCCGACAGACACCGACAGACACCGACAGACACCGACAGACACCGGCCGGGCCGTGTCGGCGGGATGAGACGACAGGCCGAGAGCGTTGTACGTTTCGGACAGCCGACCGATACGGTGGATTGATGGCAACAACGGCAGCACTACCTGGGCGGATCAACGCATTCGTCCGGTGGGTGGTGCGCACCCCGTGGCCGTTGTTCTCGCTGAGCATGCTGCAGGCCGAGGTCATCGGCGCGCTGTTCGTCCTGGGCTTCCTGCGCTACGCGCTGCCGCCTGAAGACCGCATCCACCTGCAGGACCTGCCGGCGGTGAACCTGGCGATCTTCGTCACCACGATCATCGTCCTGTTCTTCGCCACCTGGCTGGTGAACCTCCTGCTGCTCATGCCGGTCTTCCGATGGCAGCGCCGCGACAACCTGCTCACCGAGTCCGATCCCTCCACCACCGAACTGGCCCGCAGTCGCGCGCTGCGTATGCCCTTCTACCGCACGGTCACGGGCGGGGTGGCGTGGTTCATCGGCGGCGCGGTGTTCATCGCCGTCACGTGGCCGGTGGAGCGCTTCTCCGCACCCGTCCTGGCCGTCGCCACGAGCCTGGGCGCCACGGCGACCGCGATCATCGGCTACCTGCAGGCCGAGCGGGTGCTGCGCCCGGTGGCCGTCGCCGCCCTGCGCAACGGGGTGCCGGAGAACGTCAAGGCGCCCGGCGTGATCATGCGGCAGATGCTGACATGGACACTGTCGACGGCCGTGCCGCTGCTGGCGATCGTGCTGGCGGTGGTCGCCGGCAGGACGTCGCTGCTGCACGCCACGCCCGAGAACCTGTTCATCCCCATCGTCCTGCTCGCGCTGGCGGCGCTCGGCATCGGCGGGGTGAGCACACTGCTGGTCGCGATGTCGATCGCCGACCCGCTGCGCCAGCTCCGCTGGGCGCTCAGTGAGGTGCAACGCGGCAACTACAACGCCCACATGCAGATCTACGACGCAAGTGAGCTGGGCCTGCTGCAGGCCGGGTTCAACGACATGGTGCGCGACCTCTCGGAGCGGCAGCGCCTGCGTGACCTGTTCGGCCGCTACGTGGGCGAGGACGTCGCCCGCCGCGCCCTGGAGCGCGGCACCGAGCTGGGCGGCCAGGAACGCGACGTCGCGGTCCTGTTCGTCGATCTCGTCGGTTCCACCCAGCTCGCCGCGACCCGCCCGCCCGCCGAGGTGGTCCACCTGCTTAACGAGTTCTTCCGGGTGGTGGTGGACACCGTCGCCAAGCACGGCGGCTTCGTCAACAAATTCCAGGGCGACGCCGCGCTGGCGATTTTCGGGGCCCCCATCGAGCATCCCGACGCCGCCGGCGCGGCGCTGGCCGCCGCACGCGAGATGCACGACAAACTTCTCCCGGTGATCGGGTCCGAGGACTTCGGGATCGGGGTCTCGGCCGGCCGGGCGATCGCCGGCCACATCGGAGCACAGGCCCGCTTCGAGTACACGGTGATCGGCGACCCGGTGAACGAGGCCGCGCGGCTGACCGAGCTCGCCAA
>CAIYOH010000330.1 GCA_903927745.1 uncultured Mycobacteriaceae bacterium
CGCCCTGGCCGGCCTGGTCGCCTCCCGGCGCGTCGCGGCGCTCCTCGTCGAACGCATCGACGGCACCCCCGCCCTGCAGCCGGGCGCCGGCGGGCGGGAGCCGGCCGCGCTGGCCGCCCTCGTCGACGCCGGGTTCACCCGCACCCCCCGCGGACTGCGGGTGCGATGACAAACCCGCCCCGCCATGCCCGAAGGTGACACCGTCTGGCGCACCGCCGCCACCCTGCGAACCCACCTGGTGGGCGCCACGCTCACCCGCTGCGACGTCCGGGTGCCGCGGTTCGCCACCGTCGACCTCACCGGACACGTGATCGACGAGGTGCTCACCCGCGGCAAGCACCTCTTCATCCGGGTCGGGCCGGCCAGCATCCACTCGCACCTGATGATGGACGGCACCTGGCGGATCGGGCACCGCCCGGTGGATCACCGGGCGCGCATCATCCTGGACGCCCGCCGCGACAATCACGTCGTGCGCGCCGTCGGCGTCGACCTGGGCATCCTGGAGATCCTCGACCGCGACCACGACGAGGAGGCGGTCGCACACCTCGGGCCCGACCTGCTCGGCGCGGACTGGGATCCCGCGCGGGCCGCGGCGAACCTCACCGCCGACCCGGACCGGCCGCTCGCCCAGGCGCTACTCGACCAGCGGGTCCTGGCCGGCGTCGGCAACGTCTACTGCACCGAACTGTGCTTCCTCAGCGGCCACCTGCCCACCACACCCGTCAGCGCGGTCGCCGACGCCCACCGGCTGGTGTCGCGTGCCCGGGACATGCTGTGGCTCAACAGGTCCCGCCAGAATCGCTGCACCACCGGGAACACCCGGGCCGGGCAGCAGCTGTGGGTGTACGGCAGAGCCGGGCAGCCGTGCCGTCGCTGCGGCGCCGCGATCGTCCACGACGGCACCGGCGAGCGGGTGGCATACTGGTGTGTGTCCTGCCAGCGCTGACCGGATGGCGGGTGCGCTCACCCACGGGAAGGTTGCCGAGATGACGATTGGCCGGCTGCGCGTGGCGCAATCCGCGCGGTCTCTTGTGCGCGGTCTGGTGCTGACGGTCACGTTATCCACCGTGGCGGCGGTGGCGATACCGGTCGCGCACGCCGACGCGGTGGATAACGCGTTCCTGAACGCGCTGCAGGCCAAGGGCATCAATTTCTCGACGCCGCAAGCGGCGGTCGTCGCCGGCCACGAGGTGTGCGACGAGCTTCTGCAGGGTACGAAGCAGAAGGCCGACGTGGTGTCCACGGTGATGGCCAACAGCCAGATGGACGGCTACCACGCGGGGTTCTTCGTCGGGCTCAGCGAGGCCGCGTACTGCCCGCAGT
Organism: uncultured Mycobacteriaceae bacterium; assembly: GCA_903927745.1. Taxonomy (GTDB): domain Bacteria; phylum Actinomycetota; class Actinomycetes; order Mycobacteriales; family Mycobacteriaceae; genus Mycobacterium. Next base: position 1,324 of record CAIYOH010000330.1, read on the forward strand.
TCAAGGGGTCACAGTGACCGCGCGCCGCCGGCGGAACAAACCGGAAAATTTGCGCGTTGACCATGATGACGTCGCCTGGAGCGCACCGGCACGTAACCTGCTGGCCACTTTGGCGGCAAGACTGGGAAGTAACGCACTACTCCATCGCACAGGGGTGACAACTATGACCACAACACGTAACCGCTCATCAGCCCTGCTGTCGTTGGCGATTGCCGGCCCGCTGGCGGCGCTGGCGCTGTTCGGCCCGCTCGCAGCGGCCCCGGTGGCGCACGCCGACGGCACCGACGACGCCTTCGTCACCCTGCTCCAGCAGCACGGCATCCTCGACGAGACGAATCAAAACGAGATCATCGCCGGCCACCTCGTCTGCCACCAGCTCGCTGCGGGCAAACCCGAGCAAGAGGTCGCCACCGACATTCTGAGCAGCAGCGGCCTGGACGGCGCCAATGCCGGGTATTTCGTCGCTATCGCCGAACGCGCCTACTGCCCGCAGTACGCCGACATTCCGCAGTGAAACAACATCTTAACGGGACGGAAACCTGCGCAGCGGTCCTCGTAACGCCGTCCTTAGTAACCTTGCCTCATCACTGATCACCACTGATCGCGGAGGCTTGTACATGGTCGGGAAACTCTCATTCGTCGGCGGCGTCGTCCTGGCAGCGTGTCTGGGCCTGGCCGCTCCGGCTGCCGCCGACCCCAGCGTGTTCGGGGTCTTGAGTTGTAACTGCGGCGACTCCTCGCCCGGCAGCGCGCCGGGCACCGATGACATGACCGCGGGGATGCAGCAGGGCCTGTCCGTTCTGCCCATCGCCATCAACACCAGCCCGTAGCGCCCCGCTCAGCCCGCCGCGCCGCGCCCGACCGCCTCGGTCGCCGCGTGCTCATGCAACGCCTTCGCCGCACTCTCCGACACGGGCTTGAGGTCGAACACCACCTCGTGCACGGTGCCGGTGAACGCATATGGCGCCCTGTCCTCGTAGGCGCGGTCAACCACCAGGCCGTTATCGCGGCCGATGTCCAGCCCGGCGTACGACGTGAACGCCAGCGACACCGTGTTCGCCATCGTTCCCTCACCGATGCACCGATCGTTGGCCCACAACGTCACCCGCCCGCCTGACCCGGCGACCGGCTCGTCGGATTCGAACAGCATCCGCACCGTGACATCGCCGGTGGGGATCGGCTCGGTGGACACCTGCTTGTAGGTGTCCACACCGAGGTAGGAGTAGGTGTGGCGCAGCCGCTGATCCTCATCGACCCACAGCGCGAAGCCGCCGATGAAGTCGGCGTTCGCGACGATCACCCCCTGCGCGCCGCCGTCGGGAACGTGGAGCTGCGCCTCGATCTCATACGAGCGGCCGAAGATGCGCGGCACCGTGCCGCGCTGCAGGTTCTGCACCGTGCCTTTGAAGGCGAACCGCGTGGCGGTCGGCAGCGGCGGCAAGTCGCCGAACACCACCGTCAGACCCCCGAGCAGCGGCAGCACCCGGTTGCGTTCGGCCTCCTGCCACCACAGCGCGGTGAGTTCGGCGACCTTGTCGGGATGCTTCGCCGCCAGGTTTGTGGCCTGCGAGAAGTCGTCGGGCAGGTAGTACAGCTCCCACACGTCGTCATCGGGGTTGTACTGTCCGGCCCCAAACCTCTGCAGCGTCTGCGGTGAGAAGTCCCACGGCGCCTTGTCCAACCGCGCGCAGGCCCACCACCCGTCCTTGTAGAGGGCGCGGCTGCCGATCATTTCGAAGTACTGCACGGTGTGGCGTTCCTCGGCCTCCGCATTGTCGAAGGTGTGCAGGAAGCTGGTGCCGTCCACGGCCTCCTGTTCGATGCCGTCGACGTGGGTGGGCTGGGGCAGGCCGATGGCCTCCAGCACGGTGGGCAGCACGTCGATGCAGTGGGTGAACTGCGACCGCACCCGCGCGTCGGGGTGGATCCGGGCCGGCCACGCCACCACCATCGGGTCGCGGGCGCCGCCGAGGTGGCTGGCCATCTGCTTGCCCCACTGGAACGGGGTGTTGTTGGCGTGCGCCCACGCCGAAGCGAAATGCGGCGCCGTGTGCTCGTTGCCCAACGCCTCGATCCCGCCGTAGCGCTCGATCAGCTCGAGTTGCTGCTCGGCGTCGAGATCCACGCCGTTGAGGAACGTCATCTCGTTGAACGAGCCGGTGAGGGTGCCTTCCATGCTCGCGCCGTTGTCGCCCCAGATGTAGAACACGAGCGTGTTGTCGGTCTCGCCCAGCTCGTCGATGGCGTCGAACAGCCGCCCGACGTTGTAGTCGGCGTTCTCGGAGAATCCGGCGAACACCTCCATCTGCCGGGCGTAGAGCTTCTTCTGAGTGTCCGACAGCGAGTCCCACGCTGGGAACAGGTCTGGCCGTTCGGTCAGCTCGGTGTCGGCCGGGATGATGCCCAGCTCTTTCTGCCGCTCGAATGTCCTGCGCCGGTAGACATCCCAGCCTTCATCAAACTCGCCGCGGTACTTGTCGGCCCATTCGGCGAACACGTGGTGCGGGGCGTGGGTGGCGCCGGTGGAGTAGTACATCAGCCACGGCTTCTCGGTGTTCTGGGCCCGCACGCTGTGCAGCCACTCGACCGCCTTGTCGGTGAGGTCGTCGGGAAAGTAGTAGGGGCGGCCGTCTTCGGAGTCCGGGGCCGGCGGCACCCCGATCACGGAGTTGTCCCGGGTGATGATCGGGTCGTACTGCCCGGCGGCGCCGGACAGGAAACCCCAGAAGTGGTCGAATCCCCACCCCAGCGGCCAGTTGTCGAACGGTCCGGCCGCCCCCTGGACCTGATCCGGGGTCAGATGCCACTTGCCGAATCCGCCGGTGACGTAGCCGTTGTCGCGCAGGATGCGCGGCAGGGCGGCGCAACTGCGCGGCTTGACCGACGAATACCCCGGGAAGGGGCCGGGGAACTCGACCACCGATCCGAAGCCCACCCGGTGGTGGTTGCGTCCGGTGAGCAGCGCCGCGCGGGTGGGGGAGCAGACCGCGGTGACGTGAAACCGGTTGTAGATCAACCCGTTGTTCGCGACGCGGCTCAGCGCCGGGGTGCGAATGCCGCCACCGAAGGTGTCGGGCCCGCCGAAGCCGGCGTCGTCGATCAGCACGATCACTACGTTGGGTGCGCCGTCCGGGGCTCCGGGTGCGGGGACGATCGACCAGTCGCCGACGGACTCCGCCATGGTGCGACCGATCGTGCCGCCGAAGCTGCGTTGCGGCAACGGCAGCTTGGTGCGGTCGGGGTTGAACTTTCCCATCGCCTCCTCCAGCGCCGCGCCGAGGCTGCGCAACGTCTTATGACTCAGCTCGGCAACCGATTTCATCGGCGATGCGGCCATCGCCTGCTCGGCCGCCAGGCGGCCCTCGGGCGCGACGACGGAGATGATGACGGCACTGCCGGCGGCCAGCGCCTCCCCGATCTTGTCGGCCAGCCCGCTTTTCACCCGGTGGTTGGCGAACGTGCCCGCCAGGGCGCCCGCCGCCGCGCCGACGGCGGCCGTGGCAAGCAGCGCCGGCGAGAACAAGCCGACCGCCAGCCCCGCCCCGGCGCCCCAGGCGGCGCCCCGGCGGCCCAGACGGTTGCCGGTATCGACCACCACCGGAGTGCCCTCGGCGTCCTTGCCGACCAGCACCGCGCCCCGCAGGGGGACGCTCTTGGCTTTGGCCCGTTCAGTCAGGGTGTCGAAGTCGCGGCGGGCCGCATCCAGATCCTGGTAGCCGGCGACGATCACCAGGGCGTTTTCTTCGCTCATGACGAACTCCCTCCAGGACGACGGCCACGACGCCTACGACGACGGCGACTGCCGCTGCGCACCGTATCTACTGCTGACGCCCGCGCTGCGAGACGAGCGCCGTGATCGCCTCGATGTTGGCCGGGCCCGGCAGACCCCAGTCCGGCTTGTAGTCGAACACCTCGTCGGCCTGCGACGTACGCAGGTCGGCGTCGAGCAATTCGATGGTGCTCAGCGGGACCAGGGCCGGGTGCGGGTGGCCGCAGGCGCGCGCCAGGCTCATGAGTTCGAAACGCAGAGCGGCCATGTAGTTGGCGCACCGCACCGCCTTCAGGGCCGGGTCGAGGCCGTGCTGCAACCACGCCGACTGGGTGGCGACTCCGGTCGGGCAGCGGTCGGTGTGGCAGCGCTGAGCCTGGATGCAGCCGATCGAGAACATGGCTGTGCGGCCGACGTTGACCATGTCGCACCCCATGGCCAGAGCCAGCAGCGCGTTCTCGGCGATACCCAGCTTGCCCGAGCCGATGAAGACCACGTCGTGGTGCAGCCCCTCCTCGGCGAAGGCCCGGTAGACGCGGGGGAAGGCCCACTTGAAGGGCAGTGCCACGTGGTCGGCGAACACCAGCGGAGCCGCCCCGGTGCCCCCTTCGCCGCCGTCGACGGTCACGAAGTCGACGCCCCGGCCGGTCCGCACCATGCGTGCCGCCAATTCGGTCCAGAACCCGCCCTCTCCGACCGCCGACTTGATGCCCACAGGCAGTCCCGTCTCGGCCGCAACGGTTTCGGCCAAGTCCAGCAGTCCGTCGACGTCGGCGAACGCCGAGTGGCTGGCGGGGCTCTTGCAGTCCACCCCGACCGGGATGCCGCGGATCTCGGCGATCTCCGGGGTGACCTTGGCGCCGGGAAGCATGCCGCCTAGGCCCGGCTTGGCGCCCTGGCTCAGCTTGAACTCGATCGCCTTGATCGACGGGGTCGCAGCCACCTTGTCGACCAGCCGCGGCAGGCTGAACGTGCCGTCGTCGTTGCGACAACCGAAGTAGCCGGTGCCGATCTGCCAGACGAGATCCCCGCCGTTGAGGTGATACGACGACACCCCGCCCTCGCCGGTGGTGTGCAGGGTGCCCGCCCGCGCCGCGCCCTTGTTGAGCGCGGTGATGGCGGCGGCGGACAGCGAACCGAAGCTCATCGCCGAGATGTTGGCCAGCGACGACGGCCGGAACGCCTTGGCACGCCCGCGCGCGCCGCCGAGCACCTTCGCCGCCGGTAACGGCTCCGCAGGGTCGGGATGGGCCGGCTCGCCCGCGGGGGCCGGGACCGGGAACGCCGAGTGCTTGATGATGATGTAGTTCGGCACCCGCTCCAGGTCGTTGTCGCTACCGAAGCCGAAGTAGCGGTTCTCCTCCTTCGACGACGCGTACACCCAGCGGCGCTGGTCGCGGCTGAACGGGCGCTCGGAGTCGTTGTCGGTGACGATGTACTGCCGCAACTCCGGGCCCACCGCCTCAAGGATGAACCGCAGATGCCCGATGATGGGATAGTTGCGCAGGATGGAGTGGTTGCGCTGCACCAGATCCCAGCCGGCGACCGCGGTGAGACCCCCGCCGGTCAGGGCAGCCGCGAGGGCCTTGGCGCGGCCCTTCACGCCGTACTCACATCATCGTCAGAGCCGGTGGTCCTCAATGACGCCTCCCTAAGTCTTGGTGCCAGACAAGCTATCCCGCCGAGGGCGGCCGTTGCATGAACGTTCCCAGTAGCTCCGCGCCGTACTCGATGTCATCGTAATCACGCCCCTCGCGACCGCGCTTGCCGGTCGCACCCCCGGGCGCGACCATCGGGGTCATCGGCATGCCCAGCCACGGAGGCGTTTCCGCGGGCAGCGCCGACACCGCCGCCGCGAGCCGCACCGGGGACTCCGCGGCAGGCAGCAGCCCCACCACGCTGGCGGGGGCGGACAGCCTGCCGATCGTCACCGCGACACCCAGCGCCGCGGTGGGCGCTTCGCCCGACCCGATGGCGCCCAGCACGCCGGCCAACTGCGCCTCCGCGTACGCCAGACTTGTGCCGCCCTGCGTCAGGCCTAGTCCGACTTCGCCCAGCCCCCCGATAGCGTGGGCTGTGGCGTATTGGGCTTCGACAGCGAGGAGGCTGACGGGAATCCCGGAGGCGAGGAACTGCCAACCCCAGGTACTGAAGTAGCCGAACCAGCCGGCGTTCGGGTCGAACGTGGCCA
>CAIYOH010000331.1 GCA_903927745.1 uncultured Mycobacteriaceae bacterium
CCCGTGACCGCGGTGACCGTGACCAGCGACGTGATGTCGGTACCCGAGTTGGTGATGAATTGCTTGCTGCCGGTGATCACCCACTCGCCGCCGTCGAGGCGGGCGGTGGTGCGGGTGGCCCCGGCGTCCGAACCACCGCCCGCTTCGGTGAGCCCGAACCCGGCGAGCGCCCGCCCGGATGTGAGGTCCGGCAGCCACTTCTGCTTCTGCTCCTCCGTGCCGAACCGGTAGATGGGCATCGCGCCCAGGCTGGCGGCCCCCTCCAGCGTGATAGCCACCGACTGGTCGACCTTGCCGAGTTCCTCGATAGCCAGCGACAGCGCGAAGTAGTCACCGCCCATGCCGCCGTACTCCTCCGGGAACGGCAGCCCGAACAGCCCCATCTCACCCATCTGGGCGACGACGTCGTACGGGAAGCTGTGCTCCTCGTCGTGTTTGGCCGACACGGGGGCGACCACGGTGCGCGCGAACTCGGCCACCGTCTGGCGGAGTTCCTCGTACTCGCTGGGCAGCGTTGCCGTCGTCATCGATATCGTCATGTCCCGTCCTCCTTGATTGCAGGCTTATCCGCATCCGTTTCGGCGTCAGGTGTCAGCCGCGCCAGCACCTGGTCAACCTTCACCTGATCGCCCACCGACACCAACACCTCCGCGCGGCCCGATACCGGCGCGGCCAGCGAATGTTCCATCTTCATGGCCTCCACCACCACCACCACGTCGCCCTCGGACACCAGGACTCCGGAGTCGACTCCGACGGCGATGACGCTGCCGGGCATGGGACTCAGGATCTCGGCACTCCGCTCGCCGGCCCCGCGGTGACTCGTGTGTTCCTCAGCTTCGCGTAGGTTCCAGGTTCCTCGCTCATCGGCGATCCACAGGTGCCCGTCGGCGTAGGCGCACCGGTATTCGCGGCGCAGCCCGTCCAGCGTCACCCACATTCGTCCCTCACCGACGTGCGCACTGCCGGTGAGGATCTCGCCGTCGCCGACCTGGACCCGCATGGTTCCGGAGCCGGGCCACACCGCCACGGTTGCGCCGCGCAGGGGGGCGTGGATCTTGGTCCGCACAGGTGCGGGGGCCCCGCCGATCCGCCATCCGGTGGGCGCGGCCCAGAGGTTGCCCGGGGTCGCGCCCGCCTCGAGGGACAGGGCCCACTGGCGGTAGAGCCCGGCGGCGGCGAGCACGTCGTCGGGCACCGGCAGTGGAGCGAAGTGCGTTGCGCGCTCGTCGAGCAGCGCGGTGTCCAGGTCGCCGGTGCGCACCCGCTCGTCGGCGAGCAGGAACCGCAGGAATTCGATGTTGGTCTGCACGCCGAGGACGGCCGTGTGGGCCAGCGCCGCGTCCAGCGTGACGAGCGCCTCGTCACGGTCGCCACCGTGTGCGATCACCTTGCTCAGCATCGGGTCGTAGTCGCTGCCGACGATCGTGCCGGGCTGCAACGACGAGTCGACCCGCACGCCGGCGCCGCCCGGCTCGACCACCTGCAGCACCCGACCCCCGGTGGGCAGGAAACCCCGGGCCGGGTCCTCGGCGTACACCCTGGCCTCGATCGCGTGCCCGCGCAGTTCGATCTCGTCCTGGGCGAAGGCCAGCTTCTCACCGGCGGCCACCCGCAGCTGCCACTCCACCAGATCGAGTCCGGTGATCGCCTCGGTCACCGGATGCTCCACCTGTAGTCGGGTGTTCATCTCCATGAAGAAGAACTCGTCGGGGCGTTCGGCGGAGACGATGAACTCCACCGTGCCAGCGCCGACGTAGTCGACGCTGCGGGCGGTGTCGCAGGCGGCGGCGCCGATCCGCGCGCGGGTCGGCGCATCGAGCAGCGGCGACGGCGCCTCCTCGATCACCTTCTGGTGGCGCCGTTGCAGGCTGCATTCGCGTTCCCCCAGATGCACCACGCCGCCGTGGGTGTCGGCGAGCACCTGGACCTCGATGTGCCGGGGCCGCAACACGAACCGCTCCAGGAAGAGCGCATCGTCGCCGAACGCGGAGGCGGCCTCCCTGCGGGCGCTGATCAGCGCGTCGGGTAGTCGCGCCGGGTCCTCCACCAGCCGCATGCCCTTGCCGCCCCCACCGGCGGACGGCTTGACCAGCACCGGATAGCCGACCTCGCCGGCCGCGGCGAGTAGGTCGTCGTCGGTCAGCCCCGGCTTCGCCACACCGGGTACGACGGGCACCCCGAAGGCGGCGACGGCGGTCTTGGCGGCGATCTTGTCGCCCATGATCCGGATCGCGCGCGCGGGGGGCCCCAGGAACACCACCCCGGCGTGGTGGCACGCCGCGGCGAAATCGGTGTTCTCCGACAGGAATCCGTAGCCGGGATGGATCGCCTGGGACCCTGTGCGCGCGGCGGCGTCGAGCACGCGAGCGATGTCGAGGTAGCTTTCCCGCGCGGCGGCGGGCCCCACCCGAACCGCCTCGTCGGCCTCCTGCACATGACGGGCGCCGGCGTCGGCGTCGCTGTAGACGGCGACCGACCGGATGCCCATACGGCGCAGGGTGCGGATCATGCGCACCGCGATTTCGCCGCGGTTGGCGACGAGGACGGTGTCGAACATGGCTGCACTCATCGCCTCACCCATGATCGCCTCACATCCGGAAGACGCCGTAGGAAACCGGTTCCAGGGGGGCGTGGGCGCACACCGACAGCGCAAGTCCCACAGCGGTCCTGGTGTCGGCGGGGTCGATGATGCCGTCGTCCCAGAGTCGCGCGGTGGAGTAGTAGGGATTGCCCTGGTCCTCGTATTGCTCCCGGATCGGCGCCTTGAAGGCTTCTTCCTCGTCGGCCGACCACGGTGTGCCCGACGCGGTGAGTTGCTCGCCGCGGACGGTGGCCAGCACCGACGCGGCCTGCTCACCGCCCATCACCGAGATCCGCGCGTTGGGCCACATCCACAGAAAGCGCGGCGAATATGCCCGGCCGCACATGGAGTAGTTGCCCGCGCCGTAGGACCCGCCGATCACCACGGTCAGCTTCGGCACCCGGGCGCACGCGACGGCGGTGACCATTTTGGCGCCGTGCTTGGCGATTCCGCCGGCCTCGTAGTCGCGGCCGACCATGAACCCGGCGATGTTCTGCAAGAACAACAACGGAACCTTGCGCTTGTCGCACAACTCGATGAAATGCGCTCCCTTGACAGCGGATTCGCTGAACAGCACGCCGTTGTTGGCGACGATCCCGACCGGGTGGCCGTGGATGTGGGCGAATGCCGTGACCAGGGACTTGCCGTAGTTGGCCTTGAATTCGCTGAACGCTCCGCCATCGACCAGGCGCACGATGACCTCACGCACGTCGTAGGGCACCCTCGGATCGGGGGGCACGATGTCGTAGAGCTCGGTCTGGGAGTGCGTGGCCTCGATCGGCACCTGCACCTCCCACTGGGCGGGCTCGCGCGGGCCGAAGGTCGCGGCGATCGACCGGACGATCCGCAGCGCGTGTTCGTCGTCGTCGGCCAGGTGGTCGGTGACACCGGACACCCGCGAGTGCAGGTCGCCGCCCCCGAGGTCTTCGGCGGTGACGATCTCCCCGGTGGCGGCCTTCACCAGGGGCGGGCCGCCGAGGAAGATCGTGCCCTGTTCGCGGACGATGACGGCCTCGTCGCTCATGGCGGGCACGTACGCGCCGCCGGCGGTGCACGACCCCAGCACCGCTGCCACCTGCGCAATCCCCTTGGCGCTCATGGTCGCCTGGTTGTAGAAGATCCGCCCGAAATGCTCGCGGTCGGGGAACACCTCGTCTTGGCGGGGCAGGAACGCACCGCCGGAGTCGACGAGATAGACGCACGGCAGCAGGTTCTGCAGCGCGATCTCCTGCGCCCGCAGGTGCTTCTTGACGGTCACCGGGTAGTAGGTGCCGCCCTTGACCGTCGCGTCGTTGGCGACGATCACGCACTCGCGGCCCGACACCCGGCCGATCCCGGTGATGATTCCTGCCCCCGGCGACTCGTCGCCGTACATCCCGGTGGCCGCCAGCGCAGACAGCTCCAGAAACGGGCTGCCCGGGTCCAGCAGGCGATCGACGCGGTCGCGGGGCAGCAGTTTGCCGCGGCTGACGTGGCGCTCCCGGGCGCGCTTGTTGCCGCCGCGCGCCGCGGCTGCCAGCCTGGCGTTCAGTTCCCCGACGAGCCGACGGTGCTCGTCGGCGAACGATAAGCTCACGTTTTGGTCCAGACCATTTTTCCCGGGATCGTCCGGTGTTCCGGTTGCGGCCATTCAGTTAATTTCTATTAACTCAGGCCAGGATAACACTGGCGACGACGCTTCGTCCAGACGGGCCGCCGCGACCGGTCGCTAGGGGGCTCAGCGGGACAGCGAGTCGAGCAGAATCTGCCACGGACCGTTGCCGAGAATCCCCGAGGCCCTCAGGGTGTCCGCGACGGTGAGGTCCAGCGTCTGCACAAGGTCGAAGTTGATCGAGAGAACCTGGCCCCCGGTCGGGATCGGGTTGCTCAGCGTGGTCGAGATGACCGGTAGCTCGACGATGCCGAGCACCGTCAGGCCGAAGCTCTGGGGAACATCCACGGTGCCGCCGGTGGTGGTGATCGGACCGATAGTGCCGCTGACGGGGATGTCGACGGGGCCGGTGGCGTGGAGACTCACCGGCAGCGCGGGAAGGCTGAGCGGGGCGAGGCCGAACAGCCCTGGGCCGGCGCCGCCAACGGGGATGCTGGCCGGGCCCGTGACGCTGGTCAACGAGAGTGCCACCGCCGAACTCGGCCCGCCCACCAGAAGGTTGAAATCGATGGGGTTGATGGTGACGGCCGGGGTTGTGATCGGGCCGACGGCGCCCGTGATGGCGGTGTAGGAGATCCCGTCCTGCCCGTTGGTGAGGTTGACGTTGACTGGCGACACGGTGACCGGGTCGACGATGATGGACCCGACAGTGCCGGTGAGGGGCACGTCGACGGGGACACTCACGTTGAGGTTCAACGGCGTTGCGGGAATACCGATCGCGGCGTCGAGCCCGCCCGGCCCCGGCTTGATGTCGATGACCGGCATGCCCACCGACCCGATGCTGCCGGTCGCGTGAATCCCGAGCGTAGTCGTCGGGCCGCCCACGGTGACGTCCACCGGGTTGACGGTCAAGGTGATCGGAGAGACGCCGATCGGACCGATGGCGCTCGGCGACGCGATGGGGAAACCGATGATGCCGAGCCCGACGAAATCGGCGCTGAAATAACCGGTCACCGGGATCGCGGGAATTTCCGGGACGTTGACGGTGAACGAGATCGGGGCACTGGTGATGGACAGGTCGAGGGGCACGCTCAAGTCGAGGTTCAACGGGATCCCGGGAGGGCTGAACGTGTTGCCCCCGCCGAGCAGGCCCGGGCCGCTGGCATTGCCACCGGTGCTGCCGAAACCCGGCGCAGGACCAGCCGTCGCATTCCCGAAGCCGAGGAGCTGTGGGATGTCGGCAACAGAGAAGCCGCCTCCACCGATGGCACCGGTGATGGGTATCGCCAACGCTGGGCTTCCTGCGACGAGGCTCAGCGGAAGCGAGCTGATTGTGATCGGTCCCAGGGGGATAGGCCCGACGGAGGAGAAATCGATGTTATAGCCGAGGACGTCGAACCATCCTGCCCTGCCCGAGAGCGACAACGGGAAAGGAGGAATCGAAAAGGCCTCGATCTCGACCGTCCCGACGGACCCGGTGAGGGGGACGGACGCGGGGACGTTCATGGTGAGATTCACCGGAATCGCGGGAACGTTGACCGCGGCGTCAAAGCCCGGTAATCCCAGGCCTCCGGAGCCCGGCGCCGGCCTGATGTCGATCAACGGCAGATTCGTCAGGGGGCCGAGGGTGCCGGTGATGCCGAGGTTAAGCGTCGTCGGACCCACCGTGATGTCGACGGGGGTGGCGGCGATCGTGATGGGCGGGATGGTGATAGGGCCGCCGCTGACTCCGGGGGCGCTGAACGCGGGAATGGTGGACTGCGGGAGCGTGATCGCAGGAAGACTGAAACTCAGACCTGCGTCGACGGGAACGCGTAGGTCCAGATTCACCGGAATCAGCGCTGGACCGGACAACGGCGCGGCGTTCGCGGCCTCGGCCGCTTCGTACATCAGCCCGCCGCCCGAGAGGGCCGCCGCGAACTGGGAATGGAACGCCGCCGCCCGCTCGCTCAGCGCCTGGTACTTCCGACCGTAGTCGCAGAACAGCGTCGTGATCGCCGTCGATACCTCGTCGGGGGCCGCCGCCGCGA
>CAIYOH010000332.1 GCA_903927745.1 uncultured Mycobacteriaceae bacterium
ACCACGACGTCGGCATCGAGGTGCCCGCCGGATGTCAACGCGATGCCGGTGGCGTCGAAGTGGTCGATGTGGTCGGTGACCACCTCGGCGCGGCCGCCGCCGATCGCCTCATACAGGTCGGCGTCGGGGATCAGGCACATCCGCTGATCCCAGGGGTTGTAGCGCGGCTTGAAGTGGACGTCGACGTCATACCCGGGGGGCAGGCTGCTGATCGCCTTGCGCCGCAGCAGCCACTTCACCGCACCCGGTGCCCGTCGGGAGAAGCGGAAGAACGCGGCCTCGGTCAGTGCGCTGTACATGCGGATCACCTGGTGAGCGGCGCGGCGGGGCAGAACCATCCGGGCGACGGCGGCGACCTTGCCGTATCGGGATGCCGACACCAGATACGTCGGTGAGCGTTGCAGCATGGTCACCTTCGCGGCCCGACCGGACATGGACGGCACTAGCGACACCGCCGTCGCGCCGCTGCCGATGATGACGACTTTCTTGCCCGTGTAGTCCAGGTCCTCGGGCCAGTGCTGCGGGTGCACGACGGTGCCGCCGAAGCGCTCGATGCCGGGGAACTCAGGCGTGTAGCCCTCGTCGTAGTTGTAGTAGCCGCTGCCGAAGAACACGAACCGGCTTCGGTAATGCTGCTGGGCGCCGTCGTGCGCCCCCTCCTCGTCGACGATGACCGTCCAGGTGTCGGTGGACGAATCCCAGTCCGCCGAGCGCACATGGCTGCCGAACCGGATGTGGCGGTCGATGCCGTGCTTGTGCGCGGTGGCGGTCAGGTAGTCGCGGATGTGGTCGCCGTCGGCGACTCCCTCTCTGCGTGTCCACGGCTCGAAGGGGAAGCTCAGCGAGAAGATGCTGCTGTCGGAGCGCACGCCCGGGTATCGGAACAGGTCCCAGGTTCCGCCGATGCGGGCGCGCCGCTCCAGAATGGCGTAGGTCAGTCCCGGGTTGCGCTCGGCGATGCGGTAGGCCGCGTCGATCCCGGAGATGCCGGCGCCGACGATGATGACGTCGACGCAGGCGTCGTCAGCCGGCGGCGTGGGGGTCACGGTGAACCTCGCTTCGCGTCTCGGGCCTCTTCTCGCCCGCCGAGCGTAACGCCACGGCGAAAAACCGCACTATTTTTCGCCGTGGCGTTACGGCCGCGGCCTACCGATAGTTGACGAACTGCAGCGCTACGTCCAGGTCGGCCTGCTTGAGCAGGGCGATGACGGCCTGCAGGTCGTCGCGTTTCTTGCTGGTAACCCGGATCTCGTCGCCCTGGATCTGCGTCTTGACGCCCTTGGGTCCGTCGTCGCGGATGATCTTGGTGACCTTCTTGGCATTCTCGCTCGTGATGCCCTGCTTGAGGGTGCCGTTGACCTTGTAGGTCTTGCCGGAGGGCTGCGGCTCGCCGGCGTCGAACGCTTTCATCGAGATGTCGCGGCGCACCAGCTTCTCCTTGAAGACGTCGACGGCGGCCTTGACGCGCTCTTCCGTCGACGACGTGAGCTCGATCGCCTCGTCGCCCTTCCACTCGATCGTGGTGTCGGTGCCGCGGAAGTCGAAGCGGGTGGCCAGCTCCTTGGCGGCCTGGTTGAGCGCGTTGTCGACCTCCTGGCGGTCGACCTTGCTGACGATGTCGAACGACGAGTCCGCCATGGGTTTCGTCCTTTCGTCTGGTGGTGGCCGTTTGTATTCTGTCTACTCGTTGTACCCTGCTAGGCGGCAGGTTGCCCGAGCGGCCAATGGGAGCGGACTGTAAATCCGTCGCGCAAGCTACACTGGTTCGAATCCAGTACCTGCCACCAGCAGGTCAGGGGTTTTTCATCGCGGAATTCCTGACTGTACCGATGCTCGGCAGCTTAGGATTCCGCCGTGACGCTTGAGACCGCCACATGGGCCGCCGCGGGTGTACTCGTCGTCCTGCTCGTCCCGGCGCTGATCTACCTCGTCGGGTCGTTCTCCCTGATGTTCGCCCACGTCTCTGTATGGCCGGGACAGAGCCACGCGGCGTCGATGGCGCGCGAGTTGTACTACGTGCTGATCACACAGCCGCTGATCCCGCTGTACTTCTTCGTCGGGCGCACCTTCGGCGGCGGTGACGGAACTCCCGTGATCTTCGTCCACGGATATTTCCAGAATCGAGCCGACTTCTGGTGGATGGCGAGGCAATTCCGCACGGCGTCCGCAGGACCGCTGTACGGCTTCAACTATCCGTGGTGGGAGACCGTGGACCGCAACATACCCCGGCTCGGCCGCTTCATCGACCGGGTCTGCGCCGAGACGGGCGCAGAGAAAGTGGACCTCGTCGCCCACTCACTGGGTGGGCTGGTCTGCCTCGAGTATTCGCATTCTCCTGCCGGCATGAGCCGCGTCGCGCACTGCGTCACCATTGGAACCCCGCACGACGGGGTGAGGTGGCGGGGGCCGATCCTGGGCAAGGTGGGCGACGAATTGCGCGGGGGTCAGTTCGCCGCCGCCCGCCGGAACCGGACCGTGATTTCGCCGACACTGAGCGTCTATTCGACGCACGACAACATCGTGTATCCGCCGTCCACAAGCCGGTTGTCCGATCGGGGCGGCAACGACGTGGCCGTCGAGGGGCTGGGCCACTTGTCGCTGCTGTATTCACCGGAGGTGACGCGCGTGGTCATGGACTTCATCGGTGGCAAGGCGCCGTGATTCGCGCCCGATACCGGCCTACTGGGGCAGCACGGCCTCGATGGCGCTGATGACCTCGGGTGCGTCGGGTGCGGTCTTGGGCCGGAATCGATTGACCACCGTGCCGTCGGGGGAGACGAGGAACTTCTCGAAGTTCCATTGGATGTCGCCCGCCTCGCCGGCGGCATCGGCGGACTTGGTCAGTTCGGTATAGAGCGGGTGGCGGCCGTCGCCGTTGACGTCGGTCTTCTCCAGCAACGGGAAGGTCACTCCGTAGGTCGTCGAGCAGAATTGCTGGATCTCCTCGGCTGTGCCCGGTTCCTGGCCCATGAACTGATTGCACGGGACGCCGACGACCGTCAGGCCGCGGTCGCCGTAATCCTGGGCGAGCTTCTCCAGGGCCGTGTACTGCGGGGTCAATCCGCACTTGGAGGCGACGTTCACGATCAGCGTTGCTCCACCGGACAATTCGGCCAGGGTGGTCGGCGTGCCGTCGAGGGTTGTCAGGGCGATGTTGTTCAGGGTCATGCCGATGACGCTAACACTGCTCGCGCCGGTCACGCTCCCGTCGCCGCGACCGGTCGGGACGTCGAGGTGACGGCGGCTCCGCTAAAAGCTGGGCAGGCCCCGCTCGACAAGCTGCGCGGCGATGACGTTGCGCTGGATCTCGTTGGTGCCCTCGCCGACGATCATCAGCGGGGCGTCGCGGAAGTAGCGTTCGACGGAGTATTCCGTCGAGTAGCCGTAGCCGCCGTGCACCCGCACCGCGTCCAAGGCGATCTGCATCGCGGCTTCGGAGGCGAACAATTTGGCCATCCCGGCTTCCAGATCGCACCGCTGGCCGGTTTCGGCCCGCTCGGCGGCCAGCAGTGTCAGTTGGCGGGCGGCGGTGAGTTTGGTGGCCATCTCGGCGAGCAAGTTCCCCACCGACTGGTGTTTCCAGATCGGCTTGCCGAAGCTCTCCCGCACCTGCGCATACGCCAGAGCGTCCTCGCACGCGGCGCGACCGACTCCGAGCGCCCGGGCCGCGACCTGAATGCGCCCGATTTCGAGGCCCTTCATCATCTGAGCGAAGCCCTGGCCCTCAACCCCACCGAGGAGGGCGCCCGCGCCGGCGCGGTAGCCGTCGAACGACAGCTCGCAGCTCTCGACACCCTTGTAGCCCAGCTTGGGCAGGTCCCGCGAGATCTCGAGCCCAGGGCCCGGTTCGACGAGCAGGATCGAGATCCCGCTGTGGCGCGGAGTCGCCTTGGGGTTGGTCTTGCACAGCAACGCGATCAACCCGGACCGGCGGGCGTTGCTGATCCACGTCTTGCTACCGCGTACGACGTAGGAGTCGCCGTCTCTGGTCGCGGTGGTGGACATCGCCTGCAGATCCGAACCGCCGCCCGGTTCGGTCAGCGCCATCGTGGCGCGGATCTCACCGGTCGCCATGCGCGGCAGATACTTTCGCTTCTGGTCCTCGGTCCCGAACTCCAGGAGCAGCTTCGCCACCACGGTGTGACCGCCCATCGCGCCGGCCAGGCTCATCCAGCCGCGGGCGAGTTCCTCGGTGACGTGCACGTAGCAGGGCATCGACACCGCCGCCCCGCCGTACTCCTCGGGGATGGCCAGACCGTAGATGCCGATCTGCTTCATGGTCTCGATCAACTCGCCCGGGTATTCGTTGGCGTGCTCGAGTTCGCTCACCACCGGTTTGACGTCCCGGTCGACGAACTGACGCACGGTCTTGACGAGCAGTTGCTCGTCCTCGGTCAGCGGGGCCACGGAGCTGTCCTTTCTGCTCCGATCAGCTTAGTTACGCGCTCGGCGGGGGCAGCACCACGTCGGCGACCCGGCGGCGATGCCAGGACGGAGACCCGAACAGCGCGCGGTCGAGCAGGGCGCGTTTGAGCCACAGGTGGGCGTCGTGTTCCCAGGTGAAGCCGATGCCGCCGTGCGCCTGCACCGCGTCGGTGCACACGGTGACCGCTGAGTCGCAGACGTAGGCCTTGGCGGTGGAGACGGCACTGGTCTCGGCACCGGATGGGCCGTTGAGGGTCAACCCGTCGAGGGCCAGCGAGAGCGCTGCCTTGCTGGTTTCGATCGACACGGCCATGTTCGCGCACTTGTGCTTGATTGCCTGGAAGGAGCCGATGGCACGGCCGAACTGATAGCGCACCTGTGCGTAGGCCGCCGTCTCGTCCATCGCGCGTTCCGCCACGGCGGCCGCATCGCAGGCGATCGAGAAGGACGCCACCGACTGCAGTCTCGCCAGCACGTCGAGCGCCCGTTCCCCGCGTGCCAGTACGCGATCGGGGCTCACGGGCACTCCGGAGAAGGCCACCGTGCCAAGCCGGCGGGTGCGGTCTGTGGTGACGGCGGCGTCAACGGTGGCGTTATCGGCGCCCGCGCCCGCCTCCACGGCGGCGATCACCACCCCATCGGGGCCTCGCGCGGCGACGATCAGGTCATCGGCGTCCGGGGCGTCGAGCACGAAGCCGGCCGTGCCGTCAAGGATGTAGTGGCCCCGTCGGTCGAGCGCCGTGATCGTCCATGTCGCCGGATCGGGCTGGCCCTGCGGGCCGCCGAAGACCACCGCGCAACGACGCTGACCCCCGGCCAGGGCGGGCAGCATCTCGGCGGCCAGTGTGGCGTTGTCCCCGGCGAGCAGGGCGACCGGCGCCAGCACGGCGCTGGAGATGAACGGCAGCCGCACCACGCGGCGGCCTAACTCATGCAGCACGACGGAGATCTCGGCCAGGCCCGCACCCACGCCGCCGAACTCCTCGGGCACCAGCAGCCCGATCAGGTCTAATTCCGCTGCCGTGCGCCACAAGTCGGCATCGAAGGCCTCCGGCGAATCCAGCACGGCGCGGACCCTTTCGGACGAGGCGCGTTCGTCGAACACCTCACGCAGCATCTCCCGCAGATCGCCGAGTTCAGCGTGTTGATCCACCACGAATCTCCCTCAGGTCTCGCCCGGCGCGCGCGGCTCACGGGGCAGACCGAGGTGCTGCTCGCCGATGATGTTGCGCTGGATCTCATTCGAGCCACCGGGGATCGTCCATCCGAACGAGTTCAGGAAGTCGCCGAGCCAGCTGCCGGACTCCCATCCGGCGGACAGGATCAGGGGGTGCTGGACTTGCGCGGGGAGGCCGCGAAGTTCGGTGGCGTAGTTCATGAGGCGCTGCAGCAGTTCGCTGTAGTACAGCTTGATCATCGAGGCTTCGGCGCCCGTGCCGCGGCCGCCCGTCATGGCGTCGATCAGACGCCGGCACATCGCCCGAAGGATCTGCACCTCACCATGGAATCCGGCCAGCCGCTCGCGGACCGCCGGGTCGGACAGGACGGGGGTGCCGTCGTCCAGCGTCCACCCGGCAGCGCTGTCGATGAGATGCCGTAACCCCATGCGGTGCAGGCGCTCGGCGAGTTCCAGAATCGCGACCCCCCGCTCGAAGGCCAGGGTGGTGGCGGCGACCTGCCAGCCGCCGTTCTCCGGGCCGAGAAGGTTGGCGACAGGGACTTCGACATCGTTGAGGAACATCTCGCAGAAGTCCCTAGCACCGGTGGCCTGCGTGATCGGCCGCACCGTGATCCCCGGGCTGTGCATGTCCATCAGCAGATAGCTGATACCCCGGCGTTTGGGGGCCTCACGATCGGTGCGGACCAGAATGATGCACCAGTCGGCGTGCTTAGCCCAACTGGTCCAGATCTTCTGACCGTTGAGCACGTAGACGTCCCCCCGCCTGTCGGCCCGGGTGGACAGGGCCGCCAGATCCGACCCCGCGCCCGGCTCGGAGAAACCCTGACACCACACCTCGCCGTCGAGGATCCCGGTGAGAAAGCGGCGCTGCTGATCGTCGGTTCCGAAGTGCAGGATCGCCGGGGCGGCGTTGAAGATCGCCACCTGATAGGCCGACAGCCGGGGAGCGTCTGCCCGCGCCATCTCCTCGGCGAGGACGGCTTGCTTGGCCAGCGGCAGATCGCAGCCGCCCAGGTTCCTGGGCCAGGCCGGGGCCAGAAAACCCCCGGCCCGCAGCGTGTCGCGCCACTGGCGCTGAAAGGCGATCTCCGAGTCTTCGTCGGCGTCGCCCTGAGTCGCTCGCCAGTCGGTGGGCACGTGGTGCTCGCACCAATCGCGCACCCGTGCCCGGAACTGCTCGATGGACTCGTCGGTCACCGGATCATCCGCCACGCCGGCCCTAGCCCGCATGTCCGGCATGCGCTTCCTCCTGCCGGGACAGGCCCGAGGCGCCGATCAGTTCCTCGTGCAACTCGAACCACACGGTGTGGTAGGAGTCGGCGATCGGGCGCGTCAGCCACGCGACGTCGCCGGCCATCACCCGCTCCCAGGCGGTCGTGAGCTTGGTGCCGTAGGTGCTCAGCCGCGGGACCTGCGCGGCGGCGGCGGCGACGATCCGCAGGACCTCGTCGTGCACCGCGTCGAGTCGGGCCAGCACCGCATCGTCGTAGCTGGAGTCGGTGTGGTCGTTGGGCGTCCCGTCTCTGAGTTGCCAGTCCGTCACGAGGGCCTTGAAGGCGGCGTTCACCGATCGGAACTCCGCATAGGTCGCCGCCATCGCCGACGAATCCACCGACGATCGTTCGTCGGCAAGCAAGTGCGCGAGGTGATCGCGCCCGCCGGGGGACAGCGTGAGCATGGTGCCCTGCGTCACCAGACCGGCCTGAACCAGACCCGCGATCGCGCCCCGGATCTCGCTGACGTCGGCGTTCAGGGTCGAGGCGACGTCGGATTCGTGGGCCCGACCCTTGAGCCGGAGGGCTTGGAGTATTCGTAGGTTGTTCATCACTCACCTCGGACTAGACCGTACTACGGCAGGTTCGGTGGTTAGGCTAGGCTTAGTTCAGCATCATCGCCGCGTCCGCACGAAGGAGTTAATCACCAGTGACCGATACAACCGCACGGGAGGCGGAGTCGGCACACTCGGTATCCCGGCCCCGCCGGTGGCTGCGGTGGGGACTGCTCACGGTGTGGGGCCCGGGTCTGGTGGTGATGCTGGCCGACACCGATGCGGGTTCGCTGATCACCGCGTCGCAGTCCGGCGCCCAGTGGGGCTATCGCATGGTTCTGCCGCAACTGATCCTGATACCGATCCTGTACGTGGTGCAGGAGATGACCATCCGGCTGGGCATCGTCACCGGCAAGGGGCACGCCGCGCTGATCCGGGAACGGTTCGGCCGCGGCTGGGCGTTGCTGTCGGCGTTCACCTTGTTCGCCTCGGCGATCGGAGCGCTACTCACCGAATTCGCCGGCGTGGCCGGGGTGGGCGAACTCTTCGGTGTCTCGCGTTGGGTGAGCATCCCTGTCGCCACCGCCGCGCTGCTGACGCTGGCCATGACCGGAAGCTACCGCCGCGTCGAACGCATCGGCCTCGCCGTGGGCGCGGCCGAACTGGCCTTCCTGGTCGCCATGGTGATGGCGCGGCCCGACATGGGAGCACTCGCCGCGGGCCTGCGGTCCATGCCGCTGGACAACTCGTCGTATCTGCTGTTGGTCGCGGCCAACGTCGGCGCGGTCATCATGCCGTGGATGGTCTTCTACCAGCAGGGCGCGGTGATCGACAAGCACCTGTCGGAGGCCACGATCCGCCAGGAGCGGCACGACACCGCCGCCGGCGCCGTGCTGACCCAAGTGATCATGATCGCGGTGGTCGTGACCGTCGCCGCGACGATCGGCAAGGACAATCCCGAGACGCCGCTGCAGACGGTCGGGGACATCTCGAACGCCCTCACCCCGTACCTGGGCCGTATCGGCGGCACCGTGTTGTTCGGCATGGGGATGCTGGGCGCGGCGCTTGTCGCCGCGATCGTCGCCTCTCTGGCCGGCGCGTGGGGGCTCGCGGAGACCTTCGGGTGGCGGCACACCCTCAACGAGCGCCCCAGCCGCGCCACCGCCAAGTTTTACGCCACCTATGCGTTGACGCACATCGTCGGCGCGGCGCTCGTCCTGGCCAGCGTCAACCTGATCGACCTGGCAGTCGACGTCGAAGTGATGAATGCCCTGCTGCTGCCCATCGTGCTGGGGCTGCTGCTGGCGCTGGAAGCCCGAGCGCTGCCGGAACAATGGCGCATGCGGGGACTCCGCAAATACATCACCCGCGCGCTATGCCTCGTCGTCATCGGCTTCGGGCTCTACATGGTTCCCCAGGCCCTCGGGTCGCTCTGAGGCACTCCCTGAACCCCGCTCGCGCCGGGGTATTCACCCTGGCAGGCGCAGCCGCACCAGCCGCGTCGTCGACGTCTCGTCGAGCTCGACGACATCGGACCGGGAACGCAGAAAGTCGCTGAACGACTTGAACCCCAGGGATTTTTCGCTGAACGATGGATCCATCCGCTTCATCTGCGCCTTGACCTCCGAGTTGTGCAACCACTCGACATCGTCTTTCTCCAGACCGATTTGCAGCGCGCGCGTCAGCACCGCGGTGGCGCCAGCCTGCAGGTCCGGCGCCTCGGGGTCGTCGGGTCCAGCGGGCTCAGCGTCCTTGAGCGGCGCGGTTTTCCGCTTCGCCGAGGTTGCCTGAGCGTCCGTGGGTTCGGGCTCGGCTCTGGGAACCCCGGGCAGCGCGTCGTAGACGACGAAATCGTCGCACGCCGCCGCCAGCGACCGGCTCGACGAACCCGCCACCCCGATCCCCACCACGTAGCGGCCGAGCCGTTTGCAGCGCTGCGCGAGCGGGATGTAGTCGGAGTCGCCCGCCACGATCACCACATGGGTCAGGTCGGGCAGCCGGAACATGTCCTCGACCGCGTCGACGGCGAGCCGGATGTCCGCGGCGTTCTTCCCGTACGCCGCCGCGGGGAACAGCTGCACCAGATCGACCGCCCGGGCCACCAGTTGCCCGCGGTAGCCGGCGTTGACGTCGGCCGACCAGTCCGCGTAGGCGCGGGTGAGCACCAGTGTCCCGAACGACGAGGCGAAGTCGAGGATCGCGCCGACGTCCACCCTGGCGCGCGAACGCCGGTCGGTGTGCCGGTCGGACCCCTTCGCCCTGTCGCGCTGGAATGAGCCCCGCCCGCTCATCTGGTCGTACCGCGAGATCACGATGTTGTCGAAGTCGAAGTAGACGGCTACGCGGGCGGAAATCGGCTCGGTCATTCCTTCCATCTTCGTCGCCCGTCAAGCTTTGCCGCAGCTTTTTGGTGCGCCCAGGCTAATGTTCGACGTCATGGGGCCGACGCGGGCGGAGCTGGCCGACGGACGTGAGCTGCTGTTCTTCTCGCTGCCCGGCAACCGTCCGGCGCCGGTCACGGATCGCCGGCCCCTGCCGCAGCGCGACCCCGACCCGTCGCAGCTACGGTTCGACCGATCCACCGGGCAGTGGGTGATCATCGCGGCACAGCGCCAGGACCGCACGTACAAGCCGCCCGCCGACCAGTGCCCCTTGTGTCCCGGCCCGACGGGACTGACCAGCGAGGTGCCCGCCCCCGACTATGACGTGGTCGTCTTCGAGAACCGGTTCCCGAGCCTCTCCGGCGGCCCGGACGCCACGGGCGCGACCCGGGCCCTCGCCCCCGCCCCCGCCGGCTTCGCCTCCGCCCCGGGACACGGGCGCTGCGAGGTCATCTGCTTCTCCAGCTCGCACACCGGCTCGTTCGCGGGCTTGAGTTCGGCCCATGCGCGGCTGGTTGTCGAGGCATGGCGCCACCGCACCACCGACCTGATGGCCGTCCCGGGAATCGAGCAGGTGTTCTGTTTCGAGAACCGCGGCGAAGAGATCGGGGTGACGCTGACGCACCCGCACGGACAGATCTACGGCTACCCCTACCTGACGCCGCGCACGGCCACCATGCTGGGAAAGGCGCACGAACACCGAATGCGCTACGACACCAACCTTTTCGGCGATCTGCTAAAGCAGGAAGTGGCCGATGGCGCCCGCGTCATCGTGCGCACCGACGCGTTCACCGCGTTCGTCCCGTTCGCGGCACGATGGCCTGTCGAGGTGCACATCTACCCGAACAGATTCGTGCACCACCTCGGCGACCTCGACGGCGACGAACTCGACGGCTTCACCGGGGTCTACCTCGACGTCCTGAGGCGGTTGGACCGGATGTACGACCCCGCCGTCGGACCGATGCCCTACATGTCGGCTCTGCACCAGTACACCGGCGCCGGAACCCAGGCCGACGGGTACTTCCACGTCGAAGTGATGTCCATCCGGCGTGGCGCCACCACACTCAAATACCTGGCGGCATCGGAATCCGCGATGGACGCGTTCATCAGCGACGTCACACCCGAAACCGTGGCCCGACGGCTCCGGAATGTGGGAGGCGAACCCGCGTGACCGTGCGGTACGCCGCGCCTGGGCGGATCAACCTGATCGGGGAGCACACCGACTACAACCTCGGGTTCGCCCTGCCAATCGCGCTGCCGCAGCGCACCGTGGTGACCTTCACACCGGACGGCGGCCGGGTGATCACCGTGGCCAGCGACCGCGCGGATGGCCCGGCGCGCATCCTGGTCGATACCGTGCCCGGTGACCTCACCGGCTGGGCCGCCTACGTCGCGGGCGTGGTGTGGGCGCTGCGAGACGCCGGGCATTCGGTGCCCGGCGGGTCGATGTCGGTCACCAGCGATGTGGAGATGGGGTCCGGCCTGTCGTCGTCGGCAGCCCTGGAGTGCGCCGTCCTCGGCGCTCTGATGTCGGTGACCGGGGCGCACCTCGACGTCATCGCGCAGGCGGAGCTGGCCCAGCGCGCCGAGAACGACTATGTCGGCGCCCCAACGGGTTTACTGGACCAGCTCGCCTCGCTGTCCGGGCGGCAGGCGACGGCGCTGCTGATCGACTTCCGTGACCTCACGGTGGTGCCGGTGGCCTTCGACCCGGATGCCTGCGGGGTTGCGCTGCTGGTGATCGACTCGGGGGCCCGGCATGCCCACACCGGCGGCGACTACGCGGCGCGGCGTGCGGCGTGCGAGCGCGCGGCCGCCGATCTGGGGGCGTCGTCGCTGCGAGAGGTCCAGGACGGCGGTGGTTGGGACCCAGCCGTGAATCTGGCCGTGAATCTGGCCTCAGTGCGTGACCCGATCGACGCCCGTCGGGCCCGCCACGTGCTCACCGAGAACCGGCGCGTGCTCGATGTCGTTGCCGCGCTGAGCGCGTCGAACTTCGCCGAAGCCGGGCGGATTTTCACCGCCTCGCACGAATCCATGCGCGACGACTTCCAGATCACCACCGGACATATCGACCTGATCGCCGACTCCGCGGTGCGCGCGGGCGCTCTGGGCGCCCGGATGACGGGTGGGGGCTTCGGTGGCTGTGTGATCGCGCTGGTGCCCGCCGACCGGGCCGACGCGGTCGGTGCCGAGGTGCGGCGCATCGTGTCCGAGGCCGGCTTCGCGCCACCGGCGATCACCCGAACCCGCGCAGCCGCGGGTGCGGGGATCGCATGAAGTCCAGAGTCGTCGTCCTAGCCATGGTCGTCGCCGTGGCCGTCGTGATGACCTTCGCCGCGGCCGCTCCGCCCGCCCCCTCCGAGGGTGAGCCGAACCTGGTGGCGAACCCCGCCGAACACGTCGACACCCTGATCGGCACCGGGACCGGCGGCGAGACGGTGGGCGAGATCAACAACTTTCCCGGCGCCACCGTGCCGTTCGGCATGGTGCAGTACTCGCCGGACACTGTCGCCAACTACGCCGGTTACAACTACGACAACCCCCGCGCCACCGGGTTCAGCATGACCCACGCGTCGGTGGGCTGTGCCGCATTCGGCGACATCTCGATGTTGCCGACCACCAGCGGGCTGGGCTCTCAGCCGTGGAACGCCGCAGAGGAGATCGCCCACGACGACACGGAGCAGGGTGTGCCCGGGTACTACACGGTGCGGTTCCCGGAGACCGGTGTGACGGCGGAACTCACCGCCACCGCGCGCACCGGGGTCGGTCGATTCACCTACCCGCGCAACGGGCGCCCCGCCCTGTTCCACGTGCGGTCAGCCTCGTTGGCGGGCAATTCCCGCGGGTCCCTGCAGATCAGCGACGACAACACGACCATCACCGGGTGGGCGACCAGCGGCGGGTTCTGCAGCACACACAACACCTACACGGTCTATTTCGCCATGAAGTTCAGCCAACCGTTCGGCTCCTATGGCGCGTGGGACGGCTACACGGTGCACCCCGGCGTCCGCAGCGTGATCGCACCCCACGCCGGGGGCTACGTGTCCTTTCCGGCCGGCGCAAAACTTGAGGTGCGCACCGCGATCTCCTACGTCGGCATCGATGGGGCGAGGGCCAACCTGGCGGCCGAGGGGGCCGCGAGTGTCGACGACGTCCGCACCGCCGCGCTCGCCCAATGGAACTCCGCGCTGTCGCGCATCGCGGTGGCCGGCAGGAACACCGGCACGGTGGACACGTTCTACACCTCCCTCTACCGGTCGCTGTTGCACCCCAACACGTTCAACGACGCCGACGGACGCTATGTCGGGTTCGACGGCGGCATCCACCGCGTGGCCGATGGGCACACCCAATACGCCAACTTTTCCGACTGGGACACCTACCGGTGCCTAGCCCCCCTGCAGGCGCTCCTCGTCCCCGAGCGCGCCAGCGACATGGCGCAGTCGCTGGTGAACGACGCCGACCAGAGCGGGGCACTGCCACGCTGGGCCCTCGCAAATGCGGCGACCGCGCAGATGAGCGGAGACAGCGTCGTGCCGCTGATCGTCAATTATTATGTCTATGGAGCCAAGGAATTCGATGCCAAGACGGCACTGCGCTACATGGTGAACGCCGCGACCAACGGCGGCGCTGGGCGCGACGGCTACGTGGAACGGCCCGGGATCGCCACCTATCTGGCGCGAGGTTATGCGCCGCAGAGCCTTCCATTCAGCAACGGCGACCGCATCGCCGGCGCGTCGATCACGTTGGAGTGGTCGCTCGACGACTTCGCCATCTCGCGGTTAGCCGAATCCCTAGGCGCCACCACGACCGCCGCGCAGTTCCAGGACCGGTCGCAATACTGGCAGAACCTGTTCAACCCCAGCACCCGCTACATCTCGCCACGCAACGCCACCACCGGGTTATTCCGGCAGGGACCGGGATTCGTGGATTCTCCAGGATTCGGCCAGGACGGGTATGACGAGGGCAACGCCGAGCAGTACGTGTGGTGGGTGCCGCACAATGTCGCCGGCCTGGTGGCCGCGCTCGGTGGTCGCGACGCGGTGGCCGGACGGCTCGACCGGTTCACTAAACACCTCAACGTCGGACCCAACGAGCCGTATTTGTGGGCCGGGAACGAACCGACATTCGAGGTGCCGTGGCTGTACAACTACGTCGGTCGGCCCTGGAAAACCCAACTCACGGTTGACCGGGTGCGCGGGCTGTATGGGCCGACCCCCGACGGGGAGCCGGGAAACGACGACCTCGGCGCGATGGCCAGCTGGTATGTGTGGGCGGCCCTCGGCCTGTATCCGAGCACCCCGGGGACGACCACACTCAGCGTGAGCACGCCGGTGTTCGACCGCGCGGTCATCTCGCTTCCGGGAGGCACATCGCTGCGGATCTCCGCGCCGGGCGCATCGGGGCCGCGTCACCTCGCCTACATCAGCGGGCTGAGCGTCGACGGCCAGCCCACCGACCGCCCCTGGACTCCGGCGGCGATGGTCCGCGCGGGCGGGGACCTGTCTTTTTCGCTGGCCGCCCATCCCGACAAGTCCTGGGGCAGCGCCGAATCCTCCGCGCCGCCGTCGTTCAGCGCGGGTAGTTCGGCTGTGACGGTGAACGTGTCGCAACCTGTGGTCACCATCCCGCCGGGGGGGACGGCGACTGTGACGCTCGACGTACAACGCATGGTCGACGGCCCCGGGAGCACGGGGGAGTATGTCGTCACCGGCGTCACCGACGCCCCCGGCATCACCGTCGCACCGATCGGTGGCCGGTTCGGTTCCGGCGGTGGGGCCCGTGTCTCGGTACCGATCACCGTGGAGCGGTCGGTGCCCGCGGAGTATCACCTGGTCTGGCTGGACACCACTGTCGGTGTGACGGTGCGCCGATCGGCCGTCCTGGTGGTGGTCATGAGGGAGCGCGGCGAGGGCTGAGCTGGCGCTAGATCATGTCGTTGTCGTTGAGCCATCGCATGACCGGCCAGCCGATGAACACCGGCAGCCAGCAGGTGAGGATCCGGTACAGCAGAACCGACGGCACACAGACCGCGGCGGGCAGGCCGAAGGCGGCCAAACCACCGATCAGTGCCGCCTCCACCGCCCCGACGCCCCCCGGTGTGGGGGCGGCCGCGGCCAGGGTCCCGCCGACCATCGTCACGATGGTGACGGTGATGAACGTGGTGTTGCCGCCGAAAGCCTCGACACTGGACCATAGCGCCAGCGCGGCGCCGAGAGTGGTTCCCGCGGAACCGATCAGGATCAGTGCCAGCCTCCTGGGTTCGCGGGCCAGCTCGCCGAGGTCGCGGGCCACCTCGGCCAGCCTCGGGCGCACCGACATCGCCAACCACGTCCGGAGCCTGGGCACGAGGAAGACGGTGCCGATGATGCCCAGCGCCACACCCGCGATCAGGTACAGCAGGGTGGCACCGGGAACGAAGTGCGACAGGTCGGCCGTGACGCCCGCCGCGACGCTGAAGACGATCAACAGCGCCACGTGGACGATGACCTGCATCGCCTGCTGCAGGGCCACCGCCGCGGTGGCTCGCATCGTCGACAGGCCGCCGCTCTTCTGCAGGATCCGCGTGCTCAACGCCAGGCCCCCGACGCCGGCGGGCGTGGTGGTGGCGGCGAACGTGCTGGCCAACTGTGCGATGAGAAGCCGCCGGTAGCTGACCGTGCCGTCGGTGCACGACCATAACGAGCCCGCCGCCCCGACGTAGGTCAGCGCCGACACCGTCAGGCCCAGCAGTGCCCACCACCAGTCGGCGTGGCGTAACTCGGAGAAGAACGTCGGCACGGTGCTGATGAAGGGATACGCGACGTAGACCAGGGCGCCGAACAGCACCAACTGGATCACCTGGCCTCGGGTGAAGCGGGTGATCGTTTCGGTCTTGATCTGGTCGGCTCCGGTCTGGCGCTTCACCTCCGCCCGCGTCGCGGAGATCAAGGCCGCACCGTCTGGAATCGAACGGCGAAGACGTGTGGGCACAGCGGCTTTCGTCAGTCGGCGCCCGGCGGCCAGGACGGTGTCCTTGCCGCATACGTCGATCGCTGCGGCGACGGCGGACTGCGTGTCGTAGAGGGCCGAGGTGGTCACCAAGAGTTGCGCGATATCGGATTGCAGCGCAGCGTCGGTGGCGCCGTATTCGGCGGCGAAGAAGTCACCGAAGAGGACGGTGCCGTCGTCGACCGTGATCCACCGGGGGCGCAGGTCGCCGTGGGAGATCTGATGGTCGTTGAGGACCTTCAGCGATTCCCATGGCCTCGCAACGGGTGTCGTGGACACGCAGTCGGTGATGGGCGTACCGCGGCGGGGTTTGTGCGCGTACAGCATCCATCCCCCGTTGAGGTCGGTCAGGGCGATCGCCGAGGTATTGGCCAGCCCCAGCTCGCCGATGGCGACCGCCATGAGTGCGCGGTGTTCGACTGCGCGGCGCATGGACGTCACCAGCGGCGGGGTCTCGGCGTCGCGCAGCCTCAGTTTTCCCCAGAGCTGACTTAGGGCCCCACCGCTGCGCTGATGCGGGCCGTACAGTTCGATGAGAGCCGAGCCGCCTACCTCCGAGCCGCTCAGCGTCGGGCCATCGGGCCGATCGCACTCGCCCACCAGGACCAGTGGGCCGCGGCCGGCCGGCTGGACGACGGTGAGCCGCGAAAGGACGAAGCCGCGTTTCGCCATCGCCCGCACGGCGGCTTCCAGCGGCACCTCCAGGGCGGGAGTGCCGACAACCAACACCACGAGCGCGCCGACGACCCAGCCGACCGCCAGTCCGAGCAGTGCGCGCGCCGGGATGATGGCGCTGACCACCAGGTGGATCGGCACGAACGCCAGCAGCAGCGCCCACCACCAGCGTCGCCACCGCGCCGGCTGCCAGGGGCCGGACACCGTGAGCACGGCGGCGAGCATCGCGATCCACCGCGGATCGTCCAGGAACTGAGCCAGCACGGTTTGCAGACGGTCCGACAGGTCGAAGTGATACCGGGGCGCCGAGAAGCCCTTGTCGCCCAGCGACAGCGGTAGGGCCGCGAGCAGTGCGGCGGCTGCAAACGCGCCGAGCGGTTTCCACTTCCTGGCGACGATCAGCCCGATCAGGATCATGAATGGCAACGCCAGGATCGCGATGCCGTACGCCAGGTAGACCAGGTCGGCCTGTTTCGGGGACAGGACACCAACGATCTGCGAGATGGACTTCTCCAGCGCCTCCCACTGCGGACGGGTGATCAGTGAACCCGTGATCACCAGCGCCAGGAAGGCGATGCTGACGGCGAGCCGCAGGATGTCGTTGGTGCGCCGCGTCAGCGGCTGCAGCAAGTTGCCGGAAACGCTGACGTCGCGTCCGTCCACTCGCATGTTCCACACATCCTTGCCAGGCCCCACGGAGCAGAAGTCCGCGTCGTCAGCGCTCGCCCACAAGTTAACCGCACCCTCCAGGTACGGTAGAAATGCGTGCTGGCTGGGGCGGAAAGCGAGGTCGAAGGCGAGGGCATGAACAGAACCGACAACGACACCTGGGAGATCACCGAGAGCGTCGGGGCGACCGCGCTGGGCGTGGCCTCGGCGCGAGCGGCCGAGACCCGATGCGCCAACCCGTTGATCCGGGATCCGTTCGCGAAGGTGTTCCTCGACGCCGTCGGTGACGGGCCGTGGAATTGGCACTCCGAGCGGCCGATTCCCGCCGCGCTCCTCGAGGCCGAGCCCGATTTGCCACGGCAGCGGCAGGTGATGGTCGACTACATGGCCTCGCGGACGGCGTTCTTCGACACGTTCTTCCTCGATGCCGCCCGGGCCGGGATCCGCCAGGTGGTGATTTTGGCCGCGGGATTGGACTCGCGGGCATGGCGATTACCCTGGCCCGACGGCGGAGACCGGGTCACTGTCTTCGAGTTGGACCAGTCCAAGGTCTTGGATTTCAAGGCCTCGACGTTGGCCGAATACGGGGCGGCGCCCGCCTGCAACCTGGTGGCCGTCCCGGTTGACCTGCGTCATGACTGGCCGGAAGCGTTGCAGCGAGCCGGTTTCGACGCTTCGAAGCCCAGCGCCTGGTCCGCCGAGGGTTTGATGCCGTATCTGCCCGCCACCGCCCAGGACCTGTTGTTCGAGCGCGTCGTCGGACTCGCGGCCGGTGGTAGCCGCGTCGCCGTCGAGGCGATCGGGCCGAAGTTTCTCGATCCAGAACTCCGCGCGAAGCGCCGCGTGCGGATGGAGCGGGTTCGGGCGCTGATGGCCGAACTGGATCCTGAGCGCGAGACATTGCGCACCGAGGACCTCTTTTACTACGAGGAACGCGAAGACGTCGGCGACTGGTTCCGTCGCCATGGTTGGAACGTCACGGTGACCCCTGCCGACGACCTGATGGTCGGCTACGGTCGCGGGGCCACCGCCGAGGTGGCTGAGGTGGTGCCGGGGAACCTGTTCGTGACGGCGCAGCGCGGGCAGGGCTGCGGATAAGGCTCAGTCCGCCTCGGGTTCGGCGTGAGCCTCGTGGCGGCCATGTGCGCGCCACGTCCGATAACCCTGGTGGGCGGCGACAGCGCCGACGGCGGCGCTCGCGCACCACACGGCGATCGCCGCGGTGGCCAGCCACCGCGAGTGGTCCGCGATCGAGGCGCCCAGGGCGGTGTAGGCGAACGCGCGTGGCACCGAGCCGATGAGCGTGCCGATGGCCGCCTGCCACAGCGGGACGCCGAACGCGCCGAACGCGTAGGAGGCCAGCGCACTGCTGAGGCCGGGGATGAAATGCTGGCCGACGACGGCCCACAGCCCGCGCCGTTCGATGATCGCGTCGATGCGATCGGACCGGGTGTCTCCGATCAGCGCCTTCGCGCTGTCGCGGCCCGCCCGGTTGCCGAGGCGGTTGGCGACGATGGCGGTGCCCACGGCGGCGCCCAGGGTCACGAAGATACCCAGCACGGGCCCGAAGATGATGCCGCTGCCGGTCGCCAGCAGGGAGCCCGGAACGAAGAGCGCGCCGAGCACCGCCGAGCTCACGGCGTAGGCCAGCGGCGCCGCAGGCCCTGTTGCCGCCACGAGGTGGCGCACCTCATCGATGTTGATGATCCGCTTGATCGCCACGAGGTAGAACATGACGAGGAGGAAGCCGACGAACACCGCGAGTCGCGCGATGTGACGGCGGCGGGACGGCTGGGCTGTGGATTCATCGACCATGCTGGCCGGAATTCTGCCCTATCACGCGACGCCGGACCTGAGTCGCTGCCGCAGCCCGCTCGCGCGCACCGCGCGGCGGTCGATCGCGGCGCGCAGCGCGTTCGCGGAACCGACCACGCGAACCTTGTTTTTGGCCCGCGTGACCGCCGTGTAGAACAGCTCGCGGGTCAGCAGCCGGGATTCCTGCGACGGCAGCAGCACCGTCACCTCCTCGGTCTGGCTGCCCTGGCTCTTATGGATGGTCATCGCGTACATCGTCTCGACGTCGGAGAGCCTGCTGGTCGCGAATTCGAGCGACCCGGCGGCAACGGACATCACCGCCCGCAGGCCGGCCGGGCGGGCGACGACCACACCGGTGTCGCCGTTGTTCAGGCCCAGCCCGTAGTCGTTGGCCGTCACCAGCAGCGGACGGCCCGCGTACCACTCCGACCATGTTGGCAGGCCCGTCTCCTCGGTGAGCCAGCGATGGACCTGGCGGTTCCACAGCTCCGCCCCGAACGGGCCCCGGCGGTGCGCGCACAGCAACCGGTGCCCATCGAGGCCCGCGAGGGCCACCTCGTCGGCACCGAGGACGGCCGCCTCACGCAGGTGCAGTGCGGCGGGCAGGAGGATCTCGCGCAGGCGGTCCGTCGGGTTGTCGTCCTCGATCCACTCGAGATGATCTCCGCCACGGCGCAGGACCTCGATCGCCTCGTCGGCGTCGCCGATCCGGATCGCGTCGGCGAGGGTGCCGATCGACATCCCGAACCGGTGCGTCGACCGCAGGGCGGCGACCCGCCCGTCGGGGCGTTCGGATAGGCCGTCGACCAGGTCGGCCAGCACTGCTCCGGCCTCCACGGATGCCAGTTGGTCGGGGTCGCCCACCAGGATCAGCCGCGCGTCCGGTCGCACAGCCTCGAGCAGTCTCGCCATCATCGTCAACGAGACCATGGAGGTCTCGTCGACGACGATCACGTCGTGCGGCAGCCGGTTGCCGCGGTGGTGGCGGAACCGCACCGAGGTTCCCGGGCGGCTACCGAGCAGCCGGTGCAGTGTCGTCGCCTCCAGCCCGGCCAGGCGATCGCGGTCGGGGGCCTCAAGCTTCGCAACTTCGACCGCCACCGCTTCGGTCAGCCGGGCGGCCGCCTTGCCGGTGGGTGCGGCCATCGCGATCCTCAGACCTGCCCCGCCCGATCGGCTCTCCTGTTCGGCCAACAGCGCCAGCAGGCGCGCCACGGTGGTCGTCTTACCGGTCCCCGGCCCGCCGGTGAGCACCGTGACCGCCTGTGACAGAACGATTTCCGCGGCCTCGCGCTGCTCTTCGTAGCCCACCGGGAAGAGCCGTTCGAGGGTGGGCACCTCGACTGACACCTCGGGCACCGACAGGGCGAGCAGATCGGCACACACCTGGCCCTCCTCTCGCCAATACCGGTCGAGGTAGAGCAGCCGGTCGTCGTAGAGATGCAGCACCGGCGGGTCTCCGGCCAGCCGGCTCGCCCGTACCGCCGCCAGCCACGACTGCGGCTCCGGCCACGGCAACTCCGGCGCACCGCAGTCGGCGGCGACGGTCGACAGGTCAATGCACACCGACCCGCTGCGCAGAGCGCGAACCAGCAGCGCCACCGCCAGGCCGACGTCGTCCTCCGATTCCCCGCCGAGCGCCGTGATCCGTCGCGCGACGTGCACATCGGCGGCGTCGAGCACGCCCGCGGCATTGAAGTCGCCGAGCAGGCCGTCGGCCTCCCTGGCGAATCGCTGGTCGAACCGGTCTGCCTGAAGGTCCTCCTCGGTGATGCTCACGCGGCTCGCCTCCCGCCGTCGAGCAGGTCGGACAGGGCGACCGTCAGCCCGGCCGGTGGGCGCCAACTGAACACGCCGCAGGAGTTGCCGTCCGTGACGGGGGTGTCGGTGCCGCACATGCCGCGCACGAACAGGTACAGGACCCCGCCCAGGTGCTGCTCGGGGTCGTAGCCGGGTTGGCGCCAGCGCAGAAAGCGATGGACCACAACCAGATACAGCAACGCCTGCAGCGGATAGTCGGAGTGCAGCATCGCCTCGGTCAACCGGCGGAAGCCGTAGTCGGTAGCGGTGTCCCCCAGCAGGTTGGTTTTGTAGTCGACCACCACGTAGCTCGGCCCGGGCAATCGCAGGACGGCGTCGATCGAACCGGACAGATAGCCCCGCAACTGCTGGTCGCCGAGCCCGGCGGAGCGCAGCCGATCGGCGTACCCCGCCAGGGGATCACCGGCCGGAAGATAGCCGGCCAGCAACTCGCCGACATCGGCGAGCCGAATGTCGGGAGCCAGGCCGTGGGCGTCGCCGCCGGCGAGCGGGATCTCGAAGGCCAACTCGCGCAATCGATCCCGCAGGCCGATCTGGCGCAGCCGCACACCGGGAGCCAGGGGTCCCAACGGTGTGTCATGCATGGGAACCAGCGCCGACGCCAGCACGGCGGGATCCACATCCACCGGCCACCACGCCGAATGCGCGCGTATCTGCGCCTCGAGGTCAGCGGCGAGATCCGGTGCGAGAGGATCGGCGTGCTCCAGAACCGCATGCACCAACGACCCGAACGTGGCCCCCGCCGGCAGGCTGGCCATCGGGGATATCAGGTCCGCATCGAAGGCCGGCGGGAGCTCCGCCGGGGACAGGTCGACCTCGTCGTCGCGCGCGGTGGATTCCGGTTCGCTACTGACACCGGCCTCGTCGCTGCCGCGGATCAGCGCGGAATACGACGTGCGCCGCCAAGTGGTGTCGATGAACCGGTGGAAGTGGCGCGCGGCCAGGTCGGCCGACTGGGCGACCCGGGAAACCTCGGGCATCTCGGCGATGAGGGACTTCTCGAGCACCGGGCCGCCCGCGGCTTCCCAGGCTCCGAAGCAGGCCAGCGCCTGCTCGTCGGTGATCGTCCTGGGTTCGCAGCGGTCGGGCACCGCGGCGTCGCCGACGCCGCGGCCCCGCATCAGCCTGGACAGACCGCCGCTGGGTTCGTCCTGCGCCGGGGCCCACCACGCCACGATCTGCGACTGCGCGCGGGTCAATGCGACGTAGGCCAGCCGGATGTCGTTGCGGGCCGCCTCGGCTCGGCTCAATATCTTCATCTCGCCCAAGTTAGGGCTGTCGGGGCCACCGACCTGCAGGCAGCGCACATCGTCGTCGTGGAACAGCGGAATATCCTCGAGGAACACGTGCCGGTTGAACGCGAACGGCAGGTACACGACGGGGAACTGCAGGCCCTTGGATCCCCATACCGTCATGATCTGAACCGCCGCGGCGTCGCTGTCGATGCGACGGTTGCGCTCGGCCGTTCGGCCACGATTGTCGCGCTGGCGGCGGAGCCAATCGCGCAGCGCGGGCAGGGTGAGGCGCTCCCGGTGCGACGTCTCGTGCAGCAGTTGCGCCACGTGAGTCAGGTCGGTCATCCTGCGCTCGCCGCCCCGCTCTGCCAGCACACGCCGGCCCAACCCGGCCAGCTGTGCCGCCTCGAACACGGCGGCTGGCCCGCGATCGCGCAGGTGGTTCGCCCACTCGCGCAGGGTGGCGGCCACCGCGTCGGTGAGCTCGTCACCGCCCGCCGCGAGGTCATCGGCGGTGTTTCCGAAGAACACCGTGGACGCCGCGGCGCGCACCACGCCGCTGCGGTGAGTTTGGTCGAACGCGTGGAGCAACGACAGCCAGTCGTCGGCCGCCTGGGATACGAAGACATCGCCGTCGGCGGCGTAGACGGCTGCGATGCCGGCGTTGGCCAACGCGTCCTGGCAGACGCGGGCGTCTTTACCGTTTTCGACGATCACCGCAACGTGGCCCGCCTGCACCGGGGCGCCGTCGAACGTTGCACCGCTGGCCAATAGGGCGCCCACGTCGGCGGCCAGGTCGGCGGGGATATGCCGCCGAAGGCTCTCTATCGGAATCGTTTTGGACTGGTCGACACCGAATGGGTCGCGGCCGACCAGTCGAAGCCGAAACGGCGCGGTGTGCGGCGCGCCCTGCAGGCGCCGACTGCGAAGGCGGGGTTCGACGTCGCGGACGATGATGCGCGGGTCGCCCAGGGCCGCGCCCCGAAGCACGGTCTGAAGGCTCTCGACGAGAGCGCCGTCGCTGCGCCAGTTGACGTCCAGGGTGCGCTTGTCGCCCGCGGTGCCGGCGGCCTGCAGGTAGGTGTAGATGTCGCCGCCGCGGAAGCCATAGATGGCCTGCTTGGGATCTCCGATCAGCACCACGGTGGAGTGGCCGGCGAACGCGCGCTGGATCACCTCCCACTGAATGGGGTCGGTGTCCTGGAACTCGTCGACCATGACGATCGGCCAGCGCCCCCGCATCCGTTCGCGGGCACCGGCGCCCTCGGTGCGCAGCGCCGCTGCCAGCCGCCGCAGCAGGTCGTCATAGCCGAGGACGGCGAGCCGGTGCTTGCGCAACTCGAGTTCGCGAAGCACCTCGGTGGCGAATTCCAGCCGCGCCGCCGGGACGGAACCCGGATCCGGGTTCAGTGGCCGCAGCTCGGCGCACGGGTCTCCGGCCACCGCGCGCGCCAGTGCGACCGCGTCGCGGTAGCTCAGCGCCCCTGCGTCATGGTGCGAGCCGAACCGGGCCAGGTACAGGTCGTCGACGATCTGGACGACGAGGTCGTCGAGGTTCTCGACCAGCGTCACGCCGGTGTCGCTGTCGCCGGCGACACCGAGGGACCTCAGGACGATGCTGCAGAACTCGTGGATGGTCGCGACGGTGGCGGCATCGAATCCGGCCAGCGCCTCGCGGAGCCGGCCGCAGCGCTCGTCCCGATCGGCCTCGGTGCCCCGCCGCAGGTAGTCCACCAGCTCGTTCGGGTTGTCGGGTGCCGGATCGGCCAGGGCGGCAACGGAGTCGGCGATCTGGGCGCGGACTCGGTCGCGCAGTTCTCGGGTGGCGGCCCGGCTGAACGTGACCAGCAGCATCTGGTCGAGGGTGGCGGCGCCCTCGGCGACGTAGCGGGTGACGAGGCCGGCGAGCGCGAACGTCTTGCCGGTGCCGGCGCTGGCTTCCAGCACCGTCGTGGACCCCGGCCCGGACAGGGGGCCGAGCAGGTCGAAGCGTTCCATCAGCGCACCTCCGCGCTCAACAGCGGCAACCACAGCCGCGCGGCCAGCGCCCCGAGGCGGGTACTTTCCCCGGCGAATTCCTCGCCCGGGCGCGGCTCGCCGAGCAGGACGTTGAGCGGAGCCCCCTGGCCCCAGATCCTTTCGTTCGCGGGCTCCGCGTCCTCGCCGCGGGAGAACCGCTCTGAGCGCCACCGCGCGGTCGCCGCCTTGACGGGATCCTGTGCGCTGCGACGGGATTCGGCCCAGGCGCACGACGTTCGCAGCGGCAGCGGTAACGGCTCCCGGCGGCCCGCGTCGTAGAGGTGCACCAGCTCGCGCACCGTCTCAACGGGTGTCAGCGGTGTCCCGAGCAGGCGCTGCGCGACGACTCCATCCTCCCTGGCGCGCCCGATGCATAGGGCAGACCAATCGACTCCCGGCGTGACGGCGCTCAACGCGACGAGCGGAATCCATGCCTGCAGCAGGTGGTGGGGACTCAACTTGGAGTAGGTCACCGACACTGTGCTCCCCCCGAAGACCGGTGTGACGGTGCCGCTGAGGCGACGGCCGTCGCCGAGGTCCACGTCGACGTCATAGGCGTCGACCTCGGGCCGCTGGTGTTTCAAGGCCGCGCGCGCCAGATCGGCTGCCTGGTCGCGGATTTCGAGAGCCTTGCGCATGCCCAGGCGGCCGGGAGGCAGGGTGCCCCGCCGCCACTCGGCGTTGGCGGCGGTGTCCGGGGGCATTCCCTTCACCATGTCGCGCAGCATGCGGTCGCCGACCGTCCACTCTTCGAGGGCATTGATCTCGACGGGCATCTCGTCGTTGATGTCCTCGACCTGCCGCGGCAGCAGGTAGTCCAGGGCGCCCAGGAAGCCTTTCACCGGATCGTGGAAGAAGGTGAGCAGGTCGGTCAGAGCGACGTCTTCGTGCGGCGGCTCCGGGAGCGGGTCGGCGAAGAAGGGGCGCGGGGGGCGCTGCTCGCCCGTGGCGGCCACGGCGGCCACCAGCGCGGTCGGGTCGAAGGTGAACGGCTGGCCCGGCACCAGCGCACCGGGGGTGACGTTGCGGACGTCGAAGGTTTGCAGGGGATGGTGCACAACCACACGCGTCCGTACCGGTGCGGGCGTCGTCCGGTCCAGGGCGTCGAGCACCTCGGCCAGGGGCACCGCCGGCGGACGGGAATGCCCCGAGTGCTCGTCGGCTCCGGTGTAGGTGATCACCAGCGTGTCCGCGGCCGCACAGATCGCGTCGAGCAGCAACTGCCGGTCCTCCGAACGGGTGTCGCGTTCGCCGGTCATCGGAGCCCGCGCCAGGGCGTCGTCGCCGTCGGTGCGGCCCGACCGGGGAAAGACGCCGTCGTCGAGGCCGAGCAGGCACACCACCCGATGCGGAACCGAACGCATCGGCACCATCGTGCACACCGTCAACGCGCCGGTGCGGAAGTTGGCCCGGGTCGGGCGACCGGCGAGTCGCCCGCTCAGCAGCGCGCGCACGTCGGGCAGCCGCAGCACCGCTGACACGCGGGGACCCGACTGCTCCAGCACTGTCGTGAACTCCCGGCGCAGCTGCCCGGGCTGCCACGCGTCGTCGGCGCGCACCCGGGTGAGCATGTCGACACCGTCGGTCAGCGCGTCGATCCACTCGGCCAGCGGCCGGGGCCCGTCCAGCGAGTCGACCGCGTACCGCAGCCGTGAGACGTACTCTGCCAACCGGCCCGCCAGCTCCACCGTGTCGCTGCCCACGTCGTCCAGCGGCAGCGCGGTGCCCAGCCACGCCTGCGAGTCGTCGGACATCGCCACCCCGGACAGGATGCGGTCGAGTCCGAAGCGCCACGTGTTGTGCAGAATGTCCGCCAGTCCGTACGGCGCCCGGTGTTCTTTGTCGAAGCCCCACCGGATGCCGGATTCATGCACCCAGGCGGTGATCGCGTCGAGGTCGTCGTCGGTGAAGCCGAAGCGGGCCCGCACCGGTGCCACCTGCGCGAGGTTGAGCACCTCGGTGGCGGTGGCGCGACCGCCCGCGATGGTCAGCAGTTGCTCCGCCACGCCGAGCAGCGGGTTGGTCTGGGTAGGCGAGCGGTCGGCCAGACGCACCCGCAGGCGGTGCGCGGGGTGGCCCTCGGCGGCCAACTCCCCGAGGCCGAAGCCGGCGACGATCAAGGGGGCGTAGGTCTCGATGTCGGGGCACATGACGACGATGTCGCGTGGCTCCAGCGTCGGGTCGTCCTGCAGTAGCCCGAGCAGCACCTCGCGCAGCACGTCGATCTGCCGTGCCGGGCCGTGGCAGCTGTGCACCTGCACCGAACGGTCGGCAGCGGACAGTGCGCGGCCCACCGGCCTGACGGCGTCTGCGGCAATGTCGGACTGCAGCCAGCCCAGCAGTGTGTCGGGCGCCGCGCTCTGCGCACCCAGGTATTCGTCGGTCGCCCGCTCGGCCGGCAGGGCCCGCTGCAGCTCGCGCAGGTCGCGGCCGAGGGTCTGCAGCAGAGGGTGGCGGACGACGTGCCGGCTGTCGTCTGCGTGCCGGGGCACCGCGCCGTGGACGCCGGCCAGCGCCCGCCACAGCTGATCGCTGGGATGCGGCAACCACAGGTGCAGATCGTGGTGGGCCGCCACCGCGTCAAGCAGCTCCACATCGGTGAGCGACAACCGGGTGTGCCCGAACCACGACAGGCGCGCCGGCAGGTCGATCGGGCCATGCCGCAGCCGGTCGACTGTCTTCCGGTGGCGGATGTGCGGCGGGTCGGACGCGACGAGGCCCACCACCGCCCGCCACAGCTCGGGCTGCCAGGTGAGGTCGGCGTCGAGCTCACCCGGCCGGCCGTCCAGCCAGTCGGCCAGCAACTGCGGGCGCTGGCCGGCATACGAGGCGAACAGCCC
>CAIYOH010000333.1 GCA_903927745.1 uncultured Mycobacteriaceae bacterium
GCGGCGTCGGCTGCCGCCTCAGGGGCGGCGTCGGCTGCCGCCTCAGGGGCGGCGTCGGCTGCCGCCTCAGGGGCGGCCTTCTTGGCCGGCGCAGCCTTCTTCTTCGGCCGGGTGGCCTCGCTGGTGGGCGCGTCGTCGGCGGCGGCCAGCGCGGCGTTGAACAGCTCCAGCTTGCTGGGCTTCGGCGGCGCCAGCTTCAGGCGACCCTCGGCGCCGGGGATGCCCCGGAACTTCTGCCAGTCACCGGTGATCTTCAGCAGCTTGAGCACGGGCTCGGTCGGCTGGGCGCCCACCGACAGCCAGTACTGGGCGCGTTCGGAGTTGATCTCGATGAGGCTCGGCTCTTCCTTCGGGTGATAGCGGCCGATGACCTCGATGGCGCGGCCGTCGCGCCGCGCGCGGGAGTCCGAGATGGCGATGCGGTATTGGGGATTGCGGATCTTGCCGAGCCGGGTGAGCCTGATCTTCACAGACATGGTTGAACTGCGTCTCCTAGCTGTCACGCTGCAATTCAGCGATCCGGGCGGGATGCTCGGTTCCGGTTTTGCCTCGCGTGTGTGACCGTCGGGCGGCCGTAGCAGCCCGACGGACCCCCCGATTGTGCCAGAACGCGGCCCTGGACCCGAAATCCAGCCGTCACAGGACCTTCTGGAACACCTTCGTCTCCACCCGGCGGGTCATCCGCCAGCCCCCGGGGGTGCGGACGAACTCGTCGTCGTACCACAGCCCGCAGAACAGCACCTTCTCACTGGACGATTCACCCGGCAGCACCATGGGGTTGAAACAGATCACCCGCGACGACGCGGTATCCCCCTCGACTCGCACCGAGAAGTTGCCGAGCATGTGCGAATACACCGGGAAGGTCGACAGCACCTCCGACAGCCACTTCTTCACCTCGGGATACCGGCCGTCGATTCCCCCCAGCGCGCGGTAATCGATGTAGGCGTCGGGGGTGAACACCGCATCCAAATCGTCGAATCGTCGCTGGTCGATCGCGGTGGAATAGTCCACCAGCAGCTGCTGGATCTCGAGGCGGTCGGAAATCTCGGCGAGGCTCAACATGGGTCGATTCAACACGACGCCCCGATCCCGGTGCCCGGCGTGTCCGAGGACTCGGGCCTCGTCGAATGGCGATCGGCCGCCGGCGGAAGTTACACTCGGCGCCCATGCGCACGCTTACGGCCGTCTTCGCCGCGGCCCTGACGTTCGGCGCGTGCGGCGCCACGATCGGCGTGGTGACCGCCCCCGCCACCCTGGCCGACTCCATGCAGCCGATCGGCTCGATACCCATCCCTGACGGTCCCGCGCAGACCTGGATCGTGGCCGATCTCGACAGTGGACAGGTGCTGGCCGGGCGCGATTCTGACGTCGCCCACCCGCCCGCGAGCACCATCAAGGTGCTGCTCGCGCTGGTGGCGCTCGACCAGGTGAACCTGGACGCCACCGTCGTCGCCGACGTCGCAGACACCCAGGTCGAGTGCAACTGCGTAGGCATCAAGGCGGGCCGGACGTACACGGCCCGCCAGCTGCTCGACGCCCTGCTGCTCGTCTCCGGCAACGATGCCGCCAACACGCTGGCGCACATGATGGGGGGCGCGGACGCCACCGTGGGAATGATGAACGCGAAGGCCGCCGAGCTGGGCGCGGTGAACACGCACGCGTCGACCCCGTCCGGCCTGGACGGTCCCCACGGTCCCGGCGCGTCGACGGCACACGACCTGGCCGTCCTTTTCCGCGCCGCGATGGCCAACCCGGTGTTCGCGCAGATCACCGCCGAGCCGTCGGCCATGTTCCCCGGCGACAACGGCGACCACCCGATCGCCAACCAGGACGAGCTGCTGGCGCGCTACCCTGGCGCCATCGGCGGCAAGACGGGCTTCACCAGCGCCGCGCGCAAGACCTTCGTCGGCGCCGCCGCTCGCGGCAACCGGCGCCTGGTGATCGCCATGATGTTCGGGGTGGTGAGGGAGGGCGGGCCGACCTACTGGGATCAAGCGGCCAGCCTGTTCGACTGGGGGTTCGGGCTCAACCCCGCCGCGAGCGTCGGGGCGCTCTAGCTCAGACCCCTGCACCTGTCGGCCGGAATACGTTGCCGCGCAGTATCACCAGATCGGGACGGTTCAGCACGGCCGGCCCCAACCGCGGGTCCTGCGCGTAGCACAGCAAGTCGGCGGGCGCGCCGTGATCGAGGCCGGCCCGGCCCAGCCAGCGGCGCGCGTCCCAGCACGCAGCACCCAGTGCCTCGGTCGGGCTCATCCCTATCCCCGCGAGCGCCGCGACCTCCTCGGCGATGCGGCCATGCGCGATCATGGTGCCGGCGTCGCTGCCCGCATACATCGGCACGCCGGCCTCGCGCGCGGCCGCCATCCGCTGCGGGCAGCGCGCGTACAGGTCGCGCATGTGGGCGGCGTAGGTCGGATACTTCGCGGCGGCGCCGGCGATGCCCTCGAAGTTCTCGATGACGTTGATCAGCGTGGGGACCAGCACGGTGCCGTGTTCGAGCATCAGCGCGATGGTGTCGTCGGTGAGGCCGGTCCCGTGTTCGATGCAATCGATGCCGGCTGTGATCAGTCCTGGCAGCGCGTCCTCGCTGAAGACGTGCGCCGTTACCCGGGCGCCGTGGGCGTGCGCGGCGTCGATCGCTGCCTTGAGCACGTCGTCGGACCACAGCGGCGCCAGATCGCCGACGCCGCGGTCGATCCAGTCGCCGACCAGCTTGACCCAGCCGTCGCCGCGGCGGGCCTCCTCGGCCACGGCCGCCGGAAGCTGGGATTCGTCCTCGAGCTCGCGCGAGAAGCCCGGCGCGTACCTTTTGGGCCTGGCCAGATGTTTGCCGGCGCGGATGATCCGGGGCAGATCGTCGCGGTCGTCGAGGCTGCGGGTGTCGGTGGGGGAACCGCAGTCGCGCAGCAGCAGGGCGCCGA
The DNA here is from genome assembly GCA_903927745.1 of uncultured Mycobacteriaceae bacterium. GTDB lineage: Bacteria > Actinomycetota > Actinomycetes > Mycobacteriales > Mycobacteriaceae > Mycobacterium. The sequence goes on from CAIYOH010000333.1 coordinate 2,925, forward strand.
CGTCGCGCTCCGCCTCCGCCTGGGCGATGGCCTCGTCGAGGGGGATCTCGCCGTGGTGACCGAGCCCCACGTGGCAGTGCGCATCCACCAGTCCGGGCAGGATCCAGCCGCTCCCGGACGCACCGAAGACGGTGTCGGCGCCCGCGACCGGCTCGGTGCTGATGCGGCCGTCGACGATCCACAGCTCGATGTCGGTCTCGTCCGGCAGCCCCAGACCTCGCACGTGCAGGCGCACGGCGCGGCTAGCCTCGTCCCGGGTTGCCGGGGAACTTGAGCTTGGACAGGTCGAAGTCGGCCAGCGCGGGCGGCAGCTCGTTGAGTCCGTCGGGCAGGTGCGACAGGTCGGGGAATCCGGCCGGCATGCCGGGCATGCCGCCGGGGCCGAAGGGACTGCTCAACTTCGGCGGCGTCGGGCCCCGAGCCCCCTTCTTGCCCTTCTTGTTCTTGGCTCCCTTGCTTTTTCGGGTGGCCGACTTGCGGCCCAGGCCGGGGATGCCCATGCCGCCGAGCATCGACGACATCATCTTGCGGGCGTCGAAGAAGCGGTCGACCAACTGGTTGACCTCGGACACGGCCACGCCCGAGCCGTTGGCGATGCGCAGGCGCCGCGAGGCGTTGATGATCTTGGGGTCGGCCCGCTCCTGGGGCGTCATGCCGCGGATGATGGCCTGCAGGCGGTCGAGTTGGCGGTCGTCGACCTCGGCGAGCGCGTCCTTCATCTGGCCGGCGCCGGGCAGCATGCCCAGCAGGTTGCCGATCGGGCCCATCTTGCGGATGGCAAGCATCTGCTCCAGGAAGTCCTCCAGGGTCAGCTCGCCGCTGCCGATCTTGGCGGCGGCGGCCTCGGCTTGTTGGGCGTCGAAGACCTGCTCGGCCTGCTCGATGAGGCTGAGCACGTCGCCCATGCCCAGAATGCGGCTGGCCATCCGGTCGGGGTGGAAGACGTCGAAGTCCTCGAGCTTCTCCCCGGTGGAGGCGAAAAGTATTGGGACACCCGTGACTTCGCGGACAGACAGCGCGGCGCCGCCGCGAGCATCGCCGTCGAGCTTGGTCAGCACCACGCCGGTGAAGCCGACGCCCTCGCCGAACGCCTGGGCCGTGGTGACGGCGTCCTGCCCGATCATCGCGTCGAGCACGAACAGGACCTCGTCGGGGTTGATCGCCGCCCGAATCGCCGCGGCCTCGGCCATCAGCTCGTCGTCGACGCCCAGGCGCCCGGCGGTGTCGACAATGACGATGTCGAAGTGTTTGGCGCGGGCCTCGGCCAGCCCGGCCGACGCGACGGCGACCGGGTCGCCGGGACCCGACTGCGGGGATGCCCCGGGGTGCGGCGCGAACACCGGCACGCCGGCGCGCTCACCGACAACCTGCAGCTGGTTCACGGCTGCCGGGCGCTGCAGGTCGCAGGCCACCAGCAGCGGAGTGTGGCCCTGGCCGCGCAACCATGCGGCCAGTTTGCCGGCCAGCGTGGTCTTCCCGGAGCCCTGCAGGCCCGCAAGCATGATGACTGTCGGCGGCGTCTTGGCGAACGCGAGTTGGCGGGTCTGGCCGCCGAGGATGCCGATCAGTTCGTCGTCGACGATTTTGACGACCTGCTGGGCCGGGTTGAGCGCACCGGAGACCTCGGCGCCCTTGGCCCGCTGCTTGATCCGGTCGACGAACGCGCGCACCACCGGCAGCGACACATCGGCTTCCAGCAGGGCGAGGCGGATCTCGCGGGTGGTGGCCTCGATGTCGGCATCGGTCAGCCGGCCCTTGCCGCGCAGCCCAGCCAGGGCACCGGTCAACCGGTCGGAGAGCGATTCAAACACGTCAGCCAGCCTAGTGGTGATCGCCAGCGCAGCACCCCCCGAGTCACCCCCGGCGCGACACTTAACCCCTGGCGACGACACGCCGCGGCGCGCCGCCACCGCTTAAGTCTCGGCGACACCTAGCGGGTGTTAAATTTCACCGCCGCCACCCATATCGGCCACACCCACAGCGCACCTACGGGGGGATCCGTGTCGTTGCACCCGGTCAGCACCCCGCCGTCGCTGCGAGGCTGGCAGCGGCGCGCGCTGGTCAAGTACCTCGCCGGCCAGCCGCGCGACTTCCTCGCCGTCGCCACCCCCGGCTCCGGCAAGACCGCGTTCGCCCTGCGGGTGGCGGCCGAACTGCTCAGCCAGCGTGCCGTCGAGCAGTTGACCGTTGTCGTGCCGACCGAGCACCTCAAGACGCAGTGGGCGCTGGCCGCGCAGGCCCACGGCCTCGCACTCGACCCGAAGTTCTCCAACTCCGACGCGCGGACCTCCTCGGAGTACCACGGCGTGATGGTCACCTACGCCCAGGTGGCCGCGCACCCGACGTTGCATCGGGTGCGCACCGAGCAGCGCAACACACTGGTGGTCTTCGACGAGATCCACCACGGCGGCGACGCCAAAACCTGGGGCGAGGCCATCCGTGAAGCCTTCGGCGACGCCACCCGCCGCCTCTCCCTGACGGGCACGCCGTTTCGCAGCGACGACAGCCCGATCCCCTTCGTCACCTACGTGCCCGGCCCCGACGGCACCGCGCTCTCGCAGGCCGACCACACCTACGGGTACGCCGAAGCCCTCGCCGACGGCGTCGTACGGCCGGTGGTGTTCCTCGCCTACTCGGGCGAGGCGCGCTGGCGCGACAGCGCCGGCGACGAGCACGCCGCGCGCCTGGGCGAGCCGCTATCGGCGGAGCACACCGCGCGGGCGTGGCGCACGGCGCTGGATCCCGCCGGCGAGTGGATGCCCGCGGTGATCGCAGCAGCCGACGAACGACTGCGCCAGTTGCGCGTGCACGTTCCCGACGCCGCCGCGATGATCATCGCCTCCGACCAGAAGGCGGCGCGCGCCTACGCGGGCCTGATCACGCGGCTGACGTCCGAGGCGCCGACAGTCGTGCTCTCCGACGATCCCGGATCGTCCTCGCGGATCGGCGAATTCGCCGCGGGCACCGGTCGCTGGCTGGTCGCGGTGCGGATGGTGTCCGAGGGCGTCGACGTGCCCCGGCTGTCGGTCGGCATCTACGCCACCAGCGCGTCGACGCCGTTGTACTTCGCGCAGGCGATCGGCCGTTTCGTGCGGTCGCGCCGGCCGGGGGACATGGCGAGTATCTTCGTGCCGTCGGTGCCGAACCTGCTGCGGCTGGCCAGTGAACTGGAAGCCCAGCGCAACCATGTCCTCGGGCAACCCGACCGCGCGGACGGGGATCCACTCGATGGCGACCCCGCCGCCAGAACCCAGACCGAGAAGGACGACACCGACGCCGGCTTCACCGCGCTCGGCGCCGACGCCGAACTGGATCAGGTCATCTTCGACGGGTCGTCGTTCGGCACGGCGACGCCGGCCGGCAGCGACGAGGAGGCCGACTACCTCGGCATCCCCGGACTGCTGGACGCCGACCAGATGCGGGCCCTGCTACACCGGCGCCAAGACGAGCAGCTGCAGAAGCGGGCAGCCGTGCCGCGGGCGGCGCAGCCAGTGACCACCCATGGGCAGCTGCGCGAGCTGCGTCGCGAGCTCAACACCCTCGTCTCGGTGGCCCACCACCGCACCGGCAAACCGCACGGCTGGATCCACGGCGAGCTGCGGCGCCGCTGCGGCGGACCCCCGATGGCCGCGGCGACCCGCGATCAGCTCAAGGCCCGCATCGACGCCGTGCGGGACCTCGCATCGGAGTCGTGACCGGCTAGTGCGGCGACGCCGTCGCGATCCCGAGATCGGCCGCAGCTGAGAGCATTCGGGCGTCATAGGTGATGACCGAACGCAACA
>CAIYOH010000334.1 GCA_903927745.1 uncultured Mycobacteriaceae bacterium
ACCTTGACCACGATCTGGTTGATCGGCCAGTTCCACGGCGTGATCAGGCCGCAGACCCCGATCGGCTCCTTGATGATCAGCGCCGAGCCGTGCTGCTCCTCGAAGGAGAACTTCTTGAGCGCCTCGATCGCGGTCATCAGGTGACCGATGCCGAGTTGGACCTGCGCGCCCGCGGACAGCGCCGGCGGCGCCCCCATTTCCTCGGTGACCGCCTCGGCCAGATCGCTTGTGCGCTTCTGGTATTCGGCAAGGATGTTCTGAAACAGATCCAGGCGATCCCCGCGGCTGCTCTGCGACCAGGTGCCGAACGCGCGCCGGGCGGCCTCGACAGCCGCGTCGACGTCGGCGGCCGAGCCCAGGGAGATCCGCCCGGACGTCCCCTCGGTCGTCGGGTTCTCGACGTCGAAGGGATTCGGCTTGACCGGGTCGACCCAGTGGCCATCGATGTAGAACTTCATGTATTCGCGCATGACACCATCCTTACTCCTCGGTGGCTGCCTCCGGCAGACCAGGTGCGGGATTCGCCGTCAGTGGGCATCTCCTCCGCCCACACAGCGCTCAACGCCGAAGCTTACGACGGCCACCCCAGGATCACGAGTGCCTTCCCTCCCCGAGTTCGGCCAGCACTTCCGCGGTGTGGGCGCCCAACTCCGGCGCGGGCCCCGCGACGCGCCCCGGGGTCCGCGAGAACCAGGTCGGCACGCCGGGAAAACGCACCGGCCCGTTCGGGGTATCCACGGTGTCGAACAGACCCACGGCGTTGAGATGCGGGTTGTCAAAGAGGTCGCCGGGGGTGTTCAGGGGCGCCGCCGGTATCTGCAGTTCGCTGAACAGCGCCAACCATTCCCGCGTCGAGCGCTCCTTCATGGTCTCGGCCAGCAGCCCGTACACGGTATCGATGTGGCGCGCGCGCTCCTCCAGCGTGGAATACACGTCGCTGGCCCACGGCGGCCGCACGGCGTCGACGAACGCGGCCCATTGCTTGTCGTTGTAGATCAATGCGGCGACGTAGCCGTCGCTGGTGCGGTAGGGACGCCGGTTGGGTGCCACGGTGCGCGGATAGATCGCGGGCCCCAGCGGCGGGTCGAACAGGGCGCCATTGGCGTGTTCGACGAGCATGAACGAGGCCATGGTTTCGAACATGGCGACCTCGACCTCCTGCCCCTCGCCGGTGCGCTCGCGGTGGAACAACGCCATCGTGGTCGCGTAGAGCGCCGTCAGACCGGTGACCTTGTCGGCGATCACGGTGCCGATGAAGCCCGGCTCGCCAGTAAGGCGCTGCTGGACTGCCGGCAGGCCGCATTCGGCTTGGATGGTGTCGTCATAGGCGGGCCGGTCGCGATCGGGTCCGCGACGGCCGTACCCGTAGCAGTTGGTGTAGACGATCGCCGGGTTGATAGCGGCGACGTCGTCGTAGCCGAAACCCAGTGTTGTGATGGCCCTGGCGCGCATCGAGTGAATGAACACGTCCGCGGTCGCGATGAGCGCGCGCAGCGCACTCGCGCCGGCCTCGGTGTGCAAGTCCAGCACGACGCTGCGCTTGCCCCGGTTGACGTTGACGAAGACACCGCTCATACCCGGCGCGGGAGCCACCGACACGAACCGTGTGTCATCACCCCGCGGCGGCTCGACTTTGATGACGTCGGCGCCCATGTCGGCCATGATCTGCGTGCAGTACGGACCCATCACCATTGCGGTGAGGTCGATCACCCGCACCCCGGCCAGCGGTCCCGTCCGGCCCGCCATCCCCCGGGCGTCGAGATCCTCCATGACCTGCTTTCAGCATCGCGTCGTGTCCGGACAGGAACCTATGTTCATTGCTGTCGAAAGTCCAGCTTTCGCCTCTGCGACCAACGAGCGTCGCGGAGGCGACTAGGTTGGGCGCGGTGAGGTTCGAGGTCCGCCACGACCATGAACTCGCGGCCGACGCCCACCGGCGCGGGCTGTGGGTGGACACCACACTGGCCGATGCTCTGAGGACCGCCGCCGAGACCTCGCCCGAGCGAACCGTCCTCATCGACGGGAACGTCCGGGTCGACTGCGCCACGCTGCACGCCGAGGCCACCCGCCTGGCGACCGCGCTGCTCGACCGCCTGCCGACCGGCAGCGTGGTGTCGTTCATGCTGCCGAACTGGCACGAGGCCGCCGTCATCTATCTGGCCGCGACGCTAGCAGGGATGGTGGTGAACCCGATTCTGCCGTCGCTGCGCGAGCACGATCTGCGTTTCATTCTCGACGACGCCGACGCCCGGATCATTTTCGTTCCCAGCAGCTTCGGCGGCCATGACTACGCGGCGATGCTCGACGCCGTGACCGGGCCTCGTGACTCGGCCCCCGAGGTGGTCGTGCTGCGCGGCGACGCCGGTGCACACACGCCATACCCGCAGCTGCTGGGCCGTCAGCCGGATCCGGCCGCGCTCCCCGCCCTGGATCCCGACGCGGTGCGGATGATTCTCTACACATCCGGCACCACGGCTCGCCCCAAAGGGGTTCTACACAGCCATAATTCGATCCATGCCTTGATCCGTCAGATCCACGACAACTGGGCCGTCGAACCCGGTGACACGTTCCTGGTGCCGTCGCCGATCGGCCACATCGGCGGCTCGATCTACGCCTTCGAGTGCCCGCTGCTGCTGGGCACCGCCGCGGTACTCATGGACCGCTGGAATCCGGCGGCAGCCGTCACGCTCATGAACGACGAACGGTGCACCCACATGGCGGGGGCGACACCGTTTCTGCAGCAGCTGTTGACCGCCGCCGAGCTCGCCGATACCCGCCTGCCCGATCTGAAAGTGTTCATCTGCGGCGGAGCATCTGTGCCACCGACGTTGATCCGCCGCGCCGCAGGCTACTTCGACCGGGCGGTGGTCACCCGGGTGTATGGCTGTACGGAGGTGCCGGTGGCGACCGTCGGTGCGCCCCGGCACGACGAAGCCGACCGCGCCGCGACTACCGACGGGCGGCCCGGCATCGCCGAGGTGACGCTCACCGCGCACGACGCCGCGCCCGAGGGTGACGGTGAGATCTGCGTGCGCGGGCCGCAGATGCTGCTCGGGTACCGGCATCCCGAGGACAACACCGACTCATTCGATGCGGCAGGCTTTTTCCGCACCGGCGACCTGGGGCGCTGGACCGACGGCTACCTCGTGGTGACCGGCCGCGCCAAGGACGTCATCGTCCGCAACGGGGAGAACATCTCGGCCAAGGAAGTCGAGGACCTGCTCGCCGCGCATCCCGGTATCGCCGAAATCGCCGTCGTCGGGCTGCCCGACGAACGCACCGGGGAGCGGGCGTGCGCGGTGATCGTCCCCGCGGCGGACGCAGCACCCCCGGACGTCGCCGGCCTGCTGGCGCTGCTGGACGCCAAAGGGGTCGCGAAGTTCAAGGCGCCGGAGCAGGTGGTCGTCTGGGAGGCGCTACCCAAGAACGACGCCGGGAAGATACTGAAGCATCGAATCCGGGCGGCACTGATCGAGAAGGGCGAGAGGGAGCATGGCTGACATGCAGGTCGCGATCGTCACGGGGGCAAGCAGTGGCATCGGCCTGGGGTGCGCGACGAAGCTGGCGGAGATGGGGCTGGCGGTCCTCGGCACCGGCCGCGACGCGGGCCGGCTGGCCGCACTGGAGGCGTCGGTCGACGACCCGCACCGCGTCGCCACCCTGGCGATCGATCTGACGCGCGACGACGCGCCGCGACGCATCGTGGACCTCGCCGTCGCCCGGTGGGGCCATGTCGACTTCCTGATCAACAACGCCGGGGTCGGCAGTCCCACGCCGCTGCACGAGACCGACGACGACACCCTCGACTACTTCCTGGGCGTCATGCTGCGGGCCCCGTTCCGGCTGGCGCGCGACGTGCTGCCGCACATGCGGCCCGGATCGGCGATCATCAACATCACATCGACGTTCGCGGTCGTCGGCGGGCTGCGCGGCGGCGCCTATTCGGCGGCCAAGGGCGGTCTCACCGCGCTGACCACGCACATCGCCTGCCAGTACGGGGCGTCGGGAATCCGCTGCAACGCGGTGGCGCCCGGGGTGACCGTGACTCCGATGGTGGAGCAACGCCTCACCGACGAGCGGTTCCGCAAGCTCAACACCGAGATGACGCCGCACCAGCGGTTGGGCAGCATCGACGATATCGCCAGCACCGTAGCGTTCCTGTGCTCGCCGGGCGGCAGCTTCATCAACGGGCAGACGATCGTCGTCGACGGCGGTTGGAGCTCGACGAAGTACCTGTCGGAGTTCGCGTTGTCTTCGGAGTGGACCGCGCGCTAAGGCTCCCACACCGGGCCGCCCTCGGGCTGCTCTTAGTGTACGAACCCGTCTATTGTTGGGGTTCGGCCACTGCTATAGGGTCGGTCGCATGAGGCTGCTGAGCCGACGCTGGATGCTGGTGGTGGCGGTCGTGGTCGTCGCGGTCGCCGGCTTCGCCGTCTACCGCCTGAGCCGCATCTTCGCCTCCCACGACGTCACGTCGACGCCCAGCGGTGCCGTCAACGAGATCGTCCCGTTCAACCCCAAGCACGTGGTCCTTGACGTCTTCGGCCCACCGGGCGCGACCGCCACCATCACCTATCTGGATATCAACGCCCAACCGCAGCGCGTCGACGGCGCGGCGCTGCCGTGGGCGTACGACACCACCACCACCCAACCGGCGGTCTTCGTCAACGTCGCCGCCCAGGGCGACGGTGATTGGATCGGCTGCCGGATCACGATCGACGGCGAGGTCAAGAACGAGAGAACAGCCAACACCCTGAACGCCTACACCTACTGTCTGGACAAGTCCGGATGAGCGAACACCGTTCCGGGGGCACGACCATCACCGACCGGTTCGCACGCGCGATCCGGCGATACTCGGTGCTCATCGTGCTGTTCTGGCTGGGTTTGGCGGTGGTCACGAACGTCTTCGTGCCACAGTTGGAAAAGGTGGCCCAGAAGCACAACGTGTCGCTGAGCCCGAAGGACGCCCCGTCGCTGCAGGCGAGCAACCACATCGGCAAGGTGTTTCACGAGTTCGACTCCGACAGCGCGGCGATGATCGTCCTGGAGGGCGACAAGCCGCTGGGCGCGGACGCGCACCGGTACTACGACGGGTTGATCCGCACACTCTCCCGCGACACCACACACGTCCAACACATCCAGGACTACTGGGGTGATCCGCTGACGTCGGCGGCATCTCAGAGCGCCGACGGCAAGGCGGCGCTGGTCCAGGTGAATCTAGCCGGCAACCAGGGCGAGTCGCTGGCGAACGA
>CAIYOH010000335.1 GCA_903927745.1 uncultured Mycobacteriaceae bacterium
AGCCTGGTCGCGGCCTTCGTCATCGTGGGCACCGTCGCGCTATCGCTGGGCGCGTCGTTCGGGCTCTCGGTGCTGATCTGGCAGGACCTGCTGGGTATCCGCCTGTACTGGATCGTGCTGGCGCTGGCCGTCATCCTGCTGCTGGCCGTGGGATCGGACTACAACCTCCTGCTGATCTCGCGGTTCAAGGAGGAGGTCCGCGCGGGCTTCAAGACGGGCATCATCCGCGCGATGGCCGGCTCCGGGGCGATAGTGACCGCCGCGGGTCTGGTGTTCGCGGCCACGATGGCATCGTTCGTGTTCGCCGATCTGCGGATTCTCGGCCAGATCGGCACCACGATCGCCCTCGGTCTGCTGTTCGACACCCTGATCGTGCGGTCTTTCATGACACCGGCGCTGGCGGTGCTGCTCGGTCGGTGGTTCTGGTGGCCGCTGAAGATCCGCCCCCGCCCCGCCAGCATGATGCTGCGGCCCTACGGGACGCGCGCCTCGGTCCGACAGCTGCTGCTGTGGGAGGACGGCGACCCCGCTGTCACCCCCGGCCGGGATGCCCCCGAGCGTGTACTCAGCGTGACGACACGCCGGTAGTTGTCGCGCTGTTTACACGCTCGGCGCAGGGACTTTCAGCTTCGCGACCTTGACAAGCTGGACGAACATGTTCGTCGAGGCAAACATGGGGATCAATCCGATGAACGTCCGGGCAGTCGCGTGCGCCCCGTGCAATTGCTGATACGAGCCAACGATGTAGAACAACCCCATGGTGAAGATCGTCGCCGGCATCGTCAACGCGAGCGGCGACCGGGCGTCGGACACGAGTTCTTCCGCGTAGCCATGTTCCTCCGGCGACAACGGCTCACGTTTGCGTATTTTTTTCAGCACTGCTTTGTGCGCTCCGAGTTTTTCGCCCAGCGCGGCACGCGGCCGCTTTTCCAACCGCCGCACGTATACGAACGCACACGCGGCGAACAGCAGCGCCATCACGCCGACGAAGATGGTGAGATAGTCGATCAGCCTGAGCCCCACGAAGAAAACATTACCTGAGCCAACACCGCAACTCTCGCCCGGAAAACCTCTCTGACCAGGAAGCGCACTCGTGAGCACCAGCACCAATGCCGAGACCGTCGGCCGCGGCCCCCGGACCCGGATCGTCGTCGCCTCGATGATCGGCACGACAATCGAGTTCTTCGACTTCTACATCTACGCCACGGCCGCGGTCTCGGTCTTTCCGTACCTGTTCTTCCCCCGGGGCAATCCCACCGCCGCGCTGCTGGCCTCCTTCGCGACGTTCGGCCTGGCGTTCGTGGCGCGCCCGCTGGGGTCGATCCTGTTCGGGCACTTCGGCGACCGGGTCGGTCGGAAGGCCACGCTGGTCGGCTCGCTGATCACGATGGGGATCGCGACGTTCGCCGTCGGACTGCTACCGACCTACCAGCAGATCGGCGTCGTGGCCCCCGCCTTGCTCGCGGTGATGCGGTTCGGCCAAGGCATCGCGCTGGGCGGGGAGTGGAGCGGGGCAGCACTGCTCACCACCGAAAACGCCGAACCCGGCACACGGGCGCGGGCCGCGATGTGGCCGCAGTTGGGCGCACCCTTCGGCTTCCTACTGGCCAACGGGCTGTTCCTGATCCTGATCAGCCGGCAGGGCTCGTTCCTGACCTGGGGGTGGCGGATCCCGTTCCTGGCGAGCGCGGTCATGGTCGCGATCGGGCTCTACGTTCGGCTGCGGCTGACGGAGACACCGGTGTTCGCCCGCGCGCTCGAGCGCGGCGAACGCGTCCGGTCTCCGCTCACCACGGTGCTGCGCACCAGCTGGCGCGAACTGATCATCGGCACGTTCGTCATGCTCGCCACCTACACGCTGTTCTACATCGTCACCACATGGGCGCTGAGCTACGGCACCACCAAGCGCCCACCGGGCGGGAAGGGACTGGGCTTCGGCTACGTGGATTTCCTGCATCTGCAGCTGATCGCGGTGCTGTTCTTCGCAGCGACGGTGCCGATATCAGCCGCCCTCGCCGACCGATTCGGCCGCCGCGCGACCTTGTTGGTGATCACCGGGGCGATCGTCGTGTACGGGGCGTCGTTCGGACTGCTGCTGGCACCCGCCCGCGCGACGACGGGCTCGGCGCTGCTGTTCCTCGTCACCGGAATGACGTTGATGGGCCTATCCTTTGGCCCGATGAGCGCGGTACTGCCAGAACTGTTCCCCACTAGCGTGCGCTACACCGGTTCGGGCATCGCCTACAACATGGCCGGCATCCTCGGCGCGGCAGTGGCGCCGTTCATCGCGACGTGGCTGGCCACCAGATACGGCGTCGCGTGGGTTGGGGTGTACCTGAGCGCGGCCGCGGTGTTAACCCTCGTCGCGCTGTTGCTGATGCGCGAGACCAGGGACATTTCGCTGGATTCCCCGCCGGCCTAGGCGCCGATGTAGTCCAGGCACGCCAACGGGGCGACCTCGCCCCGCCACCCGTTGAGGAACGCGGCGAGCCGGGAGACGTCGGTGTTGATCCACGTGAACGACACAGCGTGCTGGATCGGCTCTACCGCGTCGGGGTGTGCGTGCCGCATGTACGCGCCGCTTGCGCAGTCGGCGGATCGCTCGCGGGCCATCTCGTCGGGGTAGGCGGTCCACCTCCCGGCGGCGTCCTGCACGGCGTTGCCGACATCGCGGGCGAGCGTCAGCTCGACCGCCCAGTCGCCGCCGTCGCGCCGGAGCTGGGCAAGCGCGGCGGGGTTGTAGAGCAGCTGGCCCGTCTCGCGGCAGAACAGCGATTGTTCCCGCGACACCTGTCCGGCGCAGGCAACCTCGACGACGGGCGTCATGATGTAGTGGGGATCAATCCCCTGGCTGCGCCAGAACGCGTTCACCGATTCCGACATCTGCGCCGTCGTCGGGACGGGCGCCCGCCGGGTGGCGGGAACGGCCGTGCCGGCGACGGTGTGCCCGCATCCCGTCAGCATCATGGCGGCCGCCACAGCGGCTACGGCCGAGCGCGTCCGGTCGGATATCCGCATAACGCTATTCAACTATTCACTGCAGTTTCCCTGTACCTGGCAGGGTCGAAATCGGTAACATCACGAGTCGCGTGGCTATCGCGAACGGTGGCCCTGATCAGAAGGAGAGCAATGTCGGATTTAGGTCTCGGCGGACTCATTGCCGGTGCTATCGGTGGCGCACTGGCCGGTAAGGGCGCCGACTCCTCGGGTGGGAAGATTCCCTCACCCGGAGGTCTGGGCAGCTTGATCACCGGCGGTCTGGGCGGATTGGGCGGCGGCGCGCTGGTCGACCTCATCGCCGGTAATTCCAACATCGCCGACATTGCCGGTGGACTGGTCGGCGGCGGTGTCGCCGGGACGATTGTCACCGCGGTTGTCGGCATGTTGATGAAAAACCGCGCCAAATAGGTCCGCTTGCTGGTCAAGGTCGAACGCGTTCCGGAGCGGCTTCGAGCGCACACCCATGGGCAAGATCGCGAAGGCCGGTCTTCGAGAGCGGCTGCGCGCGAACTGACGTGACGTCCGTATCGGGATTCAGCCTTCGCGGTAACTCCAACTCCGCAGTTGTTCGGCAATCTCGTCGAGATCGGACAGTGCGCCGGTGGCAACACCGATCACCAAGTCGAAGCGCTCGTCCTCCGGCGCGCTGATCCACTGGGCGTTGATGGCCAGGAACGTCCGGCAGGCAGTCCACGCCAGTCGCTTGTTGCCGTCTACCAGTGCGTGATTGCGAGCCAGCGAGTGCAACAGCGCCGCGGCCTTGGCGTGCAGATCGGGATAGGCATGCTGGCCGAACACCGAAGTGCGAGGTCGCGCCAGAGCCGATTCCAGCAGGCCGTAGTCCCTGAACACGACATATCTTCCGACGGCCGCGCGAGCAATGTCGAGCAGATCCTCAAGATCTAGGTAGTCGGTCACGCGTCCTTGAGGCGCTCCAAAACGCTGGCCTCCTCGTCGACCACGCGCTGCAACGCCGCAGTGACGGTGGCTTTGTGCGCACGTCGGACGATGTATTCGTCGATGGCCGAGAGAGCGACCGATTGCATCGATCGGCCTTCGGCGGCAGCCTGCCGGCGCAGCGCTTCGGCCTGCTGGTCGCTGGGGCGCAGCGTCATTCCCATGCCGGTGATGATACCTGATTGATACCACCATGACCTTCGTGTGGTTTTCGACTCACCATGATGGAGGCCACCAGGCCCAGAAGCGCCACCAGCGAGAGCCACGCACCGGGGATCGCCCGGTTGCCGGTCTCGCGGATCAGCCAGGTGACGATCAGCGGCGTGGTGCCGCCGAAGATCGCGGTAGCCAGGCTGTAGGCCAGCGCGAAGCCGGTGGCGCGCACCATGGGCGGCATGATCTCGGTCAGGAACACCGTCATCGCGCCGTTGTAGCAGCCGAACAGGAACGACAGCCACAACTCGACCCCCAGCAGTCGGCCGAAACTCGGCGCGCAGACAAGCCAGGACAGCGCCGGATACGCGGTCAGCAGCGTCAGCACCGTGGTGGCGATCAGGATTGGCCGACGCCCGATCCGGTCGGACAACGCCCCCGACACCGGCAGCCAGAACAGGTTCGACAGGCCCACGCAGATGGTGACGATGAGGGCATCCCGCGCCGCTAGGTGCAGCACCGACTTGCCGTAGGTCGGGGTGTAGGCGGTGATCAGGTAGAAGCTGGCGGTGGTCATCGACACCAGCAGCATGCCGAGCCCGACCAGCCGCCAGTTCTGCGCGACAGAGGTGACGATGTCGCGCACCGTGGGGTGATGGGCACGTCCGGCGAACTCCTCGGTTTCCTCCAGCGAACGGCGCAGGACGAACAACAGTGGGATGATCATGCAGCCCAGCACCATCGGAATGCGCCACCCGAAGCTGTTCATCTGGGCCGTCGAGAGGCTGGCGTTGAGCGCCACGCCGATCGCCGAGGCCACGATCACCGCGACCTGCTGGCTGCCGGACTGCCAGGAGACATAGAAGCCCTTGTTGCCCGGTGTGGCGATCTCGGACAGGTACACCGACACCCCGCCGAGTTCCACCCCAGCCGAAAAGCCCTGGACCAGCCGGCCACACACGACCACCAACGGCGCGATCAGTCCGACGACCGCATAGCCGGGCATCAGCGCGATGGTGACGGTGCCGAACGCCATCAGGATCAGCGTGAGGATCAGTCCCTTGCGGCGGCCGCGTCTATCGATGTAGGCGCCCAGCACCAGCGCGCCGATCGGGCGCATCACAAACCCGACGGCGAAGGTGGCGAACGAACTCAGCAGGACGGTGAGTTCATTATCGGACGGGAAGAAGGTGCGGCCGATCTCGGCGGCAAAGTAACCGAAGACGAAAAAGTCATACATCTCAAGGAAATTGCCGCTGGAAACTCGAAAGACCTTCTTGATCTGCCCGAGACGGCTCGTTGAAACGACGGTCACGGCGGTCACGACGGTCATTGTGCACTCACGGCACCGTCACTGCAGACTTTCCGCCGACGCGGCGACCCACGCGCTGCGGTTGATCGTGGCGGGTGTTCGATAGATAGCGGATCCCATGTGAAGGAAGGTCGTCGACGATGATTCGAGCGGTATGGAACGGCGCGGTATTGGCCGAAGCAGAACACACGGTGAAACTCGAGGGCAACGATTACTTTCCGCTGGAAAGCCTCCGACGCGAGTTCCTCGACGCCAGCGCCACGACCACGGTGTGCCCCTGGAAGGGGACGGCGAGCTACTACTCGGTGACCGTGGACGGCAAGGTCAACCCGGACGCCGCGTGGTACTACCCGACGCCGAGTGCCAAAGCGCAGGAGATCGCCAACCACGTCGCATTCTGGAAAGGCGTGAAAATCGAGGCCGACTAATCCCCCGCCGCGATGCCCAGCCGGTGAGCCAGGTCGGGTCCCCCGACGGTGGCTATGGAGTCGGGATCGCCGCAGACGATCAGTTGGTCACGCGCCCGGGACAGCCCGACGTAGAGGCGCTCCCGCGATCGGTCGCGAGCGCCGCGTTCGTTGACGACGAGCACCACGGCGCGCCGTTCGAGTCCTTTGAAACCCAGGACGTGGCCGTAGAACACCTGATCGGCGTCCCAGAAGCTGTCCCAATACATCTGGGTGCCCTCGGCTTGGCGGGCCACCTGTTCGGGGTGACGGCTGCCCGTGGTGAGCAGTGCGACGTCTTCGGGTCGCCAGCCCTGCTCGAGGAGCCGGTCGACGGCGTCGTCGCCGGCGTCGAGGGCGTCGTCGGCCGGGCAGGCCACGAATATGACGTCGGGTCCGTCGCCGCCGCCCACCCGCATCGGCTGGCCGACCAGTGGCTGGAAGGCCGTGGCGATCTGGCGGGTGTTGCGGATGTTGTGGTCCAGGATCAACGGCACCAACGACACCGGTGGCGTTCCTTGACGGTCGAACACCCGCTGAGCTTCGTCGCTGAACACATACACACCGCCGGTGTCGGGGTCACGCAGCGCCGCCAGCAGCGGCTCCCACCAACTGTCGTCGAAGTCCTGGGCCTCGTCGATAACGACGGAGTCGAACCGGTGCCCGGCGGGCAGCGCGGTGGCCAACTGAAGCATCTGGGCGGGCAACTCATGCTCGAAGAACGACGCGGCCGCCTTACTGCGCTCGGACTCTTCGGGGCCCGCGGGGGCGCCCCACTGGATTCCCAGCGCGTGGTACTCCCCGACGTAATCCGGCCGCTGGCGGCGCGACCACGGCGCCGTCAGGCGTTTGAGATAGGAGGCCAGGCCGTGGGAATAGCAGATCAGCGCCACCCGCTGCCCCTGGGCCGCCAACCGGCGGGCCTGCTCGACCGCGAGGAACGTCTTGCCGCTTCCCGCTCCTCCGCGGATCTCGACCCTGTTCAGCAAACTGATGGCGTCCAGGATGGCGGCCTGACGTTCGGTGAGGGCGTCGGCAATGTCGTCGTTCTCCAGGGCCCGGGCGACGACGTCGCGCTGCGGCAGGCCGCGCCCACCCAGGGCGATCCGCAGTTGCTCGACACCCGGTTCGGTGAGCACCGGCAGGTCGCGTTCCTGGGTTCGCAGCACCTCTTTGAGTAGCGTCGCGAGGTCACCCAGTTCGGTGCGGTCGACGACCTTCCACCGGGGGCACTCGGGTAGGGCGAAGTCCCGGGACAGTTCGCTGTGCGGCAGGACGACAACGTGATCCCAACGCACTCGGCCCTGCGTCCAGCGCGGGTCGCTCTCCACGAAGGCGCGCAGCGCGTAACGCGCCTCCCTAGCCTGCGTCACCGGGTCGATCCGCGCGACGACCGCGCCGCGCTTCTGCCACCAACCCGAACCGTCATGCCACACCTCCCCGCCCTTGATCTCGACGCAGACAATGCCGGCGCCCTCGATGGCGACGACGACGTCGACCTCGTGGTCCTTGAGGTGATCGGTGACCCGCTGGCCGTAAATGATCAGGTCGTCGTCGCCGAGTTGATCGCGCAGCAAGTCCCACACCTGGCGCTCGGCCCCGTTGACGAACCGGGGCGACCCCGGAACGGTGCGCGTCGATCGCATGGTGTGAAGCTACCGGTCAACCATCCGCGCCTAGCAGAGCGGCAACGCGCAGCCGAGCAGTCGCGACATCGCATCCAGCGACGCGCTGCGGCTGGGCGGCCATTGCTCTCGCCATACCCGAAGCGGGACGTCGGCGAGTGGATCGAACGGCGCTGCCAGCCGCGCGTACTCTTCGCGGCGCCACTGTCGCAGCTCATCGCCGCGAGCGAACTCCATCATTCGCTCGATCTGCTCGCGGTATATCTCCGGCGGTGCGTCGGGGTTCACGGTTATTCCGTTCATGATGCTGTGCCGGCCGAGCGCCAGTGGCCTGATACCCCAGGCTTTTTCCAGGCCCGAGTTGAGGTTCAGGCAGTTCCCGCAGGCCAGCCATGACCATCGCGAACGACCGCCGGCGGTCGCCCGGAAGCACACGACGCACAGTTCGACGTCGCGGGAGACGTCACAGCCCCACTCCGCCGGGGAGTCCTCGTCCGTGCAGGACTGCCAACGCCCCCGCACGGGTCCCCGGATGCCCCCGCACGGGATGTGCACGCACAACTCCGTGAGGCGTTGCCGCAATGCCGCATCAGCGGCGCTCAGTTCTGATTCGTTCATGTTTTCGCCGATCCGGCGACGCCGCCCTTGGGCGCCCACCACTTGCACGCGCTGCGTGCCTGCTCTTCCCCTGGGGCACCGTGCGGTGATCACGCGGTTGCCGGGACGACGGGCCAGGTACCCGAACAGCCGTCCACTCTGGAGCTGGGCTGATTATATCTGGCGCCCCCGACAACAACGACGACCACACATCTCACTGCCTCGCGACACGCTCATCCGCACTCACCGCCGATCACCGTCTGAGTGACCTTCTGCTGGGCCCGCCAGATATTCCAGCGGGCGTCTCCGGAATGCAACTGGTCGACGATCTGCTGGTTACTCTCCCCCAGCCGCGACGCGGTGCAGATCACCTGGGTGATGCTGTCGGTGTCGGCGTGAGCCGGGGCGATCGACCAGAGGGCGAATCCGGTGATGGCCGCGGCGATGATGGCGATGCGGTGCATGGGTGACCCTTTCGTGGTGGCAGATTCCAGGTTGACGCTTCTTCCGACGATAGAAGCACCCACCGACATGTAACCCTGTCCGTGCAGCAGACCCAATTACTGGTTGCTGCACGTCGTGCCACGGTGTGACACCGCTGGCCGTGGATGTCGGCGCTGCCAGTCCCCGGGCGTGGGTTAGTCAGTAGGTAATCAGGCGATACGGTTGATTCCAGCGAGCGTCGTGGCCAGCTGCTCACGCGCTAGCTCAGCGTCGTAGTGAGCTTGCATGTTGATGAAAAACATGTCGCTGAGGCCCAGCGCCCGGGAGAGCCGCAACGCGGTGTCGGCCGTGATACCACGCTTACCGTGCACGATCTCGTTGATACGCCGTGGCGGCACGTCGATCGCCTTGGCGATCCGGTACTGCGAGATACCCATCGGGTCGAGAAACTCCGTCTTGAGGATCTCCCCGGGATGGGTCGGATGAAAGTCGGCCATCGCTCCGCTCGTTTCTTTGGTATCTGTTCGTAGCTAGTGGTAATCAACAAGCTCAACGTCGGCGGCTCCGCTCGAACTCCAGGTGAAACAGATCCGCCACTGATCGTTGACCCGAATGCTGTATTGGCCGACACGGTCGCCGGCCAGTTTCTCGAGGCGGTTGCCTGGCGGCACGCGAAGATCATTGATGTTCTCTGCGGCATTGAGCAGAACCAGCTTGTTGTACGCGGACCTGCTCACCTCCGGGCCCAGTCTCCTGACATGCCTGCGATGCCAGACCGCCTCGGCGTCCTTGCCTCGGAAGGACCGGATCACCACGCAATAATAACGTTAGTCGTTATTAACGGCAAGCGCTACTACCGCCAAGGTAGCCTGAAGCCTCTTCCCCACGTGCTGAAGCGAGCCGATGGCGCCAAGCCGTATTACCCTGACACCGACACGACCGAGACCGCCCTTGACGCCAAACTCAACGCTCTGCTCGACCACCTGGCGGTGACGACCGCCCTGACATCACCAGAGGCCTCACGATGACTATCCCAGGGCTGCCGAGCGCGAACGGTGATGCGCCCGCACTCATCTCGAATGTCTCGGACACCGCCCGATGGATCGCCGCGTACAGGGCCGATGAATCAGCCCGGGGCGACGCCTTGTTCCACGACCCGCTCGCCGACCGGCTTGCCGGCGAGCGTGGCCGGGCCATCGCAGCCGCCGCTCCCCCGGTCAGCTGGGCGTTGGTCACGCGCATCAAGCTCATCGACGACATGGTCCTCACGGCGATCTCCGAAGGAGCCGACCGAGTCCTCAACCTGGCCGTCGGCCTGGATACGCGGCCCTATCGACTGGACCTCCCGCAGGATCTGCCGTGGGTCGAGGCCGACCTGCCGGCGCTGATCGCAGAAAAAGAGCACCTGCTGGCCGATCAAACACCACGATGCCAGCTGACCCGGACGGCCGTCGATCTCGCCGACACCGCGTCCCGCGACGCGTTTCTCACCGAAGCGTTGGCTGGGGCCACCACAGCGTTGGTCCTGACCGAGGGCCTGCTGATGTACCTCACCGAGAACGACGTCGCCGCCTTGTCGCAATCGTTGGCACGACCCGAGATCGCCTGGTGGGTATTCGACCTATGGGGTCCGGGACTGAAAAAGTGGATGACCAAAAAGGCCGGCGGCCTCGTGCGAAACGCTCCCTTCACCTTCGCACCGGACAACGGCATCGCCTACTTCGAAAACCGCGGCTGGCGGACCGTCCACATGGAATCGGTGCTCCCGGCCGCCAACCGCTTCCGTCGGCTGCCGCTGTGGTTGCGCCTGCCCGCCCGGCTCTCCCAACCCGATCCCCGCAACCCCGGAAACAAGCGGTGGAACGTGGTCACGCGGCTCACCCGGTGACGGGAGTGTCCAGCGTCAGCCGCGCGGCCAATGTTAATGTTCAGTCACGTCGGACACGCCCGCCGCCCGCTGTGGTGAGGGGACAGCCATCAGGAGCAGCGAGCGATGTCGGACTTAGAAATCGCTCAGGCCGCACGAAAGCGGCCCATTGTCGATCTTGCTGAGGACGGGTACGGCATCGCCCCCGAACACCTCGAACCCTACGGTCACTTCAAGGCCAAGCTGTCGCTCGACTACATTGACAGCCTTCAGGACCGCGCCGACGGCCACCTCATTCTGGTGACCGCGATCAGCCCGACGCCGGCCGGCGAGGGCAAAACCACCACCACGGTCGGGCTTGGCGATGCGATGAATCGATTAGGCAATCGCACCCTCATCTGTCTGCGGGAGCCCTCGCTCGGTCCTTGCTTCGGCGTCAAGGGTGGCGCGACCGGCGGCGGCTTTGCCCAGGTAGTCCCGATGGAGGACATCAACCTGCACTTCACCGGCGACTTCCACGCCATCTCCGCGGCCCACAACCTGCTCGCCGCAATGATCGACAATCACATCAAGAACGGCAACTCCCTGCATCTCGACCAGCGGCACATCACCTGGAAACGCGTGGTGGACATCAACGACCGGGCGCTGCGCCACATCGTGGTCGGCCTGGGCGGAGCGACGAACGGCTACACGCGCGAAGATGGCTTTGATATCACCGCTGCTTCCGAGGTCATGGCGATCTTATGCCTGGCCGACTCGTTCAAGAACCTCAAGACCCGGCTCGGCGAGATCGTGGTTGGCTTCACCAGAAAACGCGAACCGGTGCGGGCTCGAGATCTCAAGGCCGACGGCGCGATGGCGGCGCTGCTGAAAGATGCCATCAAGCCCAACCTCGTCCAGACACTTGAGAACAATGTGGCATTCGTTCACGGTGGCCCCTTCGCGAACATTGCGCACGGATGCAACAGCGTCGCTGCCACGCGCACGGCCCTCAAGCTTGCCGATTTCGTGGTGACTGAGGCGGGATTTGGCGCCGACCTCGGCGCCGAGAAATTCATCGACATCAAATGTCGCATCGCGGGCCTGACGCCCCGGGCCGCCGTCCTGGTCGCTACTGCCCGGGGCCTCAAGTATCACGGCGGTGCGGCGCTGGACGCCTTGAACCACGAAGACCTCGGCGCCCTCGAACGCGGTCTGGTCAATCTTGACCGGCATTACCGGAACATCACGACGCAGTACGGCTTGCCCTGCGTGGTGTGCATCAATCACTTCACCGCTGATACCCCGGCGGAACTGGAGCTGATCGACGCCAGAGTCGCCAGCCTCGGCGGCCGGGCGGTGGTGGCCCGACACTGGGCGCAGGGCGGCGCAGGCGCGGAGGCACTGGCCGAAGCCGTCGTCGCGGCGATAGCGAACAATAAAGGTGAACACCGCTACGTGTACCCCGACGGCATCGGGCTGTGGGACAAAATCAAGGCGATCGCCACCCGTATCTACGGCGCGGCCGACATCACCGCAAGCGCCAAAGTCCGAGCGCACATCGATGAGCTCAACGCGCAGTGGGGGCACCTACCGGTGTGCATCGCGAAAACTCAGATGTCGTTCTCCACCGACCCACGTGTGCTGGGTGCGCCCAGCGGTCACACGGTCACCCTCAGCGAAGTGCGGCTGGCGGCAGGAGCGGGTTTCGTTGTGGTGATTGCCGGTGGTCTGACGACCATGCCGGGGCTGCCCAAGGTGCCGGCGGCTGAGCACATCGACGTCGACGCCCACGGCAACATCAGCGGCCTCTTCTGACGTCATGGGCGACTGGGAATTCGATCCGATACCGGGTGCCTGGGTGTTCATCGTCATAGTCAGACAAAACCCCGAACTGACACTCTTCTTCGTGGTGGAAGTAGGTCATCGTGGATTCTCCTTATCGGAGTTGGCGGCAACGGCAGGACCGCGCCCCTTTCCCTTCCCCATCCCGGTAGCGTGAGATGCACATCGGAGCCGTGAATTAACGAACCCATTTCCTGGTCGGCCCGCATCCGAAATGCAAGTGCTGGCGAACAAGATCGCCGCCCGCGCCGTAACAGCGTCAACGAAGCTCGAGAATCGCGCAGTGCCCACGGGGCACGTCCGTTCCACGGGTGTGAAAACTCTGCTCGAACAACGTCAAGCGCGTAAGCGCTAAGCACGTCGCCACTCCGGGCGACGCAACAATCGGGTCGCGGCCGTGTCAATCGTCCTCATGCTCCGACTGCATTGGGGTTCATGCGTGTGGCGACAGCTCGGAGCTGATCGGCAACGTCGACCAGCATGGTGGCCACGTCAGCCTCTGGCCCCTGGTCCTCACGGATCATGGCCAACAGTCGTTCGCGGGCTACGGTCGAAGGCGGTAGGCCGCGGTCCGCGGCGATGCGTTCGATCGCTTCAAA
Organism: uncultured Mycobacteriaceae bacterium; assembly: GCA_903927745.1. Lineage (GTDB taxonomy): Bacteria > Actinomycetota > Actinomycetes > Mycobacteriales > Mycobacteriaceae > Mycobacterium. Next base: position 12,825 of record CAIYOH010000335.1, read on the forward strand.
CTCATCGGGGTTCAGGCGAACCTGCAGTACCCTGCTGCGAGCGCGGTTAGGCCGGCCGACCGTGACGTGGGCCGGGATGGGGCGGTCGGTCTGGTCAGTCTCGCCGGCTTCGGCTTCGGCCGCGATTGCGGCGAGCTTGTCGGCGGTCTTGTCACTCATCATGTCCTCCCTGGTGGTAGTAGCGGCGGTCGCGGCTATTCGACTTCCATGCACTCGCACCGTGCGTTACGCCGTCCATGACATAAGTGATGACCGTCATCACTGAAGCCGCTGAAGGCGAAAAGCCAATGGTGCGCACGCCTTCGCCGGTGCGCGAGTTGTAGTCGGGGTCGAACACGACCGCGTCGGGATCGGTCAGCGCTTCGCTGGCCTGTGTGACGGTGACGCCATGCGTGGCGAGATATTCGCCTCGCTTGGTCCAATCCACCGTCACATGACGAGTGTATTACATGAGTAATACGGACTTCACCTCTGCTCGGCCACGCTGATCTCCCTCATGAAGGGAGTGTCAAGGATCAGCCGAAACAACTGTCAGGCATCACCCGAAACAGACATGTCAAGCATCAGCCGAGGTGATACAGGAACTGGTAGGGCGGGCGGGGCTCGAACCCGCGACCTACGGATTATGAGTCCGCGGCTCTAACCAACTGAGCTACCGCCCCCTCGGGCCAACACCACCTTGACATTAGCGCCCGCGCGGATCGTCGAGGATGCCCCCGGGTGCGCGGCCACGATCCCCAATTCGACGGCCTAGGCTGACGGGCATGACGATTCCTGCCCCTCGCCCCGATCGGACCTGCCTGGTGACCGGCGCCTCGTCAGGTATCGGCGTGGAGTTCGCCCGACTCCTGGCCCAGCGGGGCCTCGGGGTCACCGTGGTGGCGAGGTCGGAAGACAAACTGGCGCGATTGGCCGAGGAATTGCGCGACCAGTACCGGGTGCGCGCGGAGTATCTGGCGGTGGACCTGTCCGACGCCGCGGCCCGCTCCGGCCTGCCGAATGCCCTGGCCGAGCGCGGACTGAGCGTCGATGTCCTGGTGAATAACGCAGGCTTTTCGACCACCGGACCGGTCTATCAAGCCGATCCGCAGGCGGAGCTGACCATGATCCGCACCAACGTCGAGGCCGTCGTTCACCTGTGCACCCTGTTCCTGCCGGCCATGGTGGAGAGGCACAGTGGCAGCGTGCTGAACGTGGCCTCCACGGTGGCCTTCCAACCCATTGCGGGCCAGGCGGGTTACGCCGCGTCCAAATCGTTCGTCCTCTCCTACACCCACGGGCTTCGGGGGGAACTCGCGGGCACCGGGGTCACGGCCACCGCCCTGTGCCCCGGCCCGGTGCGGACGGGATTCGCGGCAGCGGCCGGACTCGACGAACAAGCACTCGACGATACGTTGCCGGCGTTCTTCTGGATTAGCGCCGCCGACGTGGCCAAGGCGGGCATTAAAGCCATGGACGAGGACCGTGCGGTCGTCATCCCGGGTGTGGCCAACAGGGTGACTGCAGGTGCCGGCTGGCTGACGCCACGAAGCATCGTGGTGCCGATGATGAAGAAGTTCCATCCGGTCTTTAAACCCAAGTAGTAGGCCCGGCGTCAGGCTGGCCGCAGCCGGAATACCCTGATCTCCCTTGGCGCGCAACGTGTCCGGTAGCTGTCGTAGCCGGCGAAGACGTCGACGGCCGTGGCCCAGGCGGCGGCGCGCTGATCGCCGGTGAGCAACTCGGCGCGGTACGGCGTCGACCCTCCCCTGAACTCCAGCGTGCAGTCGGGGTGGGCCAGCAGGTTGGCGCTCCACGCGGGGTGCTTGTCGCCGCCGTAGTTGGACCCGATCGCCAGCAACCCGTCGCCGTCGTCGATCAACACCAGCGGCTGGGTGCGCGGCTGTCCCGACTTGGCGCCGGTCGTCGTCACCAGCCCCACCTTGTCGATGCCCATGGTGCTCAGCCGGCCCTTGGACCGGGAGATCAGCACCTTGTCGACGGGCGGCGCGACCCGCGTCGCCAAGACGTAGCCGGGGCGGCTCATGGCGGCGCGCTCGAACAACGCCTCATGCCATCGCATTCGTCTGCCCCGGTACGGGCTGAATCGTCTCATCGCCGTGTCACTCACCTGAACACCTCACTCAACCGAACACCGTCTGACCGTCGGCCCCGATCCAGTAACGCTCGGTGCCGCCCTCCTGCACGCGCGGGGCGTCGGCGCCGAGCGACACGGCGATCTTGTTGCTGGCATTGCGCATGATGCAGAAGGTGAGGTCGACGGCCTGCGCCTCGGTGAACCCCGAGCGCACCTCGGCGACATCATCGGCGACGAGGTGCGCAGGCGACCAAATTAACGCATCGGTGTACCGCAGCGCTGCTTTAACGCGGCCGTCGAGCAGCATCGAGCTCTCGTAGCGTTCGAGGTCGCCATACAGCGCCTCCGAGCCGCCGGAATCCAGGGCGGTGACGTCGCGCATCGTCTTGCACAACCGGCAGTTGTGCTGAGTCGCGCCCCGCAGCCGCACCAGCTCGGCGGTGACCGGGTCAAGTGCCCGCATTCGCGCCACCGCCGGCAAGAAGTCGTTGAACACCACCTCCGACGGCTCGCTAGCGTAGTCCCACGCGATCGGCCCGCTCACCCAGTCCAGGTGCTCCGAGCCCACACCGAGCGCTTCCAGCCCGGCCCGTACCCGGGGGATGAAGTCCGCGAGGTACATCTGCACGACCACGCCGAAGGTGCTGTCGCCCAGCTTTTTCCATAACCGCGACCGCTGCGCAGGGGTGATCGCCGAGACGTCAGTGCTGAACTGTTCGGCGAACTCGGCGACGACCGTCTCGATCTCGGACTCTTTCTCGGACTCAGGCCCGCCGAACTCGGCGGGGGCCGGCAGCGGCGGCAGCGACAGCGTCCGCCCGCAAACCCCCCGCACCAACGCAACGAGCCGCCCCTCATCCGGTGACCCCGGGAACAAGGCGACCAGCCGCGTCAGCATGTCCACCACGCTACTGCGCCTGGCTCACCGACGACATGTGGAAGTCCGGAATCCGCAGCGACGGCATCGCCGCACGGGTGACCCAGTCCCCCCATTCCCTCGGCAGGGTCTTCTCGCTGACCCCGGCCTCGCTGGCCCGTCGCAGCAGGTCAATCGGGCTTTCGTTGAACCGGAAGTTGTTGACCGCGCCCGTCACCGCGCCGTGTTCGATCAGGTAGACGCCGTCGCGGGTCAGCCCCGTGAGCAACAGCGTGGTGGGGTCCACGACGCGGATGTACCACAGCGTCGTCAGCAGCAGGCCCCGCTCGGTGCCGGCGATCATGTCGGCCTGGGTCGCCGGACCGCCGGTCATCACCAGGTTGTCGGCGGCGACCGCGACCGGGGTGCCGAATTTCTCGGCGCTCGCGCGCGGGTAAGCCAGGGCGTTGATCACCCCGTCGCGGATCCACTCGACCTGGCCGATCTCCAGGCCGTTGTCGAACACCGACAGCGTCTCCGAGGAGTTGCTCGCCGCGACGAATGGGGTACACGCCAGGCCCGGCGCCATCGGGTCGGAGAACAGCGTCAGCGGCAGGTCGGTCAGCCGTTCCCCTACCCGGGTGCCGCCGCCGGGCGCGGAGAACGCGGTGCGGCCCTCCTGCGCGCCGCGGCCGGCCATCGACCATCCCAGGTAGATCATCATGTCGGCCACCGTCGAGGGTGGCATGATCGTCTCGTAGCGCCCGGCGGGCAGCTCGACGCGCCGATCGGCCCAGCCCAGTCGCGTCGAGAGCTCCTCGAGTAGCCCATCGGTGGACACGTCAACGAAGTCGGGTGTGCCGATGCCCGCCCAGGCGCTGGCCTCGCCCCGCTTGGCGTTGATCTCGACCGCGCCGGTGGGCTGGGTCCAGCGGCGGCGCAGCCCGGTCGAGGAGGCGAGGAACGTCGTCGACACGGTGTGGTGGGCGAAGCCGTAAAGCCGGTCGGCGCCGCCGAACCCCCGGCTCAGCGAGTCGGCGACGCCGGCGAACACGTCAGGCCCGGTACCGGGTGCCGGCGCGGCCCAGTCGGCGGGCTCCCCGGAGTCGGCGAGCAGCGAGGCGGCGTCACCGGCCTCCGGCGCCGACCGGGCGGCGGCCTGGGACGCAAACACCAGCTCGGGAATCGACCTCAGATCCACCTCGGCCGACACCACCGTTCCGACGCGCACGCTATCCCCTTGGCGCACAACGGAGATCACCGTCGTGCTGCGGCGCACCGCGACCCCGTTGGTGGTCATCGAGTTTCCCGCCCACCGCAGTGTGGCCTCGACCGCGTCGGTGACCAGCACCATGGTCTCGTCGGCGCCGCCGAGTTTGACGGCCTCGGCCAGCACCAGGGTGACAAGGTGCTGCGGGGTGATCACTGGCCTGCCTCGTTCCGGGTGTTGAGCACGTTAACCCCGCGGAACAGCGCCGACGGACACCCGTGGCTGACCGCGGCGACCTGTCCGGGCTGGGCCTTGCCGCAATTGAATGCGCCACCCAGCCGATAAGTTGACGGGCCGCCAACGGCTTCCAAGGAATTCCAGAAGTCGGTCGTGGTGGCCTGGTAGGCGACGTCGCGCAGCTGGCCGTCGAGGCGACCGTCGCGGATGCGGAAGAACCGCTGGCCGGTGAACTGAAAGTTGTAGCGCTGCATGTCGATCGACCAGGACTTGTCGCCGACGATGTAAATGCCGTCGTTGACCCGGCCGATCAGGTCCGCGGTGCTGATCTCCTCGGGTGCGGGCTGCAACGAGACGTTGGCCATCCGCTGGATCGGAACGTGATGCGGCGAATCGGCATAGGAGCAGCCGTTGGAGCGTGGCTGGCCGAGCCCCTGTCGAAGTCTCAGCGCGAAAACCCTGTCCAGTTGGTAGCCGACGAAGATCCCGTCGCGCACCAGATCCCAGCGCTGCGCGGCGACACCCTCGTCGTCGTAACCGATACTGGCCAAGCCGAACTCGGCCGTACGGTCAGCGGTCACCGTCATCGCCGGGGAGCCGTAGCGCATGGTCCCGAGTTTGTCGGGGGTGGCGAACGAGGTTCCGGCGTAGGCCGCCTCGTAGCCGATCGCGCGGTCGTATTCGGTGGCGTGGCCGATGGATTCGTGAATGGTCAGCCACAGGTTGGTCGGGTCGATCACCAGGTCGGTGCTGCCCGCAGCCACGCTGGGCGCCTTGACCTTTTCGGCCAGCAGAGCCGGCAGCTGCGCGAGCTCGTCGGTCCAGTTCCACACCTCGTCACCGGCCAGCACCTCCCAGCCGCGCCCCATCGGGGGCGCCAGCGTGCGCATCGAGTCGAATGATCCGGCGGCCGCGTCGACGGTGGTCGCCTCCAGCGACGGCATTATCCGCACGCGCTGCTGGGTGATCGACGAGCCGAAGGTGTCGGCGTAGAACGTCTGCTCCTTGACCGCGTGCAGTGCGGCCGACACGTGGTCGACGCCGTCGGCCGCAAGCAACCGCCCGGAGTACTCCTCGAGCACCGCGATCTTGTCGGTCGCGGAGATGTCGAACGGGTCGATCAGGTAGCTCGACACCCAGGTGGCGTCGGCGTACACCGGCTCGGGCGCCAGCTCGACACGTTCGTGGTTCAGGGCCGCCAGCGCGGTGGCCACCTGTACCGCGCGCCGCGCCGTCTCCGCGGCGACTCCGGGGGCCAGCTCGGGGTGTGAGGCGAATCCCCAGGTGCCGTCGACGATCACCCGCACCGCCAGGCCGACCTCCCGGCTGATCACCGCGGTCTCCAGCTCGCCGTCGCGCAGTTGGATCACCTCAGTGATGAGGCGATGAATCCGCAGGTCGGCGTAGGTGGCCCCGGCCGCGGTGGCCGCCGACAGCGCGGCGTCGGCCAGTGCGCGGCGCGGCAGGTTGAGGAAGTCGGCGTCGATCGGCCGGGTCGATGTCACGACTCCACCGTATCGACAGCCCGTTGCCAGCCGCTTTAATACCTCCATGGCCGTGCTGAGCAGACAACCTCGCTCGCCGGCACTGGCCTACGCATTGCTGGCACCCAGCCTCTTCGGCGTCGTCGTCTTCCTGCTGTTGCCCATCCTGGTCGTGGTCTGGCTGAGCCTGTATCGATGGGACCTGCTGGGGCCGCTGCGCTACGTGGGCCTGGACAACTGGCGCTCGGTGCTCACCGATCCCGGCTTCGGCGACTCGCTGGCCGTCACCGCCGCTTTCGTAGCGCTCGTCGTTCCCGCGCAGACGGTGCTCGGATTGCTGGCCGCCTCGATGCTGGCCCGCGAGCTGCCAGGTACCGGCCTGTTCCGCACCCTGTACGTGCTGCCATGGATCTGCGCCCCGCTGGCGATCGCCGTGCTGTGGCGCTGGATCCTCGCACCCACCGACGGCGCCGTCAGCACCGTGCTGGGCAGGCGAATCGATTGGTTGTCCGACCCCAGCTTCGCGCTGCCGTTGGTGTCGGCCGTCGTGGTGTGGACCAACGTCGGCTACGTGTCGCTGTCGTTTCTGGCCGGCTTGCTGGCCATCCCCGCCGACGTCCATAACGCCGCCCGCACCGACGGCGCCACGGCATGGCAGCGGTTTCGGCGCATCACGCTGCCCATGTTGCGACCGACGACGTTCTTCGTCCTGGTGACAGGCATCGTCAGCGCAGCCCAGGTGTTCGACATGGTGTACGCGCTCACCGGCGGCGGCCCGGCAGGGAGCACCGACCTAGTGGCCCACCGCATCTACGCTGAGGCCTTCGGGGCGGCGGCCATCGGGCGGGCGTCGGTGATGGCAGTGGTGCTGTTCGTCATCCTCATCGGCGCCACGATCGTGCAGCACCAATATTTCCGGCGGCGGATCAGCTATGACCTCACCTAACCGAGTCGGCAACGGTGTGATCTATGCCGGTCTGGTGCTGGGTGCGCTGATCACGTTGGTTCCCTTCCTGTTTGGTCTGCTGACTTCGTTCACCTCAGCGCACCAGTTCGTCACCGGCAGGCCGTTGCAGATGCCGCGGCCGCCCACGCTGGCGAACTACGCCGACTTGTCCGCCGCCGGTTTCGGCCGCGCCGCAGCGGTGACCGCGCTGATGACGGCGGTGATCCTGGTAGGACAGCTGATCTTCTCGGTGCTGGCCGCATACGCGTTCGCGCGCCTGGAGTTTCCGGGTCGGGAGCCGCTGTTCTGGGTCTACATCGCCACGCTGATGGTCCCGGGCACCGTGACCGTGGTGCCGCTGTACCTCATGATGGCCCAACTGGGCCTGCGCAATACCTTCTGGGCGCTGGTCCTGCCCTTCATGTTCGGCTCGCCCTACGCGATATTCCTGCTTCGGGAGCACTTCCGCATGATCCCGAATGACCTGCTCAACGCCGCGCGCCTCGACGGCGCCAACACCTTGGATGTGCTCGTGCATGTGGTGATCCCGTCGAGTAGACCGGTCTTGGCAGCTTTGACGCTGATCACGGTGGTCTCGCAGTGGAACAACTTCATGTGGCCGCTGGTGATTACCAGCGGCCACCGGTGGCGAGTGCTCACGGTGGCCACGGCCGACTTGCAGTCGCGGTTCAACTCCCAGTGGACGTTGGTGATGGCGGCGACGACGGTGGCGATCCTGCCGCTCGTCGCGCTGTTCGTGGGGTTCCAACGCCACATCGTCGCGTCGATCGTCGTCTCGGGGCTCAAATGACCGTTCAGGACGCCGAGATTGCCGCTAGGGCTGTCGCTGGCGCCGAATCACGACCACCACGGCAATGTCGGTGCGCGCGGTGAACAGGCCGCGCTCGTCCACGCTGGTCGCCGGGGCAATCGCGATGGTCGCCGCGCTGTTGGCCGCTGCGGCGGTGGTGCTCAACTACTCGGGCACGCCGCACGGCGCCAAGACCGTGGTGACGGTTCGTATCTGGGGCGACCAGATCGCCGCCGACTACCGGCAGTCGTTCGAGGCCTTCACCCGCACGCACCCCGACATCGACGTGCACATCAGCCTCGTGTCGTACACAACCTACTTCGACACCCTGCGCACCGACGTCGCCGGCGGCAGCGCCGATGACATCTTCTGGCTGTCCAACTCCTACCTCGCCGCCTATGCGGACAGCGGACGGTTGATGAGGATCGACGCCGGCGCCGATTGGGAGCCCGCGGTGGTCGACCAGTTCACCCGCGGCGGCGCGCTGTGGGGGGTGCCGCAGCTGACCGACGCGGGAATCGCGTTGTACTACAACGCCGATCTGCTCACGGCTGCCGGGGTGGACCCCGCCGGGCTGGATGCCCTGCGGTGGAGTCCCGGCGCCGACGACACGCTGCGGCCCCTGCTGGCGAGGCTCGCCGTCGACGAGAGCGGGGCCACGGCGAACAGGCCGGGCTTCGATGGCCGCCGCGTCACACAGTGGGCCTACAACGCCGCCAACGACCCGCAGGGCATCTATCTCAACTACATCGGTTCGGCCGGCGGGGTGTTTCAGCGCGGCGACGAGTTCGCCTTCGCCAATCCCGCTGCGGCGGCGGCATTCGGCTACCTGGTCGGCCTGATCAACCGCGACCACGTCGCGCCGCCCGCGTCGGCCACCAACGACAACGGCGACTTCTCGCGCAACCAGTTCGTCGCCGGCCGGATGGCACTGTTCCAGTCCGGCACATACAGCCTGGCACCGGTGGCCCGTGACGCCGGGTTCCGCTGGGGCGTGGCGATGATGCCGAGGGGCCCGGCGGGCCGGGTGAGCGTCACCAACGGCATTGCCGCGGCGGGCAATGCGGCGACCAAGCACCCCGCCGCGGTGCGCCAGGTCCTGACATGGATGGGCAGCAGGGACGGCAACGCGTACCTGGGGCGCAACGGTGCGGCCATTCCCGCGGTGCTCTCGGCGCAGCCCGTCTACTTCGACTACTGGGCCGGCCGCGGCGTCGACGTCACGCCCTTTTTCGCTGTGCTCCGCGGCCGGCGCATACCGGCGCCGGGGGGCGCGGGTTTCGCCGCGGGCACCACGGCACTGCAGCCGTACTTCGACGAGATGTTCCTGGGCCGAGGGGATGTCGCGGCGACGCTGCGGCAGGCCCAGTCTGCGGCCAACGCCGCCGCGCGGCGGTAGCTCGCCGAGCACGCCTTGCCTCGAGCGTGAAGCTAGCCGCACGCTCGAGGCCCAACGTGAAACTAGCTGCACACTCGGCGCCGGTAGCGCAGCGCTCAGGCGGGCAGCACCAGCACCGGCACGGGACTGGCGCGGATGATCGTGCCGCTGCGCGAACCTAGGAACACCCGGCGGATGTCACCCCTGGGCCGGGTGCCCAACGCGAGAATCTCACCGTCACACCAGTCGGCGTTCTCCAGCGCCTCTGCCCAACTGCCGCCGGTGACCACCTCCAGCGTCACCTCGTCGGCGACGACACCGTCGGTCTTGAGTCGCTCGAGGATGTCGCGCGCCTGGGCCGCCCACGTCTGCAGGATCGAGTCCTCGGCGTCGATGCCCACCGCCGGGGGGTACATGGTCTTACCGCGGACCGCGAAGGTGATGACCCGCGCCGGCACCCCGAACCGCTCGGCGAATTCCATACAGCGCCGCACCAGGTCGAGGGTGTCCGGTGTGGCCGAGTAAGCGCACGTCAAGCGCGTCAGTGTGTCTGTCGCGGAGGCATATTCACGCGGGCTGATCGCCACCGGCACCGGCGACGCGTGCAGCAGCCAGTCGGCGGTGGAGCCGATCGCCACTCCTCCGCGCCCGCCGCTGGGCAGCGACCCGAGCACCAGCACGTCGGCGTCGACGTCCTCGATGATCTCGATCAATCCGCCCGACACCGACCGGTGCACCCGGTCGATGTAGCCGACATCAATGCCCCGGGCGAGGTCGCGCAGATACTCCGCGGCCTCGTCGGCCGACGCGCCGCCCAGCCCGTCAGCCCCGTCATTGCTCACGATCGTGGCCACCGTCAGGGACGTGCTCAGTGACCGCGCCAGCCGCACGGCCAGGTGTAGTCCGGACAGACCGATGCGGCCGACCCGGTATCCAACGACGACGGTCATGACTCGTTGAGGACGCTGTGATGGCGGCCCCACAGCAGGTAGAAGATCAGCGCCACCGAAATCCAGCCGCTGAACGCGATCCACGTGTACCAGTGCAGGTCGGACATGATGTAGCCGCACGCCGCGACCGAGAGGACCGGCGTGACCGGATAACCCGGCACCTTGAACGCCCGGGGCAGGTCGGGTTGGCGCACCCGCAGGACGATCACGCCGATGGAGACGACGATGAACGCGGTGAGCGTGCCGATCGACACCATTTCCGTCAACTTCTTCAACGGTATGACGGCGGCCAGCAGCGCAGCGCCCACAGCGACGATCACGGTGTTATTCACCGGAGTCGCCGTCTGGGGGTTCACCCGGGCAAATCGTGCCGGGAGCAGCCCGTCGCAGCCCATCGCGAACAGGATGCGCGTCTGGCCGTACAGGATCACCAGCGTGACGCTGAAAATCGAGATCACGGCGCCCGCAGCCAGAATCGAGCCGGCCCAGCGACCGTGCGTGACGTTCTCCAGGATGGTGGACAACCCCGCCTCCTGCTGTCCGGCGAAGTTCTGCCAGGGCTGGGCGCCCAGCGCGGCCAGCGCGACGAGCAGGTACACGGTGGTCACGGTTACCAACGCGCCGATAAGGGCACGCGGCATGGTCTTCTGCGGATCCGTGACCTCGTCGCCCGCGGTCGACACTGCGTCCAGTCCGATGTAGGAGAAAAAGATCGTCCCGGCAGCCGAGCCGATTCCCGACGCCCCCAGCGGCGCGAAGTCTGTGAACCGGCCCGCGTCGAACGCGGTGAAGGCGATGACGACGAACATCACCAGGACGCCGAGTTTGATCACCACCATCACCGCGTTGACCTTCGCCGACTCGCTGGCGCCGCGGATGAGCAGCAGCGCGCACATCCCGATCAGGATGATCGCCGGCAGGTTGATGTAACCGGGTCGCGGCTCCCACGGGGCGGCTGTGATCGCATGCGGCAACTCGACACCCGCGACGTTGCTCAGTAGCTTGTTCAGGTAGCCGCTCCAGCTCACCGCGACCGCGGCGGTCGACACCCCGTACTCCAGCAGCAGGCACGCCGCGACGCCGACGGCCACCACCTCACCCAGGGTGGCGTAGGCGTAGGAGTACGACGAGCCCGACACCGGCACGGAAGACGCCAGTTCCGCGTAGCAGAGAGCCGCCAGCCCGGCGGCGAACCCGGCGATCAGGAACGAGACCATCACGCCCGGACCAGCTTCGGGCACCGCCTGGGCCATGACGAAGAAGATGCCGGTGCCGACGGTCGCACCGACCCCGAACATGGTCAGCTGGAACGTGCCGATGCTGCGCTGGAGTCCGGCTTGGCCGGCGTGTGCTGCGTGTACAGAGTGTGCGGCGTTCGCGCCCAGCACAGGGCGCCGCCGCAGCATCTGGTGGGTCAGGCCGATCGACGCCGCAGTCATCCCTGCGCCGCCGGCGGGGCGATGCGGTGACGCAGTCGCCCCATGCCGCGCGCCAACAGCGACCCACGCGGCGCCGGCGACCGACGGGATGCGTAGGACCACGGCTGGTTCCGTTCCGGAACCGACTCCGCCCGAACCTGTTTGAGCCGCATCCGCAGGTGCTGACGCAGGTCGTGCAGGGCGGGATCGCCCCACCGGTTCACCGCCTCGATCGGGTCGGCCGTCAGGTCGTAGAGCTCCCACTGGTCGTCCAGCGGGGACCTGCGATACACCTCTCCCCCCAATCCGTTGGCCGCCAGGTGCCGGATGCCCGGTTCGGTCCAGGTGGCCGGGTCGTCGAACGTGCGCACCAGTTTCCACAGGTGCGCGGCCCCACCGGGAACCTCGTCGACGCGGACCACGATCCCCTCGAAGTTGGACGCGGTGTAGGCGGGCAGCCTGATCCGCAGGGGCACCGGAGGATTCAGGCTTCGTGTGAGCATGCGCGCCAGCCCGGAGCCGCCGCCGTCGCCCTCGAGCACGTTGTCGCGGGTCATGAGGTACACACACCGCGCTCCGCCCTCGCCGGCCTGCCCGTCGAGGAGCGGCATGAGGTTTCGGCCGGGCAGGTCGTGCACCTCGGAGAACGACTCGGCCAGCGTCGTGGCGAGCGACGCCACGCCGGCGGCGTCCAGACCGGCGGCCGCCAACAGCGTAGGGACCAGATCGACGTGGGAGGTCGGTTCAGCGACGACGCGCGGGGCCGTCGGGTGTTCGCCGATGCGGGCGATGACGAAGGGAACGCGGGTGGCCTCGTCGTAGAGGTTGAACCACTTCTGGTGGAGGCCGCCGTGGGCGCCCAGGAGATCGCCGTGATCGGACGTGCGAACCAGCAGCGCGTTCTGCGACCCGCCCTCGGTGACCGCGCGACGGACACGGTCGATCGGCCCGTCCGACTCCGCGTGCAGCCGGTAGTAGAGGTCGCGGTAGCGCTGCGCGTGGAGTGTGTAAGCAAGCTGGACGGTGGGCGCCCCGCCCCAGCCGGAGTAGCCCGAGCAGTAGGACTCGCGGAACGCGATCTGCGCCGCCGGTTTGGTCGACAGGTCCTCGTCTGCGGTGGGCGCCGGCGGCACCCGCGGCGGGTCGAGCCGCGACGGCTTGACGGGGCTCAGCATCGCCCAGGAGGGAAAGAGGGTGATGTCGTGGGGATTGACGAAGCTGGCCACCAACAAGAACGGCCGCAGCGCATTCGCGTCACCGGCGCGACGACGCGCGTACCGGTCGGTGAGCCAGTCGACCACCCGGTCGGCGATCAGCGGGTCGCGTCGCACCCCGGCGTCGGCGAGCGCCGGCCCGTGCGGCTCGGGACCGACCCACCCTGAAAACCCGAACGGTGCAAGAGGATCGGCGTCCAGGTAGCGTCGCACCGCGGTGTGGTCGACGACGCCGTGGTCGTCATTAGTCGCCAGCCGTTTGCCGGTGGCGGGGTCGGTGAGGTCGGCGTGCGAGATGTGCCACTTTCCGTCGTAGTGGGTGTCGTAGCCGGCGGCCCGGAACCAGTGGCCCAGCGTGGGCACCTCGCCCGGCCGCAGCCAGCGCATGCGGTTGTCGTCGGCCGCCTTGCCCAGCCCGTCGGTCTGGGTGACCCCGTGCAGATCGGGGTAGTGCCCCGTGAACATGGTCGGCCGGCTGGGCACGCAAGCCAGCGAGCCGGTGTAGTGGCGGGTGAAGCTGACGCCGTGATCGTCGAACCACCTGCGGCCGGCCAGGATTGCGTCGCGCCACGTCAGCACGGAGGGGTCCTCGTACGGCGGCACCGCGCGCTCCTCGTCGGTCATGATGACGATGACGTCGGGGCGCGGGCCGGGGCGGTCAGACACGGGCGTTCTCCAATCGGTGGGCGAGCCCGGCGAGCATGGTGTCGGACTGTCGGGCCAGGAATCGGCACAGCATGCGTTCGGCCAGCTTCTGGGGTCCGTGCGAGCCGATGTCGACGGTGCTGGTCAGGGTGACAGCGGTCGAGTCGGGCCCGGTGGATTCGGCCGTCCACCGGTTGGTCACCCGCCGCAGGCGGCGGGGCAGCCCCTCGATCTCGTAGGCCAGCGCGCGCGGCGGGTCGAACTCGATGATGCGCTCGACCAGGGCGTCGTGGTTGATCTGAACGCGCCGGGCGGTGCCCAGCGGGCCGCCGTCGGGACCCTCGACCAGGATGCACGAGTGGTCGACGTTGCCCGCCCAGGAACTGATCGAGCCAAAGTCGGCCAGCACTTCCCAGATGTCGGCGGGGCCGGCGGCGATCACGCGCGTGCGCTGAATCCCGGCCATGCGCTCACGCTACCGGTGCAGGAGGGTCTCGAGCGCGACCGCCGAAGCGCTGACCGCCGCGACGACGGCCAGCGTCACCCCGTCGGCCGGCGTCGGCCGGGTCGGGTTGGCCGACAGCTGCCCGTATCCGCCACGCGCGGTGATCGCGTCACCCATCTCGTCGGCGCGCCGCAGCGTGACGGTGAT
>CAIYOH010000336.1 GCA_903927745.1 uncultured Mycobacteriaceae bacterium
CCCCGGCACCGCCCGCACCCCCGGCACCGCCCGCACCCCCGGCGCCGCCAGCTCCCCCGGCTCCCCCGCCGTCACCCTCGGTGTTAGCCCCGTCGGTCATCCGATTTCCTTTGGAGTCCATGAGTTCTGATCGGACTCGGTTGGTCCCAGCCTACGCCGCTTGGCGGCCGGCTCTGGTGTTCCTCACCACGGCTTCTCTAGGATCGCGAGGACAGTCAGCGGGGATTGAGAGGAAGAAACGCCCATGACCGAATCCGGGTCCGAGAGCGGCGCAACGCCAGAAGAGCAACCAGGCGGCGGTGGTCTGTCCAGGCGCAAGATGCTCGGTGGTCTGGCAGCCGGTGCCGGAGTCGCCGCGGCCGGGGCGCTGGCCGCCGGGTGTGATTCCAACGGCGGCACCTCGAGCGGTGACGGCCCGCCGGGGTACGGCACCGGAATCAATGACGGCTTCGACGGCAAGATCGAGCTTGACATCCGTGATTCCAAACCGGACTGGAAGCCTTTCGAGCTGAAAAAGGCCCCCGCCGGCGCACCGAACATCCTGGTGGTTCTCTTTGATGACACAGGCCTGGCTGCCTGGTCGCCCTACGGCGGGCGCATCAACATGCCGGTCATGCAGCGCCTGGCCGACAACGGGATCATGTACTCGCAGTTTCACACCACCGCGCTGTGTTCCCCGACGCGATCCTGCCTCCTCACCGGGCGCAGCCACCATGTGAACCGATCCGGGTCGATCACCGAGGGTTCCAACGGGTTTCCGGGCATGGCCGCGCGTCTGCCCGCGCAGTGCGCGACGATCGGGCAGGTGATGCAGGACAACGGCTACAGCACCTTCTGGGTCGGCAAGAACCACAACGTCCCCGAGGAAGACGTCTCCAGCGGCGGCAGCAAGTCGGAGTGGCCGCTGCAGAAGGGGTTCGACCGCTTCTACGGATTCCTGGGCGGGGAGACGAATCAGTGGTACCCGGACCTAGTTGAAGACAACCGCTTCGTCGAGCAGCCGTATAGTCCGGAAGAGGGCTACCACCTCTCCAAGGATCTGACGGACAACGCGATCCGGATATTGCGCGACCAGAACTCATCCAATCCGTCCAAGCCCTGGTACATGTGGTTCTGTCCGGGGGCCAACCATGCCCCGCATCAGGCCCCGCAGGAATACATCGACAAGTACAAGGGCAAGTTCGACGACGGCTACGAGGCCTACCGGGATTGGGTGCTGCCCCGGATGATCGCCAAGGGCGTGCTGCCCGAGGGCACCAAGATGACTCCGATCAACCCGCTGCCCGCGGACGTTGCTGCGCCCAATGATGCGGTGCGGCCGTGGAATACGCTGAACGCGGACGAGAAGAAACTCTTCTCGAGGCTGGCCGAGGTGTTTGCCGGGTTCTCGGAGTACACCGACGCCCAGGTCGGGCGGATCGTCGACTATCTGGAGCAGACCGGGCAGTTGGAGAACACGATCATTTTCTACTGCGCCGACAATGGCGCCTCCGGCGAGGGCTCACCCAACGGCTCGGTCAACGAGAACAAGTTCTTCAACGGCTATCCCGACGAGTTGTCGGAGAACATGAAGTACATCGATGCGCTCGGCAGCCCGGACACCTACGAGCACTACCCGACGGGGTGGGCGGTGGCGTTCTCGACGCCGTTCCAGATGTTCAAGCGCTACGCGCAGTTCGCCGGCGGCACCTGCGACCCGATGGTCATCTCCTGGCCGAAGGGGATCAAGTCCAAGGGACAGGTACGCGAGCAGTACCACCACGCCACCGATGTCGCGGCCACGGTTCTCGACGTGGCGGGCCTGCAGATGCCTAAGGTGTACAAGGGAATCAAGCAGTACCCGCTCAACGGGGTGTCGATGCGCTACAGCTTCGACGACCAGAAGGCGGCCACGACGCGCAAGCGCCAGTACTTTGCCATGCTCGGCACCCGCGGCATCTGGGAGGACGGCTGGAAGGCCGCCGCGCTACATGCGCCGCTGGGCAACAAGGGCCATTTCGACCAGGACCACTGGGAGCTCTACCACGTCGACACCGACCGCTCGGAGTCCACGAACGTCGCCGACCAGTACCCCGACAAGCTCAAGGAACTCATCAAGGCCTGGGACGAAGAGGCCAAGGACAACTTCGTCCTGCCCCTTGACGACCGCTCAGCGGTGGAGCAGGCCGGCACTGCGCGGCCGCAGGCCGAGCCGCCGCGGGACCGCTACATCTACTACCCGGACACCGCGCCGGTGCCCGAGGGAGTGGCGGTGAGCATTCGCGGCCGCTCCTACAAGGTCATCGCCAACACCGACCTGAAAACCGACGCCGCCGGTGTAATCTTCGCCCACGGATCGCGGTTCGGCGGGCACGCCCTGTTCATCAAGGACGGACGGCTCCACTACGTCTACAACTTCCTGGGCATCAAGCCCGAACAGGACTTCGTGTCGCCGTCGCTGTCCCCGGGCAAGCACACACTGGGGATGGAGTTCACCTCCGAGAAGGCCGGTGAACACGGCGAGTCGCTCGGGACGACAACGCTGTTCATCGACGGCAAGCCGGTGGCAAGCGGACCGATGCGCGCTCAGATCGGCAAGTTTACGCTGGCCGGAGACGGGCTGTGCGTCGGGTACGACAGCGGAGACAACGTCTCCCCGCAGTACAAGAATCCCGGCACATTCACCGGTGGGACGATCCAGTCCGTCGCCTTCGACATCAGCAAAACGGCCTACCTCGACCTCAACCGGGACGCGGAGGCCGACTTCGCCACCGATTAGAGCGGGTTCGAGCGGGTTAGGGCGGGTTCGAGCGGACAAGTAAGGCTTATGCGGGTTCTGGTGCAGCGGGTCTCGTTGGCGGCGGTATCGGTCGACGGCGAGATGGTGGGCGCGATCCGGCCCGATGGGCAGGGGTCAGCCAGTTCACCCTGTACGCCGACACGTCGAAAGGCCGCCGGCCGTCCTGGAACGCGGCGGCTCCCGGCGCGGTCGCCGAGCCGCTGGTCACCGCGTTCGCCGAGGCGCTGCGGGCGCTGGGCGCCGACGTCGCTATCGGCGTTTTCGGTGCGGACATGCAGGTGGAATTGATCAACGATGGCCCCGTGACGGTGCTGCTCGAGCTGTGATCCTCCCGCCGCGGGTACGTTGATGGCCGTGAGCACCACACCTGAATTCGGTTCACTTCGCTCCGACGACGACCAGTGGGACATCGTCAGCGGCGTCGGCTACACCGCACTGCTTGTGGCAGGCTGGCGCGCGCTGCACGCGCTGGACCCCCAGCCCCTGGTACGCGACGAGTACGCCAAGGTGTTCATCGCCGCATCCCGGGACCCGTATCTGGCGGGCGTGCTCGCGAACCCCGGCACCACCGAGGATGAGAGGACATTTCCCCGCCTCTACGGCGTGCAGACCCGGTTTTTTGACGACTTCTTCACAGCGGCCGCCGAGGACGGCATACGCCAAGCGGTGATCGTGGCCGCAGGACTCGATTCACGAGCATATCGCCTCGAATGGCCATCCGACACAACGGTGTTCGAGGTGGACCTGCCAAAAGTGCTGGAGTTCAAGGCGCGGGTGCTGGCCGAACACGGTGCCGAACCCACGGCGCGCCGGGTCGAGGTGGCCGCCGATCTGCGCACCGGTTGGTCGAGGGAGCTGGAGGCGGCCGGATTCGATGCGGAGCGCCCCAGCGCATGGTCGGTGGAGGGAGTGCTGCCCTACCTGACCGACGACGCCCAGAACCATCTCCTCACCCGGATCAGCGGACTCAGCGCGTCAGGCAGCCGCATCGCCCTCGGCGCACTGGGGACCCGCCTGGATCACGGGCAGCTCGCCGCCCTGGAAGCGGATCACCCGGGAGTCAACATGTCGGGCGGTGTGAACTTCTCCTCGCTCACCTACGAACCCGAAACCGAGCCGGCCGACCGGCTCGCCGCACACGGGTGGGCCGTCGACCCGGTGCGCAACACGCTGGAACTGCAGGCCCGCTACGGGATGAACCCACCGGAAGTCGACGTCGCGATCGACAGTTTCATGCGCTCGCAGTACGTCACCGCTACCCGGTGACACCCGGCGTGAGCAGGATTTTCACGTCGTCACCGGACCGGGACGCCGCAGTCGCATAGGCCCCGGCCGCATCCTCCAGAGGCAGTGTCGTGGTGAAGATTCCCTCGACGTCGAGCCGCCCCGAACGCAGCAGTGGGATCAACTCCGGCCAGGTGCGCTGCACCGGGGCCGTGGTCATGCGAAAGGTGATGCTGCGGATCAGGCAGCCCAGGGCGGGGAATGGAAACGGCTGCAGATCGTGCACGCCGACCACGGAGACGGTGCCACCGGGCCGCACC
>CAIYOH010000337.1 GCA_903927745.1 uncultured Mycobacteriaceae bacterium
CAGTGTCCAGTGCGCGATCGAGCGCAGGCGGATGGACAGACCGATACCGAGCAGCAGCGCCAGAACGTGGCCGACAGCGGTGAAGTCCATACCGACGGCCGCCGGTAGGGCGACGCCGAGCCACCAGCCGACCCAGACCGCTCGCCAGCGCACGGGTATCGAGGCGGTGAGCGCGCCCAGCACGCATATCGCGCCGTAGCTCATCCCCACGTCGCTGGCGCGAACGATCGACGACGGCACCGATCCCGTCCGGACCGCGGCGACGAGACCCGCCGCGACGATCAGCGTGGCGCCGATGTGACCGACCGCGAAGGTCAGGAGTAAACCTTTTCCACGCCAGATGATTTCACCGAGCGCCAGTAGGCAGACCAGCCCCGGTAGCGCGAAATAAATGTCATCGCTGTCGTTGACGAACGCACTCCCGATCAAGGTGCCCAGGTGGCCCCGCGTCAGGTTGTGCAGATTGGTGCTCATCCGGCTGACCGCGGCGGAGCGCGCGTGCGGACCCATCGCTGTCAGTGTCAGCGACACCGCGAGCAGCATGACGCTGTAGGCCAGCGTCACCGGCATCGACGCGGCGCCCGCGAACGTCCGCGCGGCGTGCCGCCGCACCGGGGCCAGGCCGAGGACCGTCATGGATACACCGTGATGCGCCGACGCCACGATGGCCAGGTTTTTAACGCACTCCTTACACCGGTGCCCGCAATCTTCACAGAATCGGCCTGCCATCATGGTGCGATGAGCACCGCGGCCGTGGTGGCAGTCGTGGTGGTGCTGATGTTGTTGGGCATCGGCATGGTGACCAATCAACTGCTGCGGCTGCGGCGGTATCTGAACCAGGCACCGCCCGAACTCCCCGAGGCGCCCCCCGACGCCGAACCCCTGGACCCGCCGGGCCCCGAGGCCGACTAAGCCTGCAGGTGGGACGCGGCGAACGTGGCGGCCTGGGCCGCCAGCCCGGACGCGACATAGGACCCGTGCGCCCCGAAGTTGCCACCTCCCGAGCAAGTCGGGTCGCCGTCGGCGCACACGTCGGTGGTCTTGGCGTTGTACGGCGGCCCGATCGGCGCGAACGCGGACCCGGTGATGGCGCGCGCAAACTGGCTCGTGGGATTGCCGAAGAGGGCGATCGCCGCAACGTGATCCGCCACCTCGGGGGGCATCGTTTGCGTCGCCATGTCGATGACGCCCGCGCCCTGCGAGTACCCGCCCAGCACCAGGCGGGTGTCGGGGCAGCGCACGATCATGTCCTGCACGTGCGCCGCCAGATCGTCGGCGCCGTTGCGGGCGCTGGCCGCGAACGCCGGATTCGCCGGGTAATTCACCGGGTAGACGCCCACCGACAGCCCGTGCGCCTGGCCTTTGAGCGAGTCGATGAACGCCTGGCCCACGTTGCCGACCCCGGGCGGCTGGCCCGTGCCCCGGGCGAACGCCACCTCGACGCCCGGGCAGGGATCGGCATGGGCGGACGGGATGTCGGTGGCGAGCCCGAGGTGAGCGGCGCAGGCCAGGTAGGCGGCGCCAGCGACGCCAACCACACGGTATCTACTCACCTCTCCATGCTGACATATCAGCCGCGCGGGACGTGGCCGCGGGGAAGCGTCAGCGGCAGGTCGGTGTAGGTGGCGATACCTGGCGCCGCGGCGACGACGGCCGGGATCGCATTGATGGTGGGCATCGCGGTCATGATGTGGCCCAGCGCCATGAATTCCTCGAGCGTTGTGGCCTCGAAGTAGGGCGGGGGCAGGAAGCTGACCTTGGTGGTCACCGTCGGCTGCCCGTCGATCTGGATCACCCAGCCGTCCTGGTCGATCTTCCAGTCCGGCTCGAGGGTCTGTCCCTTGCGCCACCGGACATTCAGGTCGATCACGGTGGTGCCGCCGACGATGCCCTGCCAGCTGATGTAGGTGCCCGCGACGCAACCCGCCGGGATGGTCCAGGACGCCATCTCGAGGTCCGCCGTGGTCTGCGCGAACTCCGCAACGCACCGCACCTCGTCGAGCTCGACGCCGAGCGCGTCGCCCACCAGCCGCACCGCCTCACCGAAGATGGCTGTGCCCTTTGCCGCCATCGCGGGCAGGTCCGGGTGATCGATCGGCTGGCCGAAGCCCACCGGTTTCTCGGTCTCCGGGGAGTCATAGAACGTGGTGTCGGCCGCCTCGTTCACGGTGACCTTGTCGATCCGGTTGCACACCATCGCCGACACGATGGCCAGCAACTCGGCGAAGCCCGGACTGACGCCGGACCCGAAGACCGTCGAGTTACCCCGCCGGCATGCCTCGACGATACGGTCGCGGCCGTCACCCAGGTTCCCCCCGGTGATGAACGACGCCGTGGTCACCACGTTGACGCCCGCGGACAGAATCCGGACCAGCTCGTCGACGTCGATCCACATCGGGTTGTAGACGACACAGTCGGGTTTCAGCGCGAGCAGCGCGTCGACGTCATTGGTGGCCGTGACGCCGAGCGGGGCGATTCCGACCAGCTCACCCGCGTCGCGGCCCACCTTGGCCGGCGACCAGGCGTAGCAGCCGATCAGCTCCAGCGTCGGGTTGGCGGCGATCGACCGCAGCGAACTCGTTCCGACGTTTCCGGTGTTCCATTGCACCACCCGGTGTGTGTTGGGCATCCCCTCAGCGTAGGGAACCACCGTCGCCGCGGGCGACAGTGCATTTCGCGATGCAACGCGCCGAAAGCGCGTCGTCGGATGCACAGGCGCGCCCGGGTGCGAGCGTGACGCCCGGATGCGACAGGATACGACGGGAAGGAGGGACCCGATGCCCAAAGTGATCTGGATGGATCAGCCCGAAGCGCACGATTTTCCGGCAGCCGCCGATTACCTGGAGATGCTGGCGGACTCCCACACCGTCGCCGAGGTGATGCACTCGTTGCAGGCCGGCAGCGTCTCCTATAAGAAGGCCAAGGACATTCTGCGGGCGGCGCAGCTGAGCCTGCTGCCCATCGACAACCCACACGTCGCCGTGGATCTGCTCAAGATCAAAAAGGGGCAGGCGCTGTCGCCAGTCCTGCTGGTCCGGGGCGATTTCGTCACCGGCGTTCCGCTGCAGATCGCCGACGGCTACCACCGGGTGTGCGCCAGTTACCACACCGACGAGAACACCGACATCCCCGTCGTCCTCGCCGTGAGCAATCTCTGATGATCGAGATTCACGCGCAGGGAACGGTGCAGGTGCTGACCCTCTCGGCGGGGCGCGTCAACGCCATGGATGTCGAGTTGCTCGACGAGCTGACGCTGGCTGTTCGCGATCTGCAACGGTCGGGCGCCGGCGCGCTCGTGATCACCGGCGCGGGCCGAGCCTTGTGCGCCGGGGTCGATCTCAAACGGGTGGTGGAGGGCGGCGCCGCTTACACCGACCGGCTGGTCCCCGCGCTGTCCAATGCATTCGAGGCGGTGTTCTGCTACCCGGGACCGACCGTGGCGGCGATCAACGGTGCCGCCATCGCGGGCGGGTGCGTGCTGGCGTGCGCGTGCGACCGGCGGCTGATCGGTCCCGACGCCCAGATCGGGGCGTCCGAAGTCCGCGTCGGCGTGCCGTTTCCGCACGTCGCGCTCGAA
>CAIYOH010000338.1 GCA_903927745.1 uncultured Mycobacteriaceae bacterium
CCGCCTGCGCATTGACGATCAGGTCCAGCGCCGGGTCGCGGTACACGCACATCAGGGCCGCGTCGCTGAGCGGGTCCCCGAGCGTCGAGAGCTCCCAGTCGACGACGGCGCGCACCGTCGTCGGGTCGTCGGCGTCCAGGATCGTGTTGTCGATCCGGTAGTCGCCGTGCACGATCGACGTCCGGCTCTGCGGCGGGATCGACGCGCTCAGCCCGGCGTGCAGCCGCTCCACATCGGCGTCGCGCCGGTCCTCGGGCAGCCGCACCAGCGCCCACTGCGATCCCCACCGCCGCACCTGGCGCTCCAGATATCCAGTGGGCTTGCCGAAGTCGCCGAGCCCGACGGCCCTCGGGTCGACGCCGTGCAAGTCGACGAGCACCCGGATCAGGGAATTCACACACCCGTCAATCACTGTGCGGCTCAACGACTCCAGCTCCGCCCGCCGGCGCACCACCTGGCCGGCGACGAACTCCACGACCTGGAACGGGGCGCCCAGCACCGACTCGTCCTCGCACAAAGCGATTGCCCGCGCCACCGGAACCGGGGTGTCGCGCAGCGCGGCGACCACCCGGTACTCCCGGGCCATGTCGTGCGCCGACGGCGTCAGCCCGTGCAGCGGTGGCCGGCGCACCAGCCAGCTGGTCACGTCGTCGTACACGCGAAACGTCAGGTTGGAGCGGCCCCCGGAGATGAACTCCCCCCGCAACTCGCCGGCGCGGTTGAGGCCCTGCGCACGCAGGTACCGGTCCAGCGCGGCCAGGTCGAGGCCCTCGAGGTCGTCAGCGGACGTCACCGGACTTGTCTACCACCTTGATCGCCGCCGGGGCCCGTCACTGCCGGCGGGGCAGCAGGTCCCACACGTGTTCAGTGGTGTTGACCGCCGCCACCGTCGCCTGGCCGGACCGGGAAAACCGCAGCCGCGTCACCGACGCATAGTCGACGGGGAACGACAACAGCCGGGCCGTACCGAGGATCTCGTGCAGCAGCACGTTGATGACGCCGCCGTGGCTGAATACCGCGACGGTGTCGTCGGGATCGGTGGCGGTGACGAGATCGTCGACGGCCGCGCGGATGCGGGCGCGAAACGCGTCCGCGTCGACCGCGCTGGGCAGGTGCCCCTGGGCCAGGCGCGCCCACTCCTCGGGCATCTCCTGGCGGATCTGCTCGACGGGGATGTACATCGGCAGCTCGCGGTCGTACTCGGCGAACCGGTCGTCGATCTCGATGGGCAGGTCGCGCGCGGCCGCCACCGGTTCGGCGGTCTGGATGGCGCGGCGCTGCGGGCTGCTGAGCACGCGCGCGATGGGAAACCTGGCCAGCGCCGCGGGCAGCCGCTGCACCTGCGCGAGCCCCTCGTCCGACAGGTCCGGGTCGGAACCCTCGCCGTGTTCGCTGCGCAGTGGCAGCGCATGCCGGATCACCAGCAGTTGCATCGCGTCTCCCCGTCGTCTTTGCGTCATCGCCGGCACCGTCGGCGCCGGGCCAATGTTATTCTCCGCGCGGAGAGCGAGGTGCGCGGACGATGGTGACCACCGGCGACACCACGCTGGACGCCGCCGCGCTGGAACGCTGGCTGGATGCCCGTGACGCCCCCGGCAGCGGCGCCTCGATGCACCTGCAGCTGTTGAAGGGCGGGTCGCAGAACACCCTGTATCTGATCGAACGCGGCGGCGAACGCATGGTGCTGCGGATGCCCGGGGCACGCGCCGACGCCGCCCGCATCGACGGCCTGCTGCGCGAGATCCGCCTGGTGCGCGCGCTGTCCGGCACCGACGTCCCGCACGCCGCCTTGATCGCCGCCGACGACACCGGCGCCGTGCTCGGCATGCCGTTCTACGTCATGGCGGCGATCGACGGCTGGAGCCCGATGGACGGCGGGTGGCAGGCGCCGTTCGACACCGACTTCGGCGCCCGCCGCAACCTGGCGTTCGAACTCGTCGGCGGCGCCGCGAAGCTCGGCCGGGTGGATTGGCGCGCCCAGGGTCTGGAGGGCTTCGGCCGCCCGGACGGATTCCACGAACGGCAGGTGGACCGCTGGCTGGCATTCCTGAACTCCTACACGGTGCGCGAACTGCCCGGCTTGGACGAGGCCGCCGACTGGCTGCGCCGCAACCGTCCCGCGCATTACACGCCCGGCATCATGCACGGCGACTACCAGTTCGCCAACGTGATGTTCGCGGGCGGGGCGCCGGCGCGTCTGGCCGCGATCGTGGACTGGGAGATGACGACGGTCGGCGACCCGCTCCTGGACCTGGCCTGGGCGCTGCTGGGCTACGACGGCGAGAACCCGCGCGACGACGGGTTCTATCTGGACATGGCCGGGATGCCCACGCGCAGTGAGCTGTTGGCGTACTACGAGTCGCTGAGCGGCCTGTCCACCGAGAATATCGACTACTACCTGGTGCTGGCCAACTGGAAACTGGGCATCGTGCTGGAGAAGACCTACGCCGCGGCGGTCAAAGCCGGACCCGATGCCGCTGTCGTCGACCCCACCATCAAGGACGCCTTCGGGGCGATGACCCCGAGGCTGATCGCCACCGCCGCCGAGATGGCCCGCGCCAGCGGGGAGCATTGAGATGGGTTACGCCGACCAGGTTTTCGACCTCACCGACCGGGTGGTGCTGATC
>CAIYOH010000339.1 GCA_903927745.1 uncultured Mycobacteriaceae bacterium
AGGACGTGTTCGACGTCCGCGACGGCGTTCACCGAGGTGCCGCGCAGCTGCCGGACACCCTCCGCGATGCCGTTCATACCATGGATGTAGGCCTCGCCGAGCTGACCGCCATGGGTGTTGATGGGCAGCCGGCCGCCGACCTCGATGGCGCCGCCGGCGATGAAGTCCTTGGCCTCGCCCTTGCCGCAGAATCCCAACTCCTCCAACTGGATCAGGGTGAACGGCGTGAAGTGGTCGTAGATGATCGCGGTCTGGATGTCGGCCGGCTTCAGCCCAGACTGCGCCCATAGTTGACGCCCGACGACGCCCATCTCCGGCAGCCCGAGCTCGTCGCGGTAGTAGCTGACCATCGTGTACTGGTCGGGACTCGAACCCTGGGCCGCGGCCTCGATGACGGCGGGCCGATGCTTGAGGTCCCGCGCCCGCTCGACGGACGTCACGACGATCGCCACCGCGCCATCGGTCTCCTGGCAGCAGTCGAGGAGCCGCAGGGGCTCGGCGATCCACCGCGAACTCTGGTGGTCCTCGATGGTGATCGGCTTGTCGTAAAAGTAGGCCTTCGGGTTCTTGGCGGCGTGTTTGCGGTCGGCCACCGAGATCGCCCCGAAGTCGCGACTGGTCGCGCCGGACCAGTGCATGTAGCGCCGCGCGATCATCGCGACCTGCGCCGCGGGCGTGGACAGCCCATGCGAGTAGGAGAACGCATTGTCGGCGGCCGTCGAATCGGCCTCGACCGCGGCGTCCCCCGCTAGCCGGGTCTGCACCTGTCCGAACCGCATCCCGGAACGCTCGTTGAAGGCCCGGTACGCGACGACGACGTCGGCCACTCCTGTCGCCACGGCGATCGCCGCCTGCTGGACGGTGCCGCATGCGGCCCCGCCGCCATAGCCGATCTTGGAGAAGAACTTCAGGTCGCCGATGCCCACGGAACGGGCCACCGCCGTCTCGTTGTTGCTGTCCATCGTGAACGTGGTCAGCCCGTCGACGTCCGACGGGCTCAGCCCGGCGTCGGCCAGGGCGTCGGTCACCGCCTCGGCGGCCAGCCGCAACTCGCTGCGCCCGGAGTTCTTCGAGAAGTCGGTCGCGCCGATGCCGACGATCGCCGCCCGGCCACTGAACAAACCCGCTGACATCTAGGCATCCCCCATCGTCAGCGTCACCGTCGCGATGACGTGGTGGCCAAGGCTGTTGCTGCCCAGCACCTTGACGGTAACCAGGCCGGCGTCCACCGCCGTCACCTCGCCGGTGAACGTCACCGTGTCGTAGGCGTACCACGGCACCCCAAGCCGCAGCGAGATCGACTTGATCCGCGCCGACGACCCCGCCCACTCGGTGACGTAGCGCTGCACCAGGCCGGTATCGGTGAGGATGTTGACGAAGATGTCCTTGGAGCCTTTGGCCTGAGCCTTGTCGCGGTCGTGGTGGACGTCCTGGTAGTCGCGCGTGGCGATAGCCGTGGAGATGATGAACGTCGGGTCCCCGTACAGCTTGAGCTCCGGCAGCGTCGCGCCCACCGCGACGGCAGGCGCGCTCACGCTCCGGCTCCCAGGGGCTCCCAGGCGTACAGGCTCCACGCCGGGCCGGCATCACCGGCCGGGAAGTCGATATATGTTGCCCGCACCGGCATCCCGACCTGCACCTCGGCGTGATCGACGTTGCGCAGCTCGCCCAGCATCCGCACACCTTCCTCGAGTTCGACGAGCGCGATGACGAAAGGCAGTGTGCGGCCGGGGACTTTCGGTGCGTGGTGCACCACGTAGCTGTACACCGTGCCCTTGCCGCTGGCCACCGCATAGTCCGACGGCGTCACCTCCACGTCCGCCGCTCGCCATAACGCCGGTATCGGCGGGTGCTGCAGGCTGCCGTCGGGCCGACGCTGGATTCGCAGTTCGTGGGAGTTGACCCCGTCCCAGAAGAACGCCGTGTCGCGCGACGATCCCGGACGCATCATGACGTCGGCGTCCAAGTCTGCGGGCACCAAAGATGCCGCCGGAGCCGACGGAGAATCGCCCTGCGGCTTGAACTTCAGGATGCGCCACTCCATTTCGGCGACGACCTCGTCGCCAACCCGCCAGGCGATGTGCTGGTTGATGAAGTAGCCCTCGCCGAGCCCGGTCTGCTTGGGTCCGACCACGTCCCCCATCTCGGAGGTGGTGACCACCTGCTCACCGGGCCGCAGGTAGCGGTGGTAGGTCTGGTCGCAGTTGGTGGCGACCACGCCGATGTACCCGGCGTCGTCGAACAGGCTCATGATGGGGCCCATGGGGTCGTCGGTGGGCCGTTCCCCGCTCAGGCCGAACATCGTCCACACCTGGATCATGGCGGGCGGTGCGACGATCCCCGGGTGCCCGGCGGCGCGGGCCGCGGCATCGTCGACGTAGATCGGGTTGCGGTCGCCTAGCGCCTCAACCCAGTTGCGGACGGTCGGTTGATTCACCGGATCCCGCGCCGCGCGCGGTGCGGCATTGCCGCCCGCAATGATCTCCGAAATCTTCTCCTGGATGCCGGTCGCCCCGGTCACCTGGGCACCCTCGGCACCTTGAGGCCGGAGGCCGCGATCATCTCGCGCATCACCTCGTTCACGCCCCCGCCGAAGGTGATCACCAGGTTGCGCTTGGTCTGTGAGTCCAGCCAGTCGATCAACTCGGCGGTGTTCGGTTCGGCTGGGTTGCCGTATTTGAAGACAATCTCCTCGGCGAGCCGACCGATACGCTGAATACGCTCCGTGCCAAAGACTTTGGTGGCGGCGGCGTCGGCGATGTTGACATCGTCCCCGGCGGCGGCGACCTGCCAGTTCAACAGCTCGTTGACCCGCCACATCGCGTAGATCTCACCCAGGGCGCGCTTGACGTCGTCGTGGTCGATGGGAGTGACCCCGTCGGCGCCCGGCTTTGCCGCCCAATCATGAACCCGGTCGTAGATACTTCCGACCCGCCCGGCCGGGCCGAGCATGACGCGTTCGTTGTTGAGCTGGGTGGTGATCAGCCGCCAGCCGCCGTTTTCCTCGCCGACCAGCATGTCGGCCGGCACCCGAACGTCGTTGTAGTAGGTGGCGTTGGTGTGGTGGGCACCGTCGGACAAGATGACGGGCGTCCAGGAGAACCCGGGGTCGGTGGTGTCGACGATCAGGATCGAAATGCCCTTGTGCCTGGCGGCGGTGGGGTCGGTACGGCAGGCCAGCCAGACGTAGTCGGCGTCGTGGCCGCCGGTGGTCCACATCTTCTGGCCGTTGACGATGTACTCATCGCCCTGGCGCACCGCGGAGGTGCGTAGGGCCGCCAGGTCGGTGCCGGCGTCGGGCTCGCTGTAGCCGATCGCGAAGTGGATCTCACCGGCGAGGATCCCCGGCAGGAACTTCTGCTTCTGCAGCTCGGTGCCGAACGTCTGCAACACGGGACCCACCGTCTGCAGTGTCACGGCGGGCAGCGGCACGTCGGCGCGATGGGCCTCGTTGACGAAGATCTGCTGCTCGATCGCCCCGAAACCGCGGCCGCCGAATTCCTTCGGCCACCCGACGCCGAGCATCCCGTCCTTGCCCATCCGCCGGACGATGGAGCGGTACGCGCCGCCGTGGCGGTCACTCTCCATCTCCTCCGCCTCGTCGGGTGTGACCAAGTTGGAGAAGTACTGCCGGATCTCGGCCTGCAGCTGCCGTTGTGCGTGGGTCAGTTCGATGTACATTGCGCTCCAACCAGATCGAGGCGGTGGGACGGACCACCCAAAAAGCGGGTTAAGTCCTTGATTGCGGAGTAGTACCGATGCATAGGATAAGTGATATCCATTCCTGCGCCACCATGGAGATGGTGGCATGTCTGCATGGCGGGCGGCGCCTCGGACGCGACCCAGTACGCCAGGACGTCAAGGTCGCAATCGGTGGCGAAACTGTCGGGCACCTCTTCGGACAGCCGCCAGATCACCGACTTCGACGCCAGATCGATGGTTCGCGACGCGATGTAGACCTCGGCCAGCTGCGCCGCGACCGTCTGGAAGGTCGACAGCGGTTTGCCGAACTGCGTGCGGTTGGCGACGTAGTCGGCGGTGAGCCGCAGCGCCCCGGCCACCAGACCGTCGGCGTACGCGCCCGTCATCGCCAGCACCAGCTGGTTGACGCGGTGCACCCCGCCGCTGTCGGCGCCGACCAGTACATCGGCGGCGTCGACCGCCACGTCAACGAACGTGACCGTGTATTCCTCTGAACCGTTCGACGTCGGGGTGGGGGCTAACACCACTCCGTCCGCCGTCGGTGACACCACGACGACCGCGCTGTCGGCGGTCACGACCATCCACTCCGCCTGCCCCGCATAGCCGACACCGACCTTGGTGCCCGAGAGCCGGCCGCCGGCGAACGTGGTGGCCGGTCGGTCGGGCAGTGCGGTGCCGGGTTCGTTGAGCGCCGCAGTCAGCACGCCACCCGCGGCGACCCCGCTCAGGAAGCGGTCCTGCTGGGCGTCGGTCGCCAGGTCGAGCAGCGGCACGACGCCGAACCCCAGCGTGGCCAGCGCCGGGGTGATGGCACCGCGACGCCCCACCTCGGTGAGCACCGTCGCGACCTCGGCCAGGCCCAGGCCGTCGCCACCCAGACGTTCCGGCAGCGGTAGCGCCGTCACGCCGCCGCTCACCAGCGCCTCCCAGGTCAGATCCCGTTCCAGGACGGACGTGACCACGTCGGCAACGGCCTGCTGCGTGGCGGTCAGGCTGAAGTCCATCGTCATCGTGGGTTCCATCAGTGCGCCACCGGGCACTTTCCGCTGTAGTCCACCTGCCACCGCTTGATGCCGTTGAGCCAGCCCGACCGCAGCCGCTCGGGCTCCGCGATCGGCGTGAGGTCGGGCATGTGGTCGGCGATGGCGTTGAAGATGAGGTTGATCGTCAACTTGGCCAGGTTGGCACCAATGCAGTAGTGCTCCCCGGTGCCGCCGAAACCGACGTGCGGGTTAGGGTTTCGCATGATGTTGAAGGTGGAGGGATTCTCGAAGACCTCTTCGTCGAAGTTGGCCGATCGGTAGAACATCACCACCCGCTGGCCCTTCTCGATCTTGACGCCCGACAGTTCGCAGTCCTGCAACGCGGTGCGCTGGAAGCAGGTGACGGGGGTGGCCCAGCGGACGATCTCGTCGGCGGCGGATTCCGGGCGCTCCTTCTTGTAGAGCTCCCACTGGTCGGGGTTGTCGGCGAACGCCATCATCCCCTGGGTGATCGAGTTCCGGCTGGTCTCGTTGCCGGCCACGATCAGCATCATCACGAAGAAGCCGAACTCGTCGTCGGAGAGCTTCTCGCCGTCGATGTCGGCGTTGATCAGCGTGGTGACGATGTCGTCGCCGGGGTGCTCGGCCTTCTTTGCGGCCATCTCCATCGCGTAGGTGAGTACCGCGATCGACGACATCTTGGGATCAACGTCGGCGTAGTCGGGATCGTCGTTGCCGGTCATCTCGTTGGACCAGCGGAAAAGCTTGTCGCGGTCCTCCTGCGGCACGCCGAGCAGTTCGGCGATCGCCTGCAGCGGGAGCTCGCACGCCACCTGCTCGACGAAGTCCCCGGTGCCCGTCGCCGCAGCCGCCTGGACGATCCCCTGGGCCTTGTCGTTGAGCTGGTCACGCAACCGCCCGATCGCGCGCGGTGTGAAGCCGCGGGCGATGATCTTGCGCAGCCGCGTGTGCTGGGGCGCGTCCATGTTGAGCAGCACGACCCGCTGCATGTCGATGTCCTCGCGGGCGATGTCGTTGTGGAACCGCGGAATCACGCCGTTCTCCTGGCTGGAGAACAGGTCGCCGCGCACCGAGACCTCCTTGACGTCCTTGTGCTTGGTCACCGCCCAGAAGCCGCCGTCGTGAAAGCCGCCGCCCGTGCCCGGCGCCTGGGCGTTCCACCAGACCGGCGCGTTCGCCCGCAACTCGGCGAACTCTTCGAGGGGAAGCCGCTCCACGTAGAGCTCAGGATCGGTCAGATCGATCCCGGCGGGGAGATGCGGGCTGGGCACGGTGTGTGTCTCCTTAACTGAGTGGCGCGTCGGTCATGCAGAGTTCGTGCGGGTGTTCGCCCGGCGGGGTGTCACGGACGGTCCCAGAACACTAGCTCTCCTAGTGAAGCCTTGATGCCAGTAAAACATGCCGCCACCGTAGACAAAAGGCGCCGGCACGTCCTCGCTTGTCACACTAATGAAACGTGTTCTAGCCTGACCCCATGGGTAACCCGGTAATTGTCGAAGCCACGCGCAGTCCGATCGGCAAGCGCGGCGGATGGCTGTCAGGCCTGCATTCCACCGAACTCCTGGGCAACATACAGAAGGCGCTGGTGGACAAGGCCGGGATCGACGCCGGCGAGGTCGAGCAGGTCATCGGCGGCTGCGTGACGCAGTACGGCGAACAGTCCAACAACGTCACCCGGACCTCATGGCTGACAGCGGGCCTGCCCGAACAGGTCGGCGCCACCACCGTCGACTGCCAGTGCGGCAGCAGTCAGCAGGCCAACCACCTGATCGCGGGCCTGATCGCGACCGGCGCCATTGACGTCGGCATCGCGTGCGGGATCGAGGCGATGAGCCGGGTCGGCCTCGGCGCGAACGCGGGCCCCAACCCCAACTGGCGCGCATCGTCGTGGGACATCGACATGCCCAACCAGTTCGAGGCGGCCGAGCGCATCGCGACTCGGCGCGGCATCACCCGCGAGGACATCGACGAGTTGGGCTACCAGTCCCAGGCCAGGGCGAAACAGGCGTGGGAGGAGGGTCGCTTCGACCGCGAGATCTCCCCGCTCGTGGCGCCCGCACTCGACGAGAACAAGCAGCCGACGGCGGAGCGGGTGACCATCAGCCGCGACCAGGGCCTGCGCGACACCACACTGGCGGGACTGAGCACGCTGAAACCCGTCATGGAGGGCGGGATCCACACGGCGGGGACGTCATCGCAGATCTCCGACGGCGCCGCGGCCGTCCTCTGGATGGACGAGGACAAGGCCAAGGCGCTCGGCCTGCGGCCGCGGGCTCGGATCGTCAGCCAGGCGCTCGTCGGCGCCGAGCCCTACTACCACCTGGACGGCCCCGTGCAGTCGACCGCGAAGGTGTTGGAGAAGGCCGGTATGACGATGGGCGACATCGACATCGTCGAGATCAACGAGGCGTTCGCGTCGGTGGTGCTGTCCTGGGCGCGGGTCTACGACGCCGACATGTCGCGGGTCAACGTCAACGGGGGCGCCATCGCGCTGGGGCACCCGGTCGGGTGCACCGGCAGCCGGTTGTTCACCACGGCGCTGCACGAGCTGGAACGCTCCGATCGCAGCACCGCGCTGATCACGATGTGCGCGGGCGGGGCCCTGTCCACCGGCACCATCATCGAGCGTCTCTAGCCTTCCGAAGACGTCTGCCCCGCCATGCCGAAGCCGCCACCACGAGGACTGAACTCGCCGCGCACTGAGGCGATCATCAAGTGGATGTCGCGGGCGCAGACGTGGGTCTACCGCAAGACCGACGGCCGGTTCGGCGGCACGTTCCTGCAGGGCGCACCGGTGGCGCTGCTGACGACCACCGGCCGCAAGACCGGGGAGCCGCGGGTGAGCCCGCTGCTGTACCTGCGGGAAGGCAACCGCGTCGTGTTAATCGCCTCCAAGGGCGGGGCGGCGAACAACCCGATGTGGTACCTCAACCTCAAGGCCAACCCGCGGGTGTCGGTGCAGATCAAAGACGAGGTGCTGGACCTGACGGCTCGCGACGCCACCGAGGACGAGCGGGCGCTCTACTGGCCCACAATGGCTGCGATGTATACCAGTTTCGACGATTACCAGTCCTGGACCGAGCGCGTGATCCCCATGGTGATCTGCGACCCTTAACGCCATCGCCGAACGTGTCGTGAGCGCGAAAAATAGGCCCCTATTTCGCGCTGAGTGCACGCTCGGCGCAACAGGTGCGGTCGGCGCGACCTACCCGGTGCGGTCAGGCACCGTAGACGGAGACCGGCGGGCGCGCCTCGGCCAGTAAGCCGGCGACGACGGGCCCCAACTCGGCGGGATCCCACCTGGCGCCCTTGTCCACCTGCGGACCGTGCGCCCAGCCCTCGGCGACCCGGATGATGCCGCCCTCGACTTCGAACACCGCACCCGAGACGGCGCGGGAGCCGGCGCTGCCCAGCCAGACGACCAGCGGCGAG
This sequence comes from uncultured Mycobacteriaceae bacterium, assembly GCA_903927745.1. Lineage (GTDB taxonomy): Bacteria > Actinomycetota > Actinomycetes > Mycobacteriales > Mycobacteriaceae > Mycobacterium. Next base: position 8,139 of record CAIYOH010000339.1, read on the forward strand.
ATGTTCGCCGCCGCCATCGCGTCGAAGCCGTCGTCGGGCTTGGCCATCATCTCGGCGAAGACGGTCTCGGTCATGCGGGTACGCGCCGAAGGCGCGATGGCGTTGACGGTCACGCCGTAGCGGCCCATCTCCGCCGCCGCGACGAGCGTCAGCGCCGCGATCCCGGCCTTTGCGGCGCTGTAGTTGCCCTGGCCGACGCTGCCTTGCAGGCCCGCGCCGGAACTGGTGTTGATGATCCGAGCGTCGACGGTGTCGCCCAGCTTGGACCGGCCGCGCCAGTAGGACGCGGCGTGCCGCATCGTGGCGAAGTGTCCCTTGAGGTGCACAGCGATGACGGCGTCGAACTCGTCCTCGCTGGTGTTGGCGATCATCCGGTCGCGCACGATGCCGGCGTTGTTGACCAGGACGTCCAGGCCGCCGAAGGTGTCGACGGCGGTGGCGATGAGGCTGGCCGCCTGATCCCAGTCCGCGATGTTGGATCCGTTGGCGACGGCCTCGCCGCCGGCGGCGGTGATCTCGTCCACCACGCTCTGGGCGGCGCTGCCGCCGCCCGCCGGCGAGCCGTCGAGGCCGACCCCGATGTCGTTGACCACGACGCGCGCCCCCTCTGCGGCGAACGCGAGCGCGTGCTCGCGGCCGATACCGCCCCCGGCTCCAGTGACGATGACGATGCGGCCGTCAACCACTCCCATTGCTGTGCCT
>CAIYOH010000340.1 GCA_903927745.1 uncultured Mycobacteriaceae bacterium
ATCAACAGCGAAGGCCAACGTCCGATCCGCGCAATCCTCGCGGAGGCGTTCGACGGCCCCGAGCTTGACGCGGCGATTTCGATGGTCAGCGGCGTGGTCGCGTGCCCCGCGCTGATGTTCGGCACAGTCCCCGACGATGACGTGATCGAGACCGCGGTGGACATCGTCATGCACAGCGCCGTCCTGAAGATCGCCGGCTGAGCGTGGCGACTCGATCCCTGGACGGCGCGTCGGTCATCGTGACCGGCGCAGGCGGCGGCATCGGTCGTCATATCGCCCGGCAACTGGCCGACAGTGGGGCCCGCCTGACGCTGGCCGCCCGCGACGTCAACAACCTCGAATCGCTGGGGCTCAACGCCACCCTGGTGTCGGCAGACCTGCGCGACGCGGAAGCGGGCGCGACGATCGTCGGTGCCGCCCTCTCCGCCAACCACCAGCTGGACGGACTCGTCAACGCGGCCGGGGTCGTCGCCTTCGGGCCCCTGCTCGACACCGACGACGCCGTGATCGAAGAGCTTTTCCTCACCAACGTTGTGGGGCCACTGTGGTTGATGCGGGCCGCGCTGCCCGCTCTGACCGAAGCGCGCGGATTCATCGCCAACATCAGCGCCGTGGTCGCCGAGCAGCCGCTCGCCGGCATGGCCGCCTACGCCGCGTCCAAAGCCGCGCTGACGGCCGCCGACCGTGCGCTGGCCCGCGAGTTACGGGCCGCGGGCATCGGCGTGACCGACGCCCGCCCACCGCACACCGAGACCGGCCTGGCCGACCGCCCCATCGCCGGTACCGCGCCCCGTCTCCGCGAAGGCCTGCGGCCCGACGCCGTGGCCCGCCGCATCGTCGCCGCAATCATCGCCGGCGAGCGCGAGATCCCGGCCGAAGCGTTCACGGCCTGACCAGCCCGACGTTCACTCCGGTCGCGGCCGCGACCGCTCACGTCGTCTCCGAGGGATGTCCGGCGATGACGGCGACCGCCACGCGGACCGCTTCGGGCACGGCGCGGGAGACGTGCGGGGTCAACCCGACGCCGTGCCCCGTGTCGGCTGCCTCGATCGCCAGGAGCACGAGTTCGTCGGGCGCCCGGCCCAGCGCCCGGGCAAGCTCATAGGCGGCTGCGACGTCCACGCTGTGCGAGCTCAACCCCTCGTGTCCGGCCCCGCGTCGGGGCTGGTGATCGGCTCCCAGAGCGGCTCCCAGAGAGGCTCCCTGAGAGGCTCCCAGAGCGGCAATAGTGCAGCGCTGAATGCGCCCAGGCGCCGCAGGGGTGGCGACCGCGGCGTCGATCACGATGGCCAAGGCGGCGCCCGACCAGGCCTCCACCAGACCCATCGGATCAGCGATGCTCGTCACCACAATGACATTCGGCAGAGCCATGTCGGCGATCGCCGCGGCGACCGCGCCCCCGACCCCGTCGTCGCGCCGGTAGGGGTTACCGAGCCCGATCACGACGACGCCCGGCCGGCCCGCGGTCACCCCCGGTGCACCGTCAGCGTCAGGAAATGCGTCGCGCAGGAGATGCAGGGGTCGTAACTGCGGATCACCCGCTCGCACAGGGCCGTCAGCGCGGCGTCGTCGAGGGCGAGGTTATCGGAAACCACGCCGGCCAGATCGGCTTCGATGGCCGCCTGGTTCTGCGACGTCGGCGGGATGATGGTCGCGGCGGACACCAACCCGGCCGAGTCGATCTCGTAGCGGTGATACAGCACACCGCGGGGCGCCTCGCTGGCGCCGTGCCCGACGCCCGCGCGGGCCGGGACGTCCACGAAGGGCCGCGCCGGCCGCTGGTAGTCGCCGATGATCCGCAGCGCTTCCTCGATCGCGTACACCACCTCGACGGCGCGGACGATGATGCTGCGGAACGGGTTCCGGCATTCAGCCGAGAGGCCGGCGGCGGCCGCGGCCTGTGCCGCTATCGGCGACAACGCCGACGAGTTGAGGCAGTAGCGGGCCAGCGGACCGGTCAGGTGCCGGCCACCGTCGAGCGTCGCATGCAGTGCGGTGGAATGCTTCACCTGAGATTCGCGGACGTGCTCGGTGAAGTCGGACAGCCCGAACGGCTGGCCTGCGCTGCGCGCGATGACGCCGTTCTCCAGCGGGTAGCGGCCGCCCTGGCTCAGCGCCAGCATCTCATGGTCAAGTTCGAGGTCGGGGAACTCGAAACCCGACACCCACTCCACGGTGGCGACCGCGTCGTCGAGCGCGCGACGCAACTGCTCGCCCAGCGGCGCCAACTGGCTGCGGGTAGGCACGGAGTAGAACCCGCCGACTCGGACGTTGACAGGGTGGATCGCCCGCCCGCCGACGAGTTCCATCAGCTGGTTGCCGGCCTTCTTCAGCCGCAGCCCCCGCTCAACATCGTCGCGATGGTCGCGCGCCATCGTCATCGCGTCGGGATAGCCGAGGAAGTCCGGAGCGTGCAACAGATAGACGTGCAGCATGTGGCTGTGGATCCACTCGCCGCAGTAGAGCAGCCGGCGCAGCTCGACGATCTCGGGATCGGGCTGGACGCCGCAGGCGTTTTCGATCGCGTTGCATGCGCTGATCTGGTAGGCGACCGGGCAGATCCCGCAGATGCGCGCGGTGAGGTCCGGTGGCTCGGTGTGGGCACGTCCCCGCAGGAACGCCTCGAAAAAACGTGGCGGCTCGTAGATGTTGAGCTCGACGCTGTCCAGCGCACCGTCCTTGAGCCTGACGTGCAACGCACCTTCGCCCTCCACCCGCGTCAGCGTGCCGACGCTCAGGGTGCGGTTCTCCTTGGTCACGGCTGGTCTCCCTCGGCGCTGCGCTCCGTGTCGGACGCCGCTGTGTTGAGCGCCGCTGTGTTGAAAGCCGCGACGTTATAGGTGGAGAACACCCGCTCGACGTCGCCGTCGGACATCCCGTCGCGGCGCAGCAGCGGGATCAGTATCGCGATCCGCGGCGTCGCCGACGGGCCGAAACAGCCGTAGCAACCGCGATTGTGGCTGGGGCACAACGCCCCACAGCCGGCATGGGTGACCGGTCCCAAGCATGGGGTGCCATCGGCGACCACGATGCACGTCGTCCCGCGCATCTTGCACTCGGTGCACACCGTCTTGGCGGGCAGTTGAGGTGTGCGTCCGATCAGCAGAGCCGACAGGGTGTCGAGCAGCTGACCGCGGTCGATCGGGCAGCCCGGCAGCTGGTAGTCGACCGTGACGTGCGCCGACGCAGGGGTGGAGGTCGCCAGCGTGTCGATGTAGTCGGGTCTGGCATAGACGACCGAGGCGAACTCGGCGACGTCGGCGAAGTTGCGCAGTGCCTGCACCCCCCCGGCGGTCGCGCAGGCGCCGATGGTGACCAACACTTTTGATTGGGCGCGGATCTCGCGGATGCGCTGTTCGTCGCGGCGGGTGGTGATGGAACCCTCGACCAGCGACACATCGTAGGGCCCGGCCACCATGGCGCTGGACGCCTCGGCGAAGGTGGCGATGCGCACCTCGCCGGCCAGGGTCAGCAGCTCGTCCTCGCAGTCCAGCAGGGTCAGCTGGCAACCGTCGCACGAGGCGAACTTCCAGACGGCGAGGCTGGGGTTCATCTACAGCTCCGTGATTCGGAGCAGGGGACCCGCGACGTCGTAGCCGACGACGGGCCCGTCGCGGCACACCAGCAGCGGGCCCAGTTGGCAGTGGCCGCACCAGCCGACCCCGCACTGCATGTTGCGCTCCAGCGACACCCGGACGTCGCGGGCGGCGACGCCCTTGGCCATCAGGGCCTCGGCGGCGAAGCGCATCATCGCCTCCGGGCCGCACAGGAACGCGGTGGTGCGCTCGGGTGCCAGGGTGAGCCGGCGCAGCGGCTCGGTGACCAGGCCGACCTCGCCGTGCCAGCCCTGAACCGGCGCGTCGACGGTGACGTGCAGGTCGATCCGCGGGTCGGCCGCCCAGGCGGCGAGTTCGGCGGCGTAGACGAAGTCCGACCGGGTGCGCGCACCCACAATGAGGGTGACGCTGCCGTGCCGGGACCGCCGCGCGAGCGCCGCCGTCACCAGCGGGCGCAGCGGGCACAACCCCACCCCGCCGGCGACCATCACTAGGTCCCGTCCGGCGGCGTCGTCCAGTCCCCAGCTAGTGCCGAACGGGCCGCGCACCCCGACGACACTGCCCGGCTGCGCGTCGTGTAGCGCGCGGCTGACCGCCCCCACTGCGCGGATGGTGTGCGTGATCGAACCGTCGGTGACCGAGGGGTCGCCGCTGATCGAGATCGCGGCCTCGCCCACCCCGAAGGCATAGAGCATCATGAACTCCCCGGGTTGCGGCACGGGCAACGCGTGGCCCAGCGGTTCGAGGCACAGCGTGGCCGAATCGGCGCTTTCCACGATGCGGCTGCGGACCCGATACCGGACCGGCGCCATGAACGCGGGCGCTAGGGCCGCATCAGTCACCGTGTCAGTCACCGTGTCAGTCACCGTGTCAGTCACCGTCGGCCATCGTATTCATCTCCGCGGTGATGTCGATGCCGGTGGGGCACCATGCGATGCACCGCCCGCAGCCCACGCAGCCCGACGTGCCGAACTGGTCGTGCCAGGTGCCCAGCTTGTGGGTGAGCCAGTGCCGGTAGCGCGACGCCCCGGACGTTCGCACGCTGCCGCCGCCGTGCACATAGGTGAAATCAGGCTCGAAGCACGACGCCCAGTGCTGCCAACGTTCGGCATGCTCGCCGGTCAGGTCGCTGACATCCTCGGTGGCGGTGCAGTAACACGTGGGGCACACCATGGTGCAGTTGCCGCACGTCAGGCAGCGGCTCGCCACCTCCTCCCACTGCGGGGATTCGCGCGATCGCATCAGCAGCTCGCGCAGGTCCACGTCCGGCATGGCGCGGCCCATGCGGTGTGAGGCCTCCTCCACCTCGGCGCGCGACCGCTCGACCTCGGCCTCGGTGGCGGGCCGGTGGGCCATGCCGGCGAGGACGTCGGCGCCCTCCGGGGTGCCGACGTCCACGAGATAGGTCACGGTGTCGACGTCGACGCGTTCGGTGAGCGCGAGGTCGTAGCCCGGCCCGGCCCCGGGGCCGGTGCCCATCGAGGCGCAGAAGCAAAGCCCGCCGGGCTCCGTGCAGTTCACCGCGACCACGAACGCCCGTCGGCGGCGTCCGACAAATGAGGCGTCAGGGTAGTCGCCGCGGCCGAGCACGCCGTTCAGGGTCGCGATCGCGGCGAGATCGCACCCCCGCACCCCAAGAAAGGCGTAGCGCGGCGGTTGTTCGTCAGCGCCGTCATCGGTGTCATTGCCGTCCACGGATCCCTGCGGGCCGCCGTCCCGGTCGCCGGACCACAGCCGCCGCCGCGGCGGGTGCAGGAACTGCTTCCACGACTGCGGTCCCGCCGAGTGCCCGAAGGCCGCCTGGTCGTCGCGCCGGCGCAGCCGATACTGACCGGGGGCCACGTCCACGCCCCACCCCCACGGCAGGTCGGCGGCCGACTCGAGCTCGTCCAGCACGATCGCGTTGTCCCGCACCGTCGGTCCAACGACGCGGTACCCGCGCTCGGCCAAGACCTCGATGAGACTGTCGAGGGCGCCCGCGTCGAACAGCGCAACGTCGGGATTCATCTGCCTATCATCGACGATCACCGGCGCGGCGCGCTACGGGGCGACGCGCTGCCCGTGATCCGCGAGCCACTCGACGACGTCGTCAAGGTCGCGTCGCGGCGTCGCCGGCAACGGATCGGCGTTGATCGGCGCCCACCCCACCCGCAGCAGCATCTGCGGGTAGTCGGAGTCACCGAAGACCTCCGAGCGGACGGCCGCGCGCGTGTCGGCCGTCTCCAGCGGCTCGGTGACCGGGCAACTCGCCAGTCCGGTCGCCGTCGCCGTGAGAAGAACGGCGCTGACGGCCTCGCCGGCGCGCAGGCGGGCCATGCGGTCGTCGTCTCGGGTTCCCAGCGCCAGCACGACGGCGTTGTCGTCGGCCGCCGACGAGTCCGGCGGCATGGCCAGTGCCGGGCCGGCGAAGTGGCGGCCGGGTATTTTCGCGTTCGGGTCCGGGGCCGGGGTGTTGCGGGCCGGAACGCCGGCGACCGACGCGTGGCGCCCGCTCCACGCGGCGAGTTCGGCCAGGTACTCGCGGCTGAGGTGGTCCCGGACCGACCGGATGACGATATCGTGCAGGGTTTTGATGTCCGCGGCGTCGTCGAGCAGGCACAACCGCACACCGTGCCGGGCCGCCCGCGCCGCCATCAACGCAATATCACCCACCGGCACCGGCCAGTGGGTGTAGTGGCGGCGGTCGGTACGCCGCCGCGGGATCGCCGCGGCGAGCGCGATGTCGACGGAGTCGGCGGGATGCGCGGCGACCTCGATGGCGGCGAGGTGATCGGGGTCGGCCGGGTTCGGCAGCCGGGTCACCTTGGGCTGCCACCCGACGGCAGCGAGGGCGACGGTGCAGTGATGCAGGGCCGACCCGCAGCTCACCATCAGGTCACGGCCATCGGGGTCGGTGTTGGGCAGCTGCCGGGCGGCCTCGGAGTACAGGTGCAGGCTCGCCGCGTCCACGCGCCACCGCCAGGGCTGGGTGTTGTGCACCGACGGCGCGCGACCCGCCAGCATCAGGACCGTCTCAATGGTCCCGGCATCGGGAAAACGCGCAGTCATGGACTTGGTCCCCTTCAGTCGTCCCCTTCGGTGAAGCTCGGCACCTCTTACGATGGCGCGCTCACCTCGCCGGCACGAGGGCACGACGGCACTAGCCGGAGGGACTTTGTGCCAATGAGGGGTGCCAATGCGGGGTGCCCCGCGGTCACGCGGGAGCGTGCGGTGGCGCTGCGGCGGTGGCACCGCGAGTGGCCAGCTTCCCCGCGACGGAGGCGACGGCGATTGTCAGCAGGGCACCGAACATCAGCGCCGAGGCTTCGCCCGTGATCAGGAGGTGCTGCTCGGTGCCGATGGTCGCCGCGGCCACCGGAACGCCCAGTTGCGCGGCAGACAGCGCCCCGAACGCCAGCGGCTGGCCCAACAACCGTCCCGCGCAATGCGCCAGCACCGCACCGATGCCCAGGCAAAGCCCGAGCAGGGCCAATTTCGGATGCGCCGCTAATTCACGCACTTGCAGCGATGCGCCCAGCCAGACGAAGAAGAGCGGTCCGAAGAATCCCTCGGTGATCCCGAACAGCTGACGGGCCAGCCGGCGGGGCTCGCCGACCGAGGCGATCGCCAGTCCCAGCGCGAAGCCCGCCATCAGGATCGAGACATGGGCGTAGACGGCCAGCGCCGACAGGGCGAACAGGGCCAGGAGGTTGACCCGCAGTTCCAGGGCGAGCTGCCTTGTCTTGGAGTAGTTGTGCAGGCGCTGACGCCAACCCCGGCGGTCGAACTCGCGCAGCCCCAGGAAGATCACGACCGCGCAGCCGGTGATCGCTAGTACACCCAGCGCCGCCTCCGGTGCCTTACGGGGGTTGATAGCCAGGGGCAGCAGGACAACACTCGCGGCATCGGCGATCGCGATCTGCGCCGTCACCGAGAGCGCACCGCTTCCCTGCAAACGCAGAGAGTTGATCACCGGCAACGCCACCGCCGCCGACGACGAAGCCATCAGCACCGCGTACAGCACCGCGTGGCCCGTCCCGAAAACCTCCGCCACGCCGAAGCCGAGCCCCACCGCGGCCGCCCCGACCAGCACCACCCGGCTCACCGCCGCCGGGAGCACCGAGCGCAGCTCTCCGCTGCGGACCGGCACGTGGGTGCCCACGACGAACATGACGAGGGCAAAGCCGACGTTCGCCAGAAACTGCAGGGTCGGGTCGGTGACGTCGACGACGCCCAGGCCGGTCCTGCCGACGAGCAGCCCGGCGCCCAGCTCGCCGATGGTCGCCGGGATCCACAGCCGCGGCACCGAGGCCAACAGCGGCCCCGCGAAGCCGACGGCGGTGAGCAGCGCCAGCGTATTGAAGCCAAACCCGTGCATGCCCGCGGCCCCTCAGGTGCCTGTCGACGGCGGCGAGCCCGCCGTGTCCCCGGTCACCACGCACCCATTCTGCACGGTGCGGGATCGGATCGAGGCCGCAGCGCCTGTTCGCACGGGGCGACGGCTTTGACTGTGCGCACGGGGCGGCGCTGGTCGGCGTGTTGTCGTCATGGGTGCAGAGTCAACCTCCGCGGACCGCTCAACGAACAGATGCTGGCCGCGTCGCATGTCGCGCAAACCCACTGGAAGAGTGACGTCATGGCCACCGATCTGATTCTGAAAGCCTCGACGATCATCACGATGGATGACACCGCACCGCGGGCGCGGGCGCTGGGCATCGACTCGGCCACCGGCCGGATCACCGCGATCGGCTCCGTGGCGCACGTGCAGTCCGCGGCGCCGGGCGTCGCGGTGACCGACCTGGGCGACACGGTGTTGATGCCGGGGTTCGTCGAGCCGCACAGCCACCCGGTGCTGTCGGGGATGGCGACGCAGAAGCCCGCCTACTGGGTCTCGCCGAACGTCGGTGTCTCCTCCTGGGACCAGGTGAGGGCGGTCTTCGCCGCGGCCGACAAGGAGAATCCCCCGGACCAGGTGTTGGTGTTCAACGGCGTCGACCGGCTGCTGCAGCAGGCCCCGATGCCGACGCGGGCGGTGCTGGATCCGATCTTTCCCTCGCGCCCGGTGGTGGTGATCGACAATTCCGGGCACGCCATCTACTTCAATAGCGCGACCATCACACTGCTGGGCTGGCCCGACGCCCATGCGCCGGCCGATCCGGTCGGCGGGAGCTTCGGCCGGGAGGCCGACGGGGTGACCAGCAACGGCACGGCGTTCGAGTCGGGGGCGCTGATGGCGGTGGTGGCCGAGGTATTGCCCAGGGCCGTCCCGCACCCGCTGCACTCGGCCGCGCAGTGGTATCGGCTGATGGCCCGATGCGGCATCACCGCGACCTCCGAGCACGCCTACAACTCGGGCCAGTACCAGGCCTATGCCGCGCTGGCGTCGGTACCCGATTGCCCGATGCGGCTGCACCTCTACCACATGTCGATCGAGGCCGACGCCGTCACCGACGTCGCCTTCCCGAACCCGGAACTGGTGCGCAAGGTCGGGATCAAGTTGTGGGCTGACGGTTCGCCGTGGATCGGCAACGTCGCGCTGTCGTTCGAGTATCAGGACAACCCGACCACGCGCACGGCCCAGATCGCGCCAGGCCCTCTCGGCGAGCCGCAGATGAACTACACCCGCGCCGCGCTCGACGAGGTCCTCGACACGTTAGTGCCGGCGGGCTACCAGATCGCGTTCCACTGCAACGGCGACGTCGGGTTCGATGTGGTGCTGGATGCCTACGCGCGGGCGCTGGCAAAGTTCGGCCTACTCGGCTCGGATCACCGATGGCGAGTGGAGCACCTCGGCGCGGCGCGGCGTGACCAGTTCGAACGTGCCGCCGCGCTCGGGGTCACCTGTTCGCTGAGCCCGTTCCAGTACATCTACTGGGGCGATCTACTCGACGGGACGCTGTTCGAGAGCGCCCACGGCGCGCAGTGGCAGCGGGTCCGCGACGCGTTCGAGGCCGGGGTGACACCGAGCTTCCACAACGACGGGTCGGTGTGCCCGCCCGACCAACTGTTCAACGTCCAGCACACGGTGATGCGAACCACCACCAGCGGCGCGGTGCACGGCGCGAACCAGGCGGTGACGCTCGAGCAGGCCCTAAAGGCGATCACCATCAACGGCGCGTATCAGCTCAAGCGGGACAACGAGATCGGGTCGCTGGCAGTCGGAAAGTACGCCGACCTGGTCGAACTGTCCGCCGACATCTACACCGTGCCCGCCGAGAAGATCATCGAGCAGGTGACGGTCCTGGCGACCTGGCTTGGCGGCAAAAAAATCGACTGCGACGCGTTCGTCGACAACGTCACGGCGATCGACCCTACCGAACACCACGGGCTCAGCCGTCAGGTGGGAAACCGCCGGTGCTGCTAGAGCGGAGGCGTGCCCTCGCGCGGCGAAAACCGCGCCGGGTTGGTGCCGGTCTCGGCGCGCAGCCGGCGCTGCAGCTCGTCCATGGAGGCACGGACGATCTCCGCCAGGGTCGAGGTCGGAACGTCGGCGAGGGCGGTCGCGGCCGCCGTCGCGTCGCTGCCGCCGGTCACCAAGGCCGGCTCGGCGTCCGCGAGGATGGCCGCGGCGGTGCCACGTTCCCACTGGAGACCGTCGTCGAGTTTGCGTAGCGTGCTGCGCGAGAAACGGGGCTGCGTGCCCGATTCGATCGCGGTGAGTGTGCTGTTGGACGGCCCGCCGGCGTGCCAGACCTCCACTTGCGTGAGGCCAAGGTTGCGCCTTCGATCCTTGACTGCGTGGGCCAGCTTTCTGATCGCTGCTTCCGGCCATTCCGACATATTCAAAATATTACCTGCTTCTCACGGTCACCTAGCGTCACCTCCGCATACGTCACATATTTTTTATCCTTGTTGGTGTTCACATGAACGAACATCGGACCTGGGGCACTTCCGCCGCGATCGCGCCTTGCGGATTACGAATCGACAGATGGTTCCACCCACATCACCCCTGATAACCTCGGTTTCAGGCGGCGGGCAGGAGCGCTCTGTGGACGTGGTCGGCCCCACGGGAGTGCGGTCCCGCCCGGCCCGCGGCGCGCCTGCCCGGTTTGTGTGGCCCGGTGATGTCAGACCCCCCGGTCAGACTGTCAGCGTGAGGGTTGCGCGATGTTGATCAGGTCGATGAGCGGGATGTGGCATCTGGGCGCGTTGCTCAACGGCGCCACGATCAGCGGCGTGGGCCTGGTGGCCTGCGGATGGGCCGTCTGGCATCGACGGGTTACCTGGCGGATCCCCCACGACCGCGCCCTCACCCTCGCTGTCGTGTTCGGTGCCGCAACCCTTTTCTTCTCCAGCCCGGCGCAGTACAACTACCTGGATGGCTGGCTCTTTGCGCTGACCGGCATCGACCACGTCGCCGGTTTCCTCGGTCAACTCTGTTCCCTGGCGGCACTGTGTACCTGCATCTACGCCGCGATCTCCCGACTCGTGCCCGACGAGAAGATCGAACCGATGATGCGCAAGGCCGAGTATCCCGTTGCGCTGGCGATTCTGCTGATGCTGATCGCGTTCGCCAACACCGGCGAACTGAGCCGCCGGGGCCAGCCGGACATGATGCGGGTGCCGCGCGACGCCTGGCTCACGCTCTACTGGGTGGTCTATCTCTGCACCGCCATCTACCTCTCCGGCTTTCTGACACGACTGCTGCTCGTCCTGCGCACCGACCCGCGGTCGCGCGCAGTCGCCACGCTCCTCGCCCTCGGATCCGCTCTGACCATCGGAACACTCGCCGCAGCCGGTTGGGCCATGATCACACCGATTCCTTCGGCGATGATCTGGGCTATCGGGGGAGCCGCGGTGATCAGCTGGTCGTTAGCCGCGTATTGGTCTGTGCGGCTGCGGTTCCAGCGCACGGAACGCGAGGATCCGGAGTGACCTGTCCCGGTTTCCCGGGAGGCTGAACTCAGGATCGGCGATCGCCGACAACAAGGATGCAGAAGGCCTCCGAATCGTCGGCCACCGGCACGTCGCCCCCGCGGCCGAGCCGGCGTATCTCCTCGGTCGCCGGCAGCGCCCGGGCGCGCCAGCCATGCGCATCCAGCCATTCGGTGACATCGGCGCGGTCGGGGTCGCTGAATGTCAGACCCTCCATGTCGGTAACGAACCCGAAGACGATATGCGCGACGCCCAGTTCGTCGGCCAGGCGCGTGAATCGCTCCCGCATCTCATCAAAGCGGTCATCACCGCGGTACGGCACCGCCTCTACCGCGACCCGGCTTCCGGGGGCGCTGGCCTCGGTAATCAACGCCAGTAGCCGATTCTGAGCACTGGCCGGCAGATACATCAACAGTCCCTCGGCGAGCCACGCGGTCGGCTCGGACGGGTCGAAGCCCCGCTGTTTGAGCACCGAGGGCCAATCCTGGCGGAGATCGACCGGTACCTCGTGACTTCTGACCGACGGCCGCACGCCATGCGCCGCCAGAACCCGCGCCTCGTACTGCAACACCTTCGGCTGGTCGATCTCGTAGACGTCGCAGCCGGCCGGCCAGTCCAACCGGTAGGCCCGGGAATCGAGCCCAGACGCCAGGATCACGAACTGGCGGATACCGGCGGCGGCAGACTCGGCGAAGAACGAATCGAAGAAATGGGTGCGTACCGCTTGATAGCTCTGCATGTAGGTGAAAATCGCGGCGGCCTCGGGGTCTATGGCGGCCAGTCGGTCGGTCAACGAGCCATCGAGGATGGGCTCCCACCGCGTGCTTCCCTCACCTTCGACCAGCAGGCGCGCATACGGGTCGCGGATCAGCGGGTTCGGACTGTCGGTTTCGGCGGCCCGGGCGGCAGCCACGAGGACGGCGGTCGATCCCACACTCGTCGTGATGTCCCAGGCGTCGTCGTCGGTGCGCACGGGACTCCTTCGAGGGGATCACTCGGGTGGACATCAACCCGGCCATTCGGCTGCGGCAAACACTCAGCTTGTCGAGGCGTCTGCGAGCCTATCGCGCTGGATCGTGCGCACGGTCGGCCGGCGAACGCTCGTCTGCCCGTGAACAACGCCGTCTCTCTTACCGGCGCGACTGATACCCGTCAGTCCTATCTGCGGTTGCCGCACGGGTGGAGGCCCGCACCCGCGGGCCGACCCACGGACCAATACATGTGGGAGCAGTACTTTCTTCTCGATGGATTCACCGCTAGGACTTCCCATCGTGCAACAACCGCGAAATTCAATCAGTCCCTCCGGGGAGACATGACAGATGAGGCGAGAGCTGCGGAGATCAGGGCTTTCGCGGTCCGGATGGACGAGGAGGATTTCATCGCACGGTGGGATGCCAAGGTGGCCGAACGGACCGGGCGGTAGGGCACAACCGGACTGGAGCACCTCGCGCTCTCCGGTCCGCTGACCGTCGTGTCCTCGGACACAGCGACATCCAGACGACGGTGAAGCACTACCTGAGCCCGGGAAAGATGCGCCCCGACGTCGACCAGATGATCGACGACGCGGTACGGGGCGAGGGTAAGCCGTCCGACGCTCTCACCGAAACACGGCCAGTAATAAATACCGAATAAGTAAGGAATTTCGGGCCGGAAACGAAACCAGGTGCGAGAGAAAACACCCTCCCATCTGGCACTTAGTAGCGGGGACAGGATTTGAACCTGCGACCTCTGGGTTATGAGCCCAGCGAGCTACCGAGCTGCTCCACCCCGCGTTGGTGAATGTCAGGTTACCGAACGGCGGTCACTGCGGCCAAATCGCCGTCGACGAGGGTGCGCAAACTGTCGCGATTTACGGCGTGTCGCCGTGCAGACACGCACGCTCGCGACGGGGTGGCGACGGAGGCCGGCCGCTATTTGGTGCTGTCGTACTTGGAGAACGCGTCGTCCAGGCGCTGCAGCGCCGCACCGTAGGCGGCGAAGTCGCCCCGGCGCTGGGCGTCCCGCACCGCGCCCAGGGCCGCCTGGACCTCCTGCAGCGCCGCGGCCTTGGCCGGCGACAACGTCACCGACCCGCTGGGAGCCGACGGGGCCGCGGCCGGTGGCGAGCCGGCCCGCGCCGGCGCATTGGCCGGCCCGCCGGACTCAGCGGGCTGGATCACGGTCGCGGCGGCGCCCGCACCCGGGCCGAACAAGCCCGTCAACGCATCCGACACCGTCGGCCCGTAGCCAATCTTGTCGTTGTACATCATCGCGACCCGGATCAGGCGCGGATACGACGACGCGGCGTCGCTGGCCCCCGGGGAGGCGTAGACGGGCTCGACGTACAGCAACCCGCCCTGACCCATCGGCAACGTCAGCAGATTGCCCCACCGAATACGGTTCTGGTTGTCCCGGCCGATCACACCGAGGTCCTGCGACACCGCCGGATCGGTGGTGATCGCGTTGTTGGCCAGCTTGGGCCCGTTGACGTTGCCCGGAATGGTCAGCACCGTGATCTTGCCGTAGGTCGCCGGATCGGAACTGGCGCTGATGTAGGCGGCCAGGAAGTCGCGCTTGAACCTGTTCATCGCGCTGGTCAGCTGGTAGGACGGCGAATTGTCGTTCTTCAGAATGTTTTTCGCAACAATGTAATAGGGCGGCTGGAAGCTGCTGGCGGTCGGGTTGGGGTCCAGGGGCACGTCCCAGAAATCCGACGACGTGAAGAACGTGCCCGGGTCGTTGACGTGGTACTTGGCCAGCAGCATCCGCTGCACCTTGAACAGGTCCTCGGGGTAGCGCAGGTGCTCGGCGAGTTCGGGGGTGATCTCGCTCTTGGGCTTCACCGTCCCCGGGAACACATGCATCCAGGCCTTGAGGACGGGGTCCTGCTCGTCCTGCTGGTAAATGCTCACGGTGCCGTCGTAGGCGTCGACGGTGGCCTTCACCGAGTTGCGAATGTAGGAGACCTGCTTGTCGGGCGCCAGCCGGTTGAGCGCCACTTCGTTGGAGTCGGCGGTGGCCGACGACAACGACGTCAACTCCGAGTATGGGTAGTTGTCCAGCGTGGTGTAGCCGTCGATGATCCACACCAACCGCTTGTCGACGATCGCCGGGTACACCGCGCTGTCGGTGGTCAGCCACGGCGCCACCGCCTCCACGCGCCGCGCCGGGTCGCGATTGAACAGGATCCGGCTGTTGGAGCCGATCACGCTGGAGAACAGGAAATTACGCTCGGCGAACTTGGCGGCGAACACGCTGCGCGACAACCATCCTCCGATCGGGACGCCGCCGTTGCCGAGGTAGGTGTAGCGCTTGGTCTCGGTGTTGGTCTCGTAGTCGTACTCGCGGTCATCGCCGTTCTTGCCGACGATCGCGTAGTCGGCGAGCGACTTGGCGATCACCGGGCCGAAGTAGACGCGGGGCTGGTCCAGCGGCGCCGGCCCGTCGGAGACCACCGTGCCGTTGGCGCCGACCACATTTGTGAGGAACTCCGGATAGCCGCCGTTCTGGTTGGGGTCGTTGGCGATCCCGCGCACGGTGTTCGCCGGCGACGCGATGAACCCGTTGCCATGGGTGTAGACGGTGTGCCGGTTGATCCAGTCGCGCTGGTTTTCGATCAGCCTGTTCGGATTGAGCTCACGGGCGGCCACCACGTAGTCGCGCAGCGCGCCGTCGCCGTCGTGGTAGCGATCGATGGAGAGCTGATCGGGGAAGTAGTAGAAGTTCTTACCTTGCTCGAACTGCGTGAATGCGGGACTGACGATCGTGGGGTCGAGAAGCCTGATATTGGACGTCGTCGCCCGGTCGGTGGCAACCTGGCGGCCGTTGGCAGGTGCGTCGCCGGTGTAGTTGCGGTAGGTGACCACGTCGTCGGTCAGGCCGTAGGCCTGGCGTGTGGCGGCGATGCTGCGGCTGATGTATTCGCTTTCCTTGCGCTGCGCGTCGGGTTTGACTATCAGCTGCTCGACGATCAACGGCCACCCAGCGCCCACAATCATCGACGACAACAGCAGCAGCACCAGGCCGATCGCCGGAATGCGCAAGTCGCGGAACGTGATCGCCGAAAACACGGCGACCATGCAGATCAGCGCGATCGCCAGCAGGATGAGCTTGGCGGGCAGCACGGCGTTGATGTCGGTGTAGCCGGCGCCGGTGAACGGCTTGCCGGCACGGGTGTGCGACAGCAGTTCGTAGCGGTCCACCCAGTAGGCGACGGCTTTGAGCAGAACCAGTAGCCCGATGATGCTGACCAGCTGAATCCGTGCCGCGCGGCTCAGCGCACCGGTGTTGCCCGACAGTCGGACGCCCCCAAACAGGTAATGCGACAACAGGTTCGCCACCAGCGCCAGAAACACCGCCACGAACACGAAGCTGAGGAGCGTCCGGTAGAACGGCAGCTCGAACGCGTAGAAGCCCAAGTCTTTGCCGAACTGCGGGTCCTTGATGCCGAAGTCCGAGCCGTGCAGGAACAATTGAACCCGCGCCCAATAGCCCTGCGCGACGATTCCAGCCAACAGCCCGATCGCCACCGGGATCCCGGTGGCCACCGCCTGCAGCCGCGACGTCACGGCGACGCGGTAGCGAGCCACCGGGTCGTTGTCGGTACTCGGGACGAACACCGGGCGGGAGCGGTAGGCCAGCGCCAGCCCGGCGAACACGATCCCGCCCACGAGCAGACCCGCGGCCGCGAACACCAACAGGCGGGTGAACAGCACGGTGGTGAACACCTTGCGGTAGCCCAACTCACCGAACCACAGCCAGTCGACGTAGGCGTCGATCAGGCGCGGGCCGGCCAACAGCACGGCGATCACGCCCACCGAAGCCAGGAGCAGGCTCCGGCTCCGCCGGTTCAGTTTCGGCATCCGTGCGGCGGGCCGCATCCCCACTGGCTACGCTCCCTGATCGAGTTCTGCTCGGACGTCCACTCGGACGACCACAACTGTACGCACCCGACGGCACCGGGCACCGGCGTCGTCGGCAGGGCTAGCAACTGGGCGGCTGTCCCCCCGAGGTGACCGCATGCAGCGCGTCCACCGCCTGGCCGAGGGTGTCGACCTTGACCAACCGCAGGCCCGGCTGGTTGTCGGCGCTCGCCTCGACGCAGTTCTTCTCCGGCACTAGGAACACCGTGGCGCCGGCCCGGCGGGCCGCGGCCATCTTGTGCGTAATGCCGCCGATCGGGCCCACGTGGCCGTCGACCGAGATCGTGCCGGTGCCCGCGACGAAGTTCGAGCCGGCCAGATCACCGGTGGTCAGCTTGTCGACGACGGCCAGGCCGAACATCAGCCCCGCCGAGGGACCACCCACGTCGGCGAGGTTGAAGTCGACGGAGAACGGCGCCCACGGGGCGTCCTGCACTGCAACCCCCAGGAACCCGTAGTCGCGGTCCTTACTGGTGCCCAGCGTGATCTGAGCGACGCCTGGCGGTGCGTTCTTGCGCCGGTAACCGAGGGTCACCACCCCACCCGGCTTGGTGGCCTTGAGCAGCCCGGTGAACTGGGCGATATCGGGCACCGGCGTGCCGTCGACGGCGTCGATCGCGTCCCCGGCCTTCAGCTTGCCCGCCGACGGGCCGGGATCGGTGACGGTCGCGACGGTGACCGCCGCCGGGTACTTCAGGTAACCCAGCGCGGCGTACGCGGCGGAGTCCTCGGAATCTTTGAAGTCGGCATTGTTGGCCTTGTCGACGTCGTCCCGCGTCTTGCCCGGCGGGTACACCAGGTCGCGCGGCACCAGCTGCTCCTGGTCGGACAGCCACAGCCCCAGCGCCTCACCCAGGCTCAATCCGTCGCGCTGGGACACGGTCGTCATGTTCAGGTGGCCCGTGGTCGGGTGGGTCTGGGTGCCCTCGATGGACACCACCTGCTTGCCGTCGACCTCGCCGAGCGTGTCGAAGGTGGGACCCGGGCCCAGCGACACGAAAGGCACTTTCACCACCGCGACCAGCACGCCGAACACGACGACCGGCAACAATGCGACCACCACGGTGGCAATCCGCCTGTTCACGCCGCATACATTAGACGGCTCGAGACGACGGGGCCGGCGCCGCGTTCAGCTACGAGCGTGACGCAGTCCGCACGGCGCGCCCTGGCAGTGAGTACCGTTACCGATATGGCTGACCTGCCGTTCGGGTTTTCCAGCGGAGACGAACCCGACGACCCCGACAAACCCGGAAAGAAAGACCCCCGGCCCGGACCGGGTCCCGCCGACCCGTTCGGCGCGTTCGGCATGGGCGGCATGGGCGGCATGGGCGGTGAGTTCAGCATGGGCGACCTCGGGCAGATCTTCACCCAACTGGGCCAGATGTTCAGCGGCGCGGGCCCGGCGACGGCCGACGGCACCACCTCCGGGCCGATCAACTACGACCTGGCGCGGCGCGTCGCGACCGGCTCGATCGGGTTTGTCGCCCCGATTCCCGCCGCGACCCAGTCGGCGATCGCCGACGCGGTGCACCTGGCCGAGACCTGGCTCGACGGGGCCACCGCGCTTCCCGCGGGCACCACGAAGGCGACGGGGTGGAGCCCCGGCGACTGGGTCGACAGCACCCTGGACACCTGGAAGCGCTTGTGCGACCCGATGGCGCAACAGATTTCGACGGTGTGGGCGTCGTCGCTGCCGGAGGAGGCCAAGGGCATGGCCGGGCCGCTGACGGCGATGATGTCGCAGATGGGCGGCATGGCCTTCGGCTCCCAGCTGGGCCAGGCACTCGCCCGCCTGTCCCGCGAGGTACTCACCTCCACCGACATCGGACTTCCGCTGGGCCCCAAGGGAATCGCGGCGATACTGCCCGACGCGGTCGAATCGTTCTCCGCCGGACTGGAGCAGCCCCGCGCCGAGGTTCTCACCTTCCTGGCCGCCCGCGAGGCCGCCCATCACCGCCTCTTCAGTCACGTGCCCTGGCTGTCGAGCCAGCTCCTGGGCGCTGTCGAGGCTTACGCCGCGGGTATGAAGATCGACCTGAGCGGGATCGAGGAGCTTGCCCGGGACTTCAACCCGGCGTCGTTGTCCGATCCCGCTGCCATCGAAAACCTCTTGGGTCAAGGTATTTTCGAGCCGCAGTCGACCCCGGCGCAGACTCAGGCCGTGGAGCGGCTAGAGGCTCTGCTGGCGTTGATCGAGGGCTGGGTGCAGGTGGTGGTGACCGCGGCCCTGGGCGACCGTATCCCCGGTGCTGCCGCGCTCGGCGAAACCCTGCGCCGGCGCCGGGCCAGCGGCGGGCCGGCTGAGCAGACCTTCGCGACGCTGGTGGGCTTGGAACTGCGGCCCCGCAAGATGCGTGAGGCTGCGGCGCTCTGGGAGCGCCTGACGCAGGCCGTGGGCGTCGACGCCCGCGACGCCGTCTGGCAGCACCCCGACCTGCTGCCGTCCGCGCACGACCTCGACGATCCGGCCGGCTTCATCGACCGCGCCGTCGGCGGCGACACCAGCGGGATCGACGAGGCGATCGCGAAACTCGAGCAGGAGGGCGGCACGGGCGGCACGGTCTGACACCCGCCCCCGCGGTCACTCTGGCGTGACGCTCGACGCGCACGGCTACTCTGGCGTGACGCTCGGCGCATACAGAGCGCCTGTGGATAACTGAGCGGACCGGTCGCTCGCGACGTGGCACAGTGTCGGGTCATGGCACAGGCAGTGCTTTCCCGGTATGCATTGGACCCGGCGATGCCGGTGCTGCTGCGACCCGACGGAGTCGTCCAAATCGGCTGGGATCCACGCCGCGCGGTGCTGGTCCGCCCACCGGGCGGCCTGGCGGCGCCCGCGCTGGCCGGCCTGCTGCGATCCCTGCGCTCACCGACACCGATCTCGCAGCTGCGACAACAGGCCGCCGACCACGGGCTGCGTGACTCCGACGGGCTGGCAGACCTCGTCGAGCAACTCGTCGGCGCGGGCGTCATGACCCAGTGCGCCCACCCACCCGGCCGGTCGGCATCGATCCGGGTGCATGGCCGTGGGCCGTTGTCGGACCTGCTCGTGGAGACGCTGCGCTGCTCGCCTGCCCGGGTGACACACAGCAGCCAACCGCATGCCGCTGTGTCACCAGGCTCCGCCGACCTGGTGATGCTGAGCGACTACCTCGTCTCCGACCCGCGCATGGTGCGCGATCTGCACACCCGCGGTGTCGCCCACCTCCCGGTGCGGGTGCGCGACGGCACCGGGCTGGTGGGGCCACTGGTGATCCCACGCGTCACCAGTTGCCTGACGTGCGCGGACATGCATCGCAGGGACCGTGATGCCGCGTGGCCGGCCCTCAGCGCGCAGCTACGGGAGACGGTCGGCGTGGCCGACCGGGCCACCCTGCTCGCGACCGCCGCGCTGGCGCTCAGTCAGGTCAACCGGGTGATCGCGGCCGTGCGCGGGCAGGAGACCGCCACCGATACCGGGCCGCCCCAGACGCTCAACGCCACCCTCGAGGTCAACCTGGGCGCCGGTGCGATCGTCACGCGCCGGTGGACCCGCCACCCGCTGTGCGCGATGTGTCAGCCGGTTGCCGGGATCGGTGCCGCCCCCTGATCGTCATGGTCGCACCGGACCCATGTATTCAGACTCCAGCACCAGATCCGGCAGCAGCGTTTGGTACTCAACGTGGGTGCGGTGTTCTGTGGTGCGCCATTGGCGGCCTTGCTGCTCACGCATGTATCGCCGGTATTTCGGCGCCCCCGGGATACCGACGTTGTCGGCGACGACGATCGACCCCGGGTGCAGCCAGCCGCGGTCGATGATGCTGCGCAAGTCGGCGAGGTAGGCGTTCTTGTCGTGGTCGATGAAGAGGACGTCAACCGCACCTGCGTTGAATCCGTACCCGTTCTGCAGCCGGTCAAGGGTCAGGCCGCCGTCCCCGATCGTGCCCACGACACAGCTGACCCGGCTCCCGACACCGGCGTGCTCCCAGATCTGGCGTGCCACAGTGGCATTGGCCTCTGAGATTTCGACAGAGACCACCGTACAAGCCGGCGCCGCCAGGGCGATGCGCAGAGCGCCGTAACCGCAATAGGTGCCCAACTCGAGGGCCAATCGTGGATCGGCGCGTCGCACGGCCGCATCGAGCAGCCGGCCCTTCTCGTCCCCGATGCTGACGAGAAAAGATTTGAGGTAGGAAAACTCGTCAAGCTTGGCCAGTGCGTCGGCGGCATCACCCGGGCGGGCCTGGGCCAGCACGAAATCCGCAGCGGCGGATTCCCTACCGTCGCCGAGTTGTCCGGTGGTCGTGAAGTTGCGATTGCCGAGAGCGGCCCGCACCATCGACCAGCGCAGCATGGGCAACCGGCGGCGAAGATTCATTGTCTAAGCATGACCGGTGGATAATGGCCTGGGAGGACACGGGGGTGGGTCTCACAGAGACCGGGAGGCGGTGAAGGGGTGACAGCGTTCCCCGACTCGACCAGCCGTCGCGTGATCGCGTTGTGTTACGGCGTGATCTGCCATGTCTGCTTCGCACTGGGCATGGGCGCGATGATAGTCGCGATGTTCTTCGGCATGAGCCGATCGTTCGGCGTTGTGCCCGCGCCATGGAATTGGGCCGCAAACGCCGCGTTACTCGTCCAGTTTCCGGTGCTGCATTCGGCGCTGGTGACCGGCCGCGGACGGGGGATTCTCCAGCGGCTGGCCCCTCGAGGAACCGGCTCGACGCTGTCGACGACGACGTTCGCGACGATCGCGGCAGTGCAGACACTGGCCCTTTTCGCGCTGTGGTCACCCAGCGGCATCGTCTGGTGGCGTGCGCAGGGCCTGGCCCTGGCGGTGCTGACCGTTTTGTACGCGACGTCCTGGCTGTCGCTCGGATACTCGATGTACTGCGCCGGACTGGGACTGCAAACCGGCAGCCTCGGCTGGACCGCCCTGTGGGCCGGACGGCCACCCCGCTATCCCGCGATGCCCGACACGGGGGTCTTCCGGCTGATCCGGCAACCGATCTATGTCTGTTTCGCGCTGACACTGTGGACTGTGCCGACCTGGACTCCCGACCAGCTGGTCGTGGCCGTGGTACTCACCGCCTACTGCGTTCTCGCTCCGCGGCTCAAGGAACGCCGGTATCGACGGATCTATGGCGAGAAGTTTTACAACTACGCGCAGCGGGTCCCGTATTGGATTCCGCTCACCGTGCCTGGTTCCACACCACGGCCGAGTGCCTGAGTCGGGACGGTTCGACAAAGCCCAAGTAAACCTCGGACCGACGGTTGCCGGGATGGGTGCCGCCCCCCGCTGAGCGTCATGGATGATGGACGCGTGGCGGACATCAAACGCAACCGTGCCGTGCGCAACGCCAAGCTGGCCAGCATCCCGGTCGGCTTCGCGGGCCGCGCGGCCCTGGGCCTGGGTAAACGGCTGACGGGCAAATCGAAGGACGACGTCCAGGCCGAGCTCATGGAGAAGGCCGCCAACCAGCTGTTCAGCGTCCTGGGCGAACTCAAGGGCGGGGCGATGAAAGTCGGCCAGGCCCTATCGGTGATGGAAGCCGCGATCCCCGAGGAGTACGGCGAGCCCTACCGCGAGGCGCTGACCAAGCTGCAGAAGGACGCGCCTCCGCTGCCCGCCGCCAAGGTGCACCGGGTGCTCGACGCGCAGCTGGGCACCAAGTGGCGGGAGCGGTTCAGCTCCTTCAACGACACCCCGGTGGCCTCGGCCAGCATCGGGCAGGTGCACAAGGCGGTGTGGTCCGACGGCCGCGAGGTGGCCGTCAAGATCCAGTACCCGGGCGCCGACGAGGCGCTGCGCGCCGACCTCAAAACCATGCAGCGCATGGTCGGGATGATCAAGCAACTCGCCCCGGGCGCCGACGTCGACGGCGTCGTCGACGAACTGATCGAGCGCACCGAGATGGAGCTGGACTACCGGCTGGAGGCCGATAACCAGCGCGCCTTCGCCAAGGCGTATGCGGGCCACCCCCACTTCGCGGTCCCCCACGTCGTGGCCAGCGCCCCCAAGGTGGTGATTCAGGAGTGGATGGACGGCATGCCGATGGCCGAAATCATCCGCCAGGGCACCCGCGCGCAGCGCGACCTGATCGGCACCCGGCTGCTCGAGCTCACCTTCGACGCGCCGCGCCGGCTGGGACTGTTGCACGGCGACGCCCACCCGGGCAACTTCATGCTGCTGCCCGACGGCCGGATGGGCGTCATCGACTTCGGCGCCGTCGCGCCCCTGCCCGACGGCTACCCCGTCGAGCTCGGGATGACGATACGGCTGGCCCGCGACAAGAATTTCGATGAGTTGGTGCCGACGTTGGAGAAGATCGGGTTCATCCAGAAGGGCCAGCAGGTGGACGTGCGTGACGTCAATGAGATGCTGCGCCAATACGTCGAACCCATTGAGGTCGACGTCTTCCACTACACCCGCAAGTGGCTGCAGAGCACAATGGCGACCCAGATGGAGGTGTCGGTGTCGCAGATGAAGACGGCCCGGCAGATGGACCTGCCGCCTAAGCTCGCGATACCGCTGCGCGTCATCGCGTCGGTGTCGGCGATCTTGTGCCAGCTCGATGCGCACGTGCCGATCAAGGAGCTGTCGCAGGACCTGATCCCCGGTTTCGTCTGACATCTGGTCGGCGCATCTTTAGGCGGCGGCCTTGCGGGGACGGCCGCGCGGACGCTTGTGGCTCACAATCGCACCCTGGTCGAGGATCTCGCCGCCCCATACGCCCCAGGGCTCGGCACGGGCGATCGCCGCGGCCAGGCACTGGCGCCGGACAGGGCAGTCCGAGCACAGAATCTTCGCGCGCTCGAGGCCGGCCGGGGTGTCGGCGAACCACAGGTCGGGGTCGTCGGCGTGGCAGGGCAGGGACAGCCTGGGGGCCTGCCGCGGGATCGTCGGTGTTGACATGGTCGCCTGCTTCCTGGTCGGGGGGTGTGCTTTGTGGTGATCCGGACCGGGGAGGCTTTCTCTCAAAAAACTGCGCCCCAACAAAAAGGCCACGGATCGTGGTGACTGTCCGTGGCCATGGGGTGGGGGGTGTGGGAGTTGCTTAGGAGTGGCCCCGATCCACGGACGCGTCAGTCGCGGCGGCATGCTTAGCGGCATGGGCGGCACGGGCGCTCCGGAAGGCGCGGAACAGGCCGGACTGGTCGTTGCTCATCAGGGCCGCGTCTCCTCTCCTTGTATAGGGCTGCAGCTAGGGTAGAGGAACGGCGCCGGTCGCCACAACCGATTTTCTGGCCTGGGCCTTTCCCCCGTCAGCGGCCACGGACCACCTGCAGCACATCGGGCCCATATTGCTCGAGCTTTCGCGCGCCGATCCCCGGGATGGCCACCAGGGCTTTCTCGTCACCGGGCCGCAGCTCGGCGATCGCGATCAGGGTGTTGTCGCTGAACACGACATACGCGGGCACATTCTGCTCCTTGGCCGCCTCGAGGCGCCAGGCCTTGAGCCGCAGCAGCAGATCCTCGTCGACGTCGCCACCGCAGGACTCGCACCGGCGCAGCAGGATAGCCGCCGGCGTGGCCAGGTCCTTGTTGCAGACCCGGCAGCGGGTGGGCGCGCCCCGCTTTCGCCGTGACCGGTTCGCCTCCCGGGCGGGCCCCGTCTGCGGCGCGATGCCGTTGAGGAACCGGGAGGGCTTGCGGCTCTGCCGCCCGCCGGGGCTGCGCGCCAGCGCCCAGCTGAGCGCCAGATGCACTCTGGCCCGGGTGACTCCCACATACAGCAGCCGGCGCTCCTCCTCGACGGCCTCGCTGTCGGGGCCGTGCGCCAGCGCGTGCGAGATGGGCAACGTGCCGTCAGCTAGCCCGACCAGGTACACCGCATCCCATTCGAGACCCTTGGCCGCGTGCAGCGACGCTAGGGTGACGCCCTGCACCACGGGCGGGTGACGCGCGTCGGCCCGCAGCCGCAACTCGGCGAGCAGACCGGAAAGGCTGAGCTCGGGCCGCTGGGCGACCTCGTCGTCGACCAGCTCTGCCAGCGCGGTCAGCGCATCCCAGCGGTCGCGGGCCTGGGTGCCGGAGGGCGGCTGGACGGTGAGCCCCAGCGGCTCCAGGGCCGCGCGCACGACGCCGGGCAGGGCGCCTTCCGTGCCGTCAGCGGCCGCGTCGGCGGTGCGCTCAGCCGCGCGGTGCAGTACCACCAGCGCCTGCTTGATCTCCTGGCGGTTGAAGAAACCCTCGCCGCCGCGCACCTGGTAGGCGATGCCCGCTCCGGTCAGCGCCGCCTCGTACGCCTCGGACTGCGCGTTGACGCGATACAGCACGGCGATCTCGGCGGGCGCGGTGCCCGATTCGATCAGCCGGGCGATCGCCGCCGCGACAGCCGTGGCCTCGGCGGTCTCGTCGGGATGCTCGCGAAACGACGGGGCCGGCCCGGGCTCGCGCTGGCCGACCAGATGCAGCTTGCTGCCCGCGACCCGGCCGCGCGCCGCGGCGATCACCTGGTTGGCCAGCGACACCACCTGCGGGGTCGACCGGTAGTCGCGCTCAAGGCGCACCACGGTGGCGTCGGGGAACCGCCGCGAAAAGTCCAACAGGAACCGTGGCGAGGCCCCGGTGAACGAGTAGATGGTTTGGTTGGCGTCGCCGACGACGGTTAGGTCGTCCCGACCGCCCAGCCACGCATCGAGAACCCGCTGCTGCAGGGGCGTGACGTCCTGGTATTCGTCGACGACGAAGCAGCGGTAGCGGCTGCGGAACTCCTCGGCCACGGCGGCGTCGTTTTCGATCGCGGCGGCGGTGTGCAGCAGAAGATCGTCGAAGTCGAGCAGCGTGACCCCGTCGTCGCGGGCCTTGAGGGCCTCGTAGGCGGCGTAGACGCCGGCGATCTTCACGGCGTCCAATGGGATGTCCCGCCCCGCGGCGGCCACAGCGCCCGGATAGTCCTCCGGGCCGATCAACGACGCCTTGGCCCATTCGATCTCGCCGGCGAGGTCGCGCACCGTATCGGTGCCGGTATTCACCCGCGCGCGGTTGGCCGCCCTCGCCACGACGGCGAACTTACCGTCCAGCAGCTGCCAACCCGTGGTCCCGACGACCCGCGGCCAGAAATAGCGCAGCTGGCGGCGCGCGGCCGCGTGGAACGTCAGCGCCTGCACCGCACCCACGCCCGCCCCGTCGTCCAGCCCGCGCAACCTGGAGCGCATCTCCCCCGCGGCGCGCTGGGTGAAGGTGACCGCTAGCACCTGCCCGGCCGCGACGTGACCATTCCCGACGAGTTGGGCGATCCGGTGCGTGATGGTGCGGGTCTTGCCCGTCCCGGCACCGGCGAGCACGCACACCGGCCCCCGCGGCGCCAGCACGGCTTCGCGCTGCTCGTCGTCCAGATCGGAGGTGACGTGGTCGGCGAGCATGGGCATGGGGACCATCTTGGCAGTCATGACCGACAAACCGCGGCCGCCGCGACTGCGCGTCGGCGAGTTCCCGTCATGTGGGTTACGTTAAGCAGTCATGACCACCCCTGCGCTTACGGTGTACACAACGTCCTGGTGCGGTTACTGCCACCGGCTCACGGCGGGGCTCAAGGCCGAACAGATCGCCTACACCGCGGTCGATATCGAACACGACCCCGCCGCGGCCCAGTTCGTCGGCTCGGTCAACGGCGGCAACCAGACGGTCCCGACCGTGAAGTTCGCCGACGGCTCGACACTGACCAACCCGAGTCCGGCTCAGGTCAAGGCCAAACTCGCCCAGGTCGGCGGCTAGCGACTCGCCGCACTCCGGCTATGCGGCACGCGGTCACACGGCGCGGGCCAGCACCTCCATACAGCACCGGTACCGCTCGCTGACGGAATAGCGGATTGGCGTGAAGCCTGTCCGCTGCAGAACCGAATACAAGCTTTCGCGAGTGAAATTGTGGTAGTGCTCTATCTCCGCCCAGTACGGGTTGCCGTTCATGGTGTTCAGGTGGCCCCACAGCGGGGCGCTCGCATTCGGCATCGAGATCAGCAGCACGCCGGTGTCTGCGATCAGTGTTCTCGCCGAACACAGCGCGTCGAGGGGGAACGGTTCGTGCTCGACGACGTCGGCCATGCTGATCACGGTGGGCCGGGACCCGAACATGACCGCGTGCCGCGTCGACTCGATCGAACCGTGGTGCCCCGGAATACCGAAGGACGCGAGGTCCTCGACGTTCTTCTTCCGTAGATCGACGCCGAACACCTCAAAACCGAACTCCCGGGCCGTCATCAACAACGACCCGCTGCCGAATCCGACGTCGAGCCACAGCCTGGAATCGGCCAGACCGATCACGTCGATCACGCGCTCCACCATTTTTGCCGACACGAAGCGCTGGCGCTCAAGGTCGAGACCGACGATCTGTTCCTCATTCGTTGCCTCGAAGACGACATTGAGGGCCTCGTCCGTGAAGTAGCCCTCGGCGAAGACATGCTCGCAGTCATCGCATGTCATCCAGATCATGTGAGGTTCCAACGGAGGATGCCAGATCCGGTGGCCCGTCAATTCCGCCTTGACGAAAGCGCGGATGGCGACCGATTGGCACAGCGGGCAGGCCGTGTACTTGATTCTCTCGTTCTCCATATGTTTCCTCGAACTCCGGGACCAGGCTACGGCGAGTGTTCGGACTCCGCGTGCTTGACCCACGATTCGATGATCACCCGCGCGATCGAAATCGACCCGGGCAGAAGCAGTTCCGACGTCGACGAACTGCCCCAGTCACCAGCGTCGAGAGCCGCGCGCACTTGCTCGCGAGTGAACCACCGCGCCTCAGTAATCTCACCGTCGTTGAACGCGAACTCCTCGTCCGGGTCGCCCACCGCGTGGAAGCCAATCATGAGCGACCGCGGAAACGGCCACGGCTGGCTGCCCAGATAGCGCACATCGCGGACGGTGAGGCCGATCTCCTCGCGGATCTCTCGAACGACACAACCTTCGAACGACTCCCCGGCCTCAACGAACCCGGCCAGCAGTGAAAACATCCGCTCCGGCCACACCGCCTGGCGGGCGAGCACCGCGCGGTCGCCGCCGTCGTGCACCAGACAGATCACCGCCGGGTCGATCCGCGGGAACTCCTCGCCGCCGGTAACCATGTTGATGCGCGACCATCCGGCCCTGGCCAGCCTGGTCGGTGAGCCGTCGGCCGCGCTGAAGCGCGCGCCGTCATGCCAATTCAGCAGGGCGAGGGCGCAGGACACCAGTTGGCCGCTGGCGTCGTCGAAGATCGGGCCAAGGCTGCGCAGGTTCACCACCTCCGCCTTGACGCCCACGTCGTCGGGCGGCTGCAGCGCACCACGGACCGCCCAGACGTGCCGACCGCTGTCGATGCGGCCCAGGAACACCGCGTCCGGAGGAGGCGCATCGGCCAGGTCAGCCGCTGCGCCGAGCACTACCCGACCGTCGGCGGCTAACACCTGATTGCGCGAATCCACCCGCAGCAGCGCCGCATCAGCCCATCCTTGCGTCGCCGCCTCGACGTCGGTGCGCAGCTGGTCGGCGCGGTCCGCGCCGACGCGTGACAGCAGCGGAACCTCGTGGAGCCGAAAGTCCACGCCTCCGATCACCTCGCGTGGCCGGCCGATTTGATGTACATGAGCCGGTCGCTGGCTTCGATGGCGTCGACCTCGGGAGCATCGATACGCAGCAAATGACCGTCGCGCACCACCCCGAGCACGATGTCGTCCAAGTGCCGCGGGGAGCCACCGACTTCGGTCTGCTCCACGTCGCGTTCGGCGATCCCCAGCCCCCGGTCCGGGGTCAGCAGGTCGTCGATCATCGCCACGACGTGCGGAGTAGTAGTTGCCAGGCCGAGCAGCCGACCCGCGGTTTCGGAGGACACCACCACTGAGTTTGCACCCGACTGCCGCAACAGGTGCTGGTTCTCGGCCTCGCGGATCGATGCGACGATCGTGGCGTTCGGTGCGATCTCCCGCGCCGTCAGCGTCACCAGCGCCGCTGTGTCGTCGCGGTTGGTGGCGACGACGATCGACGCCGCATTCTGCGCTCCGGCCAGCCGAAGCACATCGAATTTGGTGGCGTCGCCGTTCACGGTGACCAGTCCCGCGGCTTCGGCGCTCTCCAGCGCCGCCCGGTCGGTGTCGACGATGATGATCTCGGTGTGCGCAGCTCCGTCACCGAGGATGGCGGCGACCGCTGTTTTACCTTTGGTGCCGTAGCCGATGACGATGGTGTGGTTGCGCACTCTGCTCCTCCAACGCTGAATCTTCCACCCCTGACGGGACCGATCCGCGAGCACCTCGACGGTGGTACCGACTAACACGGCAAGGAACGCGAACCGCAGCGGCGTGAAAACCAGGGTGTTCGTCAGCCGCGCCGCTGCGGTGTAGGGGACGATCTCGCCGTAGCCGGTGGTCGACAACGACACCGCGGCGAAGTACACGCAGTCCAGGAACGTCAGCGGCTCGCCGCGGATGTCGCGGTACCCGCCACGGTCCAGGTAGACGGCGACGGCCGCGACGAGCAACACCACCACCGCGAACGTCACCCGGCGGAAGATGACGCGCACCGGGCTGTCGCGCCGGTCGGGGATACGCACAACACCGACCAGCTGGTGGCCGGGCAGGGCACTCAGGGTCTCGTCGCGGCGGACCGGTTTACCGTTGCGCACGGCGACCCGTCATCGGCCAGAACCCAACGCAGTGGTCGCCCATCACGTCACTGTAACCACCGGCGCCGCGCCCCCGCGGACGTGGGCGGGTGGACGTCACGACGCCGTGGAAGGCCCGCCGACCGCCCCGGCCAGAAGCCCCGCCAGCTCGGCGGGACCGGGCAGTTCGTCGGGGGTGATGGTGGCGTGCGCCCGCACGTAGTAGAAGGCGGTGCGCACCGACGACTCGGGGGTCCCGGACAGGGCGGCCCACGCCATCCGGTAGATGGCGAGCTGGACGGCAGCCTGCCGCAGGGCTTCCGGTCCGCGCGGCGGCTCGCCGGTCTTCCAGTCGACGACGGTGGCACCCCCGTCTGGGTCGGCGAACACCGCGTCGATGCGGCCGCGCACCACGGTGTCGGCGATCGGCATCTCAAAGGGCACCTCGACGGCGATCGGCGTCTTTGTGGCCCAGGGCGATTCGGCGAACGCAGCCTGCAGCGCCGACAGTTCTGGCATGTCAACGATGGCGGAATCCGCTGCACCGGGTAGGTCGACAAGATCGAACAACGCCTCGGCGCCGTAGAACTGCTGGACCCAGGTGTGGAACGTGCTGCCCAGTAGCGCGTGGCGGTCGGGGCGGGCCGGCAGCCGATACGTCAACCGTTGCATCGCCGCGGCCGGGTCGCGCGCCAGGTCAACCAATCCGCTAACCGACACCTGGCTGGGCAGGGCGCGGGTGGGTGCTGCAAGTGAGCGCGCCCGCTCGGCCAGCAGTGCGTCCACGTCGGCGGCCCAACCGTCGGCGTCCGCGCCGACGATGGTCAAGCCGGCGGCCCCGGCCGATACGGCCTCGGCGACCAGATCCGCACCCCGCTCGACATCGCCGCGGCGCGACGACAGCGGATCGGCGGGCCACTGGGCCTCCACGACGGCGTCTTTGAGGGGGTTGCGTTCACCGTCGGCCGGCGCGGGGGCCCATTCCTCCACCACCCCGCAGGGATCGCCCGCGGCCGCCGACCGTTCGATGACGTCCTTGAGCTCGCACAGGAAATCTGACGGGCCGCGCGGTGTGATGCCCG
>CAIYOH010000341.1 GCA_903927745.1 uncultured Mycobacteriaceae bacterium
GACCCCGGCTACATCCCGCGCAGGAGTCCGCCGACGACATCGAGCCCCTCGGCGAGCAGTTCGTCGCTGATCGACAACGGCGGCAGCAGCCGGATGACGTTGCCGAACAGGCCGCAGGTCAAGACGATGACGCCCGCCTCATGGGCCGCATGAGCCCACGCCTTGGCCAGGTCGGCGTCCGGATCGGCCGACCCCGACCGCACCAGTTCGATCGCGATCATGGCGCCGCGGCCACGCACGTCGCCGATCCGGTCGTCGTCGGCCTGCAGGCGCAGCAGCGGTTCGGTGATGAGCCGTTCCATGTCCCGGGCCCGCTGGACGAGGCCGTCTTTCTCGATCGTTTCGATGGTCGCCAGCGCCGCTGCGCACGCGATCGGGTTCCCGCCGAAGGTGCCGCCCAGCCCGCCGGGGTGTGCGGCGTCCATGATCTCGGCACGCCCGGTGACCGCCGACAGCGGCAACCCGTCCGCGATGCCTTTGGCGGTGCAGATCAGGTCAGGCTCGATCCCCTCGTGTTCGCACGCGAACATCGCCCCGGTGCGCGCGAACCCCGTCTGCACCTCGTCGGCGATGAACACCACGCCGTTGTCGCGGCACCAGTCCAGCAGCGCCGGAAGAAAGCCGTCGGCCGGCACGATGAAGCCACCCTCGCCGGCAATCGGTTCGATGATCACCGCGGCCACGTTGTCGGCGCCGACCTGGCTTTCGATCTCGGTGATGGCCCGGGCGGCGGCTTTACGCCCGTCGGTGCCCAGGTCCTTGTCGAGCAGGCCGTCGCGGAAGGGATAGGACATGGGTACCCGGTAGATCTCGGGCGCGAACGGCCCGAAACCGCTCTTGTACGGCATCGACTTGGCGGTCAACGCCAACGCCAGGTTGGTGCGCCCGTGATAGGCCTGGCTGAACGCCACCACCGCGGGTTTGCGTGTGTAGGCGCGGGCCGCCTTGACGGCATTCTCGACCGCCTCGGCGCCTGAATTGAACAGGACCGAGCGCTTCTCGCCGGAGCCGGGGGTGATCCGGTTGAGCTGCTCGGCGACGGCCACGTACTGCTCGTAGGGGGTAACCATGAAGCAGGTGTGGGTGAACTCGGCGACCTGCGCGCGCACCGCGTCGACAACCCGCTGCGACGAGTTGCCGATCGTGGTGACGGCGATCCCAGAGCCGAGGTCGATGAGTCGGTTGCCGTCGACGTCCTCGACGATGCCGCCGCCGGCCCGGGCCACGAACACCGGCATGGTGACGTTGACGCCCGCCGAGACCGCCGCCGTCCGTCGCCGGGTCAGTTCCAGCGATGCGGGGCCGGGGATTTCGGTGACCAGGTACCGGCTTTGCTTGAGGTCGGCCACGAATCCTCCTCACTCGCGGCGCGGTGTGCCGCGGCCACCTCAAGCCTAATGGTCGGCGCGAATCCCGGCCTGCCAGACTGGACCCATGAATAACGTGGTTCTGTTTCTGCCGTTCGTGATCATCATGGGCGGCATGATGTTCCTGCAGTCGCGTCGGCAGCGGCGCGCCATGCAGACCACGATCGACCTGCACGCGTCGTTGCGGCCGGGTGATCGGGTGTACACCACGTCGGGCATGCAGGCCACTGTCGCCGCCCTCACCGAGGACACAGTCGACCTCGAGATCGCGCCCGGCGTGGTGACCACCTGGATGAAACTGGCGATCCGGGACAAGATCGCGGACGACCTGGACGACCCCGACGACCCCGACGACCACGACGACCTGGACGACCACAAGGGCGTCGACGGCGTGGGCGACAGCCGCGTTGTCAACGATTCCTGACGCGCATACCCAGACGATGGGGCGCCGACGGGCCGCTTGCGCGAACGGTGCGTGGCGCGCCCCGTAGGCTCTGTCGGGAACAAAAACCGATTCGGGAGGAGAAGCGACGTGGCAGCGTCTTCGGCGCCGGTCCATCCTGCCCGCTACCTCTCGATTTTCGGGTTGTTGCTGGTCGGCGTCTACCTGTTGGTTTTTCTCACCGGTGACAAGCGCGCGTCACCCAAGCTCGGCATCGACCTGCAGGGCGGCACCCGCGTGACGTTGACCGCGCGCACCCCCGATGGTTCGGCTCCCAGCCGGGAGGCGTTGGCCCAGGCGCAGCAGATCATCAGCTCACGCGTCAACGGACTCGGCGTGTCCGGCTCGGAGGTCGTCGTCGACGGCCAAAACCTGATCATCACCGTGCCCGGGAACGAGGGCAGCCAGGCCCGCAACCTCGGCCAGACCGCCCGCCTATACATCCGGCCGGTGATCCAGGGGGTGCCCGCGCAGGCCGTCCCGCCCAATCCCGCGCGCCAACCCGCCGGGACGCCACCCGGCGCGCCCGGTGTGCCCGGCGCGCTGCCGCCCGGCCAGCCCGAGCAGCAACTCCCGCCCGCGCCCGCCGGCCAGCAGGCTCCCCCAGCCGTACCAGGCCAACCGGTGCCGTCAGGGCGGCCCGCGCCGCAACCGCGTCCCTACCCGCAGGATCCGACGCCGAAGCCGACGCCGACGCCGAGCCCCGCGCCCCCGCACGGTGCCCCGGCAACCGCTCCCGGGGCGCCGGCCGCAGAGGCGCCGCCGCCGATTCAGCCACCCGATCCCCGCAAGGACCTCGTCGAGCGCATCGCTGAGGAGAAGAACCTGCGGCAGAGCACCCGCCAGGCAGTCCAGTACATCGCCCTGCAGTTCATGGCGACCCAGTGCGACAAAGACGACATCCTCGCCGGCAACGACGACCCCGCCCTGCCGCTGGTCACCTGCTCGAGCGACCACAAAGTGGCGTATGTGCTCGCCCCGTCGATCATCAGCGGCGACCAGATCGAGAACGCCTCCGCCTCGATGAACCAGCGCGGCATCGGGTACGTCGTCGACCTGCAGTTCAAACCGGCGGCTGCCAGCGTCTGGGCCGACTTCACCGCCGCCCACGTCGGCGAGCAGACCGCGTTCACCCTGGACTCGCAGGTCGTGAGCGCCCCGCGTATCAACGAAGCGATCCCGGGCGGCCGCACCCAGATCAGCGGCGGCGAGCCGCCGTTCAACGCCGGGACGGCCCGCCAACTGGCCAACGTCCTCAAGTACGGATCGCTGCCGCTGTCGTTCGAATCATCTGAAGCGCAAACGGTTTCGGCCACACTGGGATTGAGCTCGCTGAAGGCCGGCCTCATCGCCGGCGCGATCGGCCTGCTGCTGGTGCTGTTGTATTCCCTGGTCTACTACCGGGCGCTCGGCGTGCTGACGGCGCTGTCGCTCGTCGCCTCCGGCTCGATGATCTATGCGATCCTGGTGCTGTTGGGCCGCTACATCGACTACACCCTGGATCTGGCCGGCATCGCGGGTCTGATCATCGGCATCGGCACCACCGCGGACTCGTTCGTGGTGTTCTTCGAACGCATCAAAGATGAGATCCGCGAAGGCCGTTCGTTCCGGTCGGCCGTGCCGCGGGGCTGGGTGCGGGCGCGTAAGACGATCGTGTCGGGCAACGCCGTCACCTTCCTGGCCGCCGCAGTGCTGTACTTCCTGGCGATCGGCCAGGTGAAGGGATTCGCCTTCACCCTCGGGCTCACCACGATCCTCGACCTTGTAGTGGTGTTCCTGGTGACGTGGCCGCTGGTGTACCTGGCGTCGAAGTCTCCGACGCTGGCGAAGCCGGCGTACAACGGGCTGGGTGCCGTCCAGGAGGTCGCCCGCGAGCGCCGGGCCGCGTCAGCCGTCCAAGAGGGACGGGGATGACGCATGGCTGACTCCAGAGGCTCAGGGGCCCCCAACTCGACGGCGCGGCGTAGCTTTCTGTCGCGGCTCTATACGGGCACCGGCGCGTTCGAGGTGGTTGGGCGGCGCCGGTTGTGGTACGCCGTCAGCGGGGTGCTGGTCGCAGCCGCGGTCATCAGCATCATGGCGCGCAGCTTCACGTTCGGCATCGACTTCAAGGGCGGCACCACGGTGTCGTTCCCGCGGGGCACCACGCAGACCGCGCAGGTGTCCGAGGTCTTCCACAAGGCCCTGGGCAAGGATCCGGAATCGGTAGTCACCGTCGGCAAGGGCGAGTCGGCAACGGTCCAGATCCGCTCCCAAACGCTGTCCAACGACCAGACGGTGAAGCTGCGCACCGCCCTTTTCGACGCCTTCCACCCCAAGGGGGCCGACGGACAGTCCGGTAAACAAATCATCAGCGACTCGGCGGTGTCCGAGACGTGGGGCGGCCAGATCACCACGAAGGCCCTGATCGCGCTGGTGGTGTTCCTGGCGCTAGTCGGGCTGTACATCACCGTGCGTTACGAGCGGTACATGGCCGTCTCGGCGCTGATCACCATGGTTTTCGACCTGACGGTCACCGCGGGTGTGTACTCCCTCGTCGGGTTCGAGGTCAGCCCGGCGACCGTCATCGGGCTGCTGACCATCCTCGGTTTCTCCCTGTACGACACCGTCATCGTGTTCGACAAGGTCGAGGAGAACACCAAGGGCTTCGAGCACAC
>CAIYOH010000342.1 GCA_903927745.1 uncultured Mycobacteriaceae bacterium
CCGCTGACGCCGCAGCCGGGGCGCTCGGCGCTGACGCCGCCGCCGCAGCCGGGGCGCTCGGCGCTGACGCCGCCGCCGCGGCGCTCGGCGCTGCCGCCGCCACAACCGGCGTTGCCATTGCGGCGGGCGCCGCCGACTTCAGGGCTGCCGGTGCTGCCGGGACGGCTGCGGCCGATGCCGGCGTGGCGTCGAGCGTGGGGGCCACGTACTTGAACAGTTCCCGCATGTTGTCGACGGCGCTCTGCAGACTCTGGTAGGCCTGCGTCACCTCGGCTTGCGTGGTGTTGCTGATATGACGGGAACTTTCCGCAGTGATGCCGACGTAGGTGAAGAACGTGGCGGTGAACGCGACGGCCGCGGTGGTCTGAAACCCCATCGAGACCAGGGGTCCCACAAGCGGAATGAAATACAGGCCGAGCGCTACGCCGACCGAAGCGGTGATCGCAAGCTGGATAATGGTGCACTTGGTGTGGAAATCTTTCACGCTGGTGGCCTGCTGCTTGACCAGGGCGGCGAACGCCGCATCCAACGCCGTCAGCTGGTCGATGTAGGTGTTCAGCGACGTCATCCGCGCACTGTAGGCATCCGCGTCGGACCCGCTCCAGTCCTGCTCAGAGATGGTGCCGTGACCGAGCGAGGTTTTGGCAGTCCCGAGTTTCTTGCTTTGGGAGGTGATTTCTGACCCGTCGACGGGCGTGCCGAGACCACCGGTGGAGAACTCCACGATCATCAGAGTGATAGCCGTGATGTCCAGGATGAACGTCGGGCCGCCCTTGACCGTCGCCGACGACGCCTTCCCGAGCGCTCTCTGCATCAGGGTTCCGCCACCCGTCAATGCGATCTCGCCGGCCATGCACGCTGCCATCTCCGTGGCAATAGTCTTAATTGCGGTACCGAAAGCGGCCTTGACGCCGAATTCAACGAACTTGCCGCCCGCGGCCGAAATGGCTAACGCCCCCGAGGCGGCGTCGCCGTTTGCGAAGGCGTTCGCACCCTTCTGCGCGTTCCCGATCACACCAACGAGTTTGTCCGCGGCACCGACGGTGGACCATAACCACGACATCTTCAGTTCCCCTACGCCCGACGCGATCCCAGGACAGGACTGGGCTGCCTTCGGCAACGTAACACGACCCGCCCAACTCGGCTAGTCGAGTTATCCTGCGCACCAGAGGTTCCCGCGTGTCCCACGGCTGGCGGCCAACGAAGCTTGCGGTGTGATGGACGGGCGATGAACGGTTGCTTACCGGCCCGCGTCGGGGCAGTCACTGCGGTGCCCGCACCGGCGCGTTTTGCTGCCGTCAGCTGATTTGACTGAGCAGCGCTTCGATCGCGTCGGCGTCGCCGGCGGAAACAGCGTGCCCGGCTTCTGCGCGCACGATCGTTTCTTCGGATACCCCCGCCGCGTGTGCGATCTCGATAGTGGAGAGATCGGAACGCCGTCGGGCGGCGAATATCCGCTGCGCCAGCGGTGCGTCCGGGGCACCCGCCACGCGCATCATCAAGTCGTTGTAGAGCTGTCGCTTACCGCTCAGCGCCCTGATCAATTCCGGGGTGCGCCGGCTGATCCGGGCGGCCCGGGCGGCGATCGACTCCAGTTGGCTGAGGTCATCGAGAATCGGCCGGGCCCGTTCGGTGAATTCGGCCGTGTCAACCGTCGGCAATGCAGCGATGGCGAGCCGGCAGCCCTCCACGGCGGCGAGGATCGCTTGGGCGATCAAGGCCGCGGCGCCGTCGGGTTCCGGGCGGCCATCCGGCGGACCGTCGGTCGTCAACGTCGGCGTCTCCGGGTCACCAGAGATCGGGTCGCCGCGGCGGATCCGCGCGATCGCACCTTCAGGCCACCGCAGCACCTCCTCGAGCTTGCTGCGGGTGCCCTTCCGGGGCCAGCTGCGGCCTTTTTCGAAGGCGATCAGCGCCCCGGCGTTGATGATCCCGGCGGTGGCCAGGCTGCGCTGGCTGATATCCAGTTCCCGGCGCCGGGCCGCCGCGGCGGCACCGGCGCGAACCATGCCGGGATCGGGCTCGCCGGCCTGCTCGGCGCCGTCGAACGGCACCGCGTCGCCAATGGTCGACATCTGCTCGGTACTGGTCATCTCGGGAGTTCCTCGCTGAGCTGGGCTGAGGTGGGCTGGGGGCGGCTCCGTGGGCCCGCATCTGAAGTCTAACTGTTGCACCGGCCCAATGCTATAGCTTCGCAACAGTTTTTTATTCCACCTCTCCGTGTCTCCCCATCGGGCGCCCGCTGGCCTTGCTGGTTCAACGCTACGGTTCAGTATTAACGCCGTCTACGCCCGGGTATTCCGCAATAATTAGGGCTGTGAGCATTGATTATACGCTCACAACGGCGCGCTCTGAGCGCTGAGCATCGCCAGCTGCAGGCTGGTGCATAGCATCTACCCGTAGCGTTGGAACTGTTAGCTACGACACATCTGTATTCAAACCGTTGCGTTACAACAGTTGGTGCTATAGCTTTGCTTTCGTGAGGTTCGGGAAGACGCACTACCCGGTAACGACCCGCTACAACGTGGAAGGAAGTGGAGACATGACCGCAATGACTCTGCACGACATCACACTCGGCGCCTGCACGCAGGATCCCGACCGCTGGACGGAGAGGCCCGACGAAGAGGCCAAGACCCTGTGCCGGGCGTGCCCGCGGCGCTGGGAGTGCGCGCGCGACGCCATCGAATCGCCGGGCGTCGAAGGCCTGTGGGCGGGCGTGGTAATCCCCGAATCGGGTCGCGGACGCACGTTCGCGCTGCGCCAGCTGCGATCGCTGGCCGAGCGCAACGGCTACCCCGCGCGCCACGTCGCTAAATCTGCTTAACCCCTGGTGGCCGCAGATCTGAGGGGTTCCGCGGCCACATGAAACAGCGCGAGAGGTCATCTGACTTCTCGCGCTGTTTCATTTCCTGCGCCGCTGGGCAGACCGCGACACGTAACCAGTGGCGAAGACACGCCGGGGCGCTTCGCACACGTTTACGACTCGACGTAAGTCGGCTGCTAGTAGACGTTATTCGGTCGCTGGGTTCCGCCTGCCCTGTCGTCCCCGAAAAATCCCGCGATCATCGCGGTCAGCTCGAGGAACTTGCGCCGCGTGGCCGGGGAGATTTCACGGTTGACGTCGATGACGCCGCCCGGTCGCAGATGCGCATCGAAGGGCACCTCGACGACGGGTTGCCCGTGGTCGACGAACTCGCGGGCCAGCATGGCGCGGGTGCGTTTGTCGGCGTGGCCGTCGGAGTCATTGAGCACCACGACGGTGTTGTCCAACAGCGTTCCGAGCCCCTGATCGGCCATCCATTCCATCGTCCGGGCCGCCGCCGATGCCCCGTCGGCCCACGGCGACGACACGACGATCAACGCGTCGAGGTCACGCAGCACCTCCTGGGTGACCGCAGCGTCCATCGTCGAGCCGCAGTCGATCACCGAGATGGTGAAGTACCGGTCGAGCCGCCGGGCGGCCTCGCGGTAGATCGCCGAATCGAGGACGCGGCGCGGGCCGGACGCCGGTTCGCCGCCAAGGACGTACAGACCCGCGGAGTTACGGCCCAGCCGCCTGGCCAGGTCCCCGAACGACCGCAGGTCACGGTCTGCGGTCAATTCCCAGAAGGAGGCGGTCGAGGCCGGATCGATCCGGCTGATCAACCGCCCGAACGCGGTGTCGGCGTCGATCGCCACGACGCGGTCGTGCCCGCGGAGCTCGGCGAACAGCGATCCGACGGTGGCGGCCACCGACGTCTTGCCCACACCGCCCTTACCGAGCACGCCCACCTTGTAGTTGCCGCGCAGGACAGTCCGGATCGAGGCCACGCACTGCGCTTCCTGCAGTTGCATGACCGACGGGCGCGGGCGGACCAATCCGAAGGTCAGCAGGTGCAGGGCGCGCCGCCAGCCGCGGTCTTGGGGTTCGGGCTGCGGCGCGGGCGCGGTGTCTCGGGGACCGCCGGCGCGCGGACCGGGCGGGCGGGGGGGCATGCGCGGGGGATCGGGCCGCATGCGGTCCCGCAGGAATTCGTCGCGCTCGTTCATGGGCTCCTCGGTGTGCATGGCGATAGATCCAGTATCGGCCAGTATCTCCGACCGGGAAACAGCACGTCGACGCCGATTTACGATGCCGCCAGCGGCCCGCTAGACTGATCGGAGTTGGCACGTCAGGCCGGTATTGTCGTATCGTTTACGACCTGCTGAGACCTGTCTGCAGCACGCCGTTCAACGCCGCACGGACGAACACACCCGACTAGCTCTGCCCACGGGAACAGCCTGTCGGCATGCTGGAACGTTGAAAGGGTTAGGTGCGTATGACGCCCACGCGCGTCGGGTTGTACAACCCCGCGTTCGAACACGATTCGTGCGGGGTCGCCATGGTCGTGGATATGCACGGCCGCCGCAGCCGCGACATCGTGGACAAAGCGATCACCGCCCTGGTCAACCTCGAACACCGCGGCGCCCAGGGGGCCGAGCCGCGCAGCGGTGACGGCGCGGGAATCCTGATCCAGGTCCCCGACGCGTTCCTCCGCGAGATCGTCGACTTCGAGCTGCCCGCCCCCGGCAGCTACGCGACCGGAATCGCCTTCCTGCCACAGTCGTCGAGGGACGCGGCGGCCGCCTGCGCGGCGGTGGAGAGGATCGCCGAGGCCGAGGGGCTGCAGGTGCTGGGCTGGCGCGACGTGCCCACCGACGACAGTTCACTGGGCGCGCTGGCCCGCGACGCGATGCCGACCTTCCGTCAGGTGTTCCTCGCGGGAGCCTCCGACATGACGCTGGAGCGTCGCTGCTACGTCGTGCGCAAGCGCGCCGAGCACGAACTGGGAACCAAAGGCCCCGGCCAGGACGGACCCGGACGCGAAACCGTCTACTTCCCCAGCCTGTCCGGCCGTACCTTCGTCTACAAGGGCATGCTGACCACCCCGCAGCTCAAGGCGTTTTACCTCGACCTGCAAGACGGTCGGCTCACCAGCGCCCTGGGAATCGTGCACTCGAGGTTCTCCACCAACACCTTCCCGTCGTGGCCGCTGGCGCACCCCTTCCGCCGCATCGCCCACAACGGCGAGATCAACACGGTCACCGGCAACGAGAACTGGATGCGGGCCCGCGAGGCGTTGATCAAGACCGACGTGTTCGGGTCGGAAGCCGATGTGGCGAAGCTGTTCCCGATCTGCACCCCGGGCGCCTCGGACACCGCCCGTTTCGACGAGGCGCTCGAACTGCTCCACCTGGGCGGGCGCAGCCTGGCCCACGCCGTGCTGATGATGATCCCCGAGGCCTGGGAGCGCCACGAGAGCATGGACCCCGCGCGCCGGGCGTTCTACCAGTACCACTCGTCGTTGATGGAGCCGTGGGACGGCCCCGCCTCGATGACGTTCACCGACGGCACCATCGTGGGTGCCGTCCTCGACCGAAACGGCCTGCGCCCCTCGCGGATCTGGATCACCGAGGACGGCCTGGTGGTGATGGCCTCCGAGGCCGGGGTGCTTGATCTGGACCCCGCCACGGTGGTCCGGCGGATGCGGTTGCAGCCGGGCCGGATGTTCCTGGTCGACACCACGCTCGGCCGCATCGTCGACGACGCCGAGATCAAAGCTGAACTGGCCGCCGAACACCCCTACCAGCAGTGGCTCGACGAGGGCCTGATTCCGCTCGAGGACCTGCCGCAGGGCAAATACGTGCGGATGGTTCACGACCGCGTTGTCAAGCGGCAGTTGGCCTTCGGGTACACCTACGAGGAGCTCAACCTGCTGGTGGCGCCGATGGTGCGCACCGGCGCCGAACCGCTCGGTTCGATGGGCACCGACACACCGGTCGCCGTGCTCTCGGAACGCCCGCGCATGCTCTACGACTACTTCCAGCAGCTCTTCGCACAGGTGACCAACCCGCCACTGGACGCGATCCGCGAGGAGGTGGTGACCAGCCTGCAGGGCACCACCGGCGGCGAGGGCGACCTGCTGACCCCGACCCCGCAGTCGTGCCATCAGATTGTGCTGTCGCAGCCGATTCTGCGCAACGACGAACTCGCCAAACTGGTGAACCTTGACCCGAAGGACACGATCAAGGGACGCCCGCACGGCATGCGATCCAAGGTGATTCGCTGCCTGTACCCGGTCGCCGGGGGTGGCACCGCCCTGGCGGCCGCGCTGGAGGAGATCCGCGCCGCGTCGTCAGCCGCCATCGCCGACGGTGCGCGCGTCATCATCCTGTCCGATCGCGAATCCGACGGGCGAATGGCCCCCATCCCGTCGCTGCTCGCGGTGGCGGCCGTGCACCACCATCTGGTGCGCGACCGCACCCGCACCCACGTGGGCCTAGTGGTGGAGACCGGCGACGCACGCGAGGTGCACCACATGGCCGCCCTGATCGGCTTCGGCGCCGCGGCGATCAACCCCTACCTGGTGTTCGAATCGATCGAGGACATGCTCGAGCGAGGCGTCTTGGACGGCGTCTTCAACGGCGGCGCCACCGAGACCAACGTGCAGAAGGCGATCAACAACTACGTCAAGGCCGCCGGCAAGGGTGTGCTGAAAGTGATGTCCAAGATGGGCATCTCGACGCTGGCCTCCTACACCGGCGCGCAGTTGTTCCAGGCGGTCGGCATCGCCCAGGACCTGCTCGACGAATACTTCACGGGGCTGTACTGCCCCATCGGCGGGATCGGCCTCGACGACGTCGCCGCCGACGTCGCGGCCCGCCACCGGCTGGCCTACTTCGATCGGCGGGATGAGCGCGCGCACCGCGAACTCGAGGTGGGCGGCGAGTACCAGTGGCGCCGCGAGGGCGAGTACCACCTGTTTAACCCCGAGACCGTGTTCCGGCTGCAGCACGCCACCCGCACCGGCCAGTACGACATCTTCAAGGAGTACACGCAACTGGTCGACGACCAGAGCGAGCGGATGGCGTCTCTGCGCGGACTGTTCAAGTTCCGTACCGGTGCGCGGCCCCCCGTGCCCCTCGACGAGGTGGAGCCGGCCAGCGAGATCGTCAAGCGCTTCTCGACGGGTGCGATGAGCTACGGCTCGATCTCCGCCGAGGCGCACGAGACCTTGGCGATCGCGATGAACCGTCTGGGTGCCCGCTCGAACAGCGGTGAGGGCGGCGAGGACGTCAAGCGCTTCGACCGCGACCCGAACGGGGACTGGCGCCGCAGCGCGATCAAGCAGGTCGCCTCCGGCCGGTTCGGGGTGACCTCGCACTACTTGACGAACTGCACCGACATTCAGATCAAGATGGCCCAGGGCGCCAAACCCGGCGAAGGAGGCCAACTCCCAGGACACAAGGTGTACCCGCATGTCGCCGAGGTCCGCCACTCCACCCCCGGCGTCGGCCTGATCTCCCCGCCGCCCCACCACGACATCTATTCCATCGAGGATCTCGCGCAGCTGATCCACGACCTGAAGAACGCAAACCCGGCCGCGCGGGTGCACGTCAAGCTCGTCTCGGAGAACGGCGTGGGCACCGTCGCCGCGGGTGTCTCCAAGGCGCACGCGGACGTGGTGCTGATCTCCGGCCACGACGGCGGCACCGGCGCCACCCCGCTGACGTCGATGAAGCACGCCGGAGCGCCGTGGGAGCTGGGCCTGGCCGAGACCCAGCAGACGTTGCTGCTCAACGGATTACGCGACCGGATCGTGGTTCAGGTGGACGGCCAACTCAAGACCGGCCGCGACGTGATGGTCGCCGCACTGCTGGGCGCCGAGGAGTTCGGTTTCGCCACGGCCCCGCTGGTGGTGGTCGGCTGCATCATGATGCGGGTGTGCCACCTCGACACCTGCCCTGTCGGCGTGGCCTCCCAGAACCCGCTGCTGCGCGAACGGTTCACCGGCAAGCCGGAGTTCGTGGAGAACTTCTTCATGTTCATCGCCGAAGAGGTGCGCGAGTACCTGGCCCAACTGGGATTCCGCACGCTCAACGAGGCGGTCGGGCAGGTGGGGTCGCTGGACACCGCGCTCGCCCAGGCGCACTGGAAGGCCCACAAACTGGACCTCGCGCCGGTGCTGCACGAGCCGGATTCGGCGTTCATGAACCAGGACCTCTACTGCAGCTCCCGCCAGGATCACGGCCTGGACAAGGCGCTCGATCAGCAGTTGATCGTGATGAGCCGCGAGGCACTCGATTCTGGCTCCCCCGTGCGTTTTTCGATGGCCATCAGCAACGTCAACCGCACGGTGGGCACCATGTTGGGACATGAGCTGACGAAAGCCTACGGCGGCCAGGGTCTGCCCGACGGGACCATTGACATCACCTTCGAGGGGTCGGCGGGCAACAGCTTCGGCGCCTTCGTGCCGCGCGGGATCACCCTGCGGGTCTACGGCGACGCCAACGACTACATCGGCAAGGGCCTGTCCGGGGGGCGGATCGTGGTGCGGCCGTCGGCCAGCGCGCCGCCTGGCTACGTGGCCGAGGACAACATCATCGGCGGCAACGTGATTCTGTTCGGCGCTACCAGCGGCCAGGTCTTCCTGCGGGGCGTGGTCGGCGAGCGCTTCGCCGTCCGCAACTCCGGCGCCCACGCGGTGGTCGAGGGCGTCGGCGATCACGGCTGTGAATACATGACCGGCGGCAAGGTGGTCATCCTCGGGGCGACGGGCCGCAACTTCGCGGCCGGCATGTCCGGGGGCATCGCGTACGTCTACGACCCGGACGGGGAATTGGCCACCAACCTCAACACCGAGATGGTCGACCTGGAGACCCTTGACGACGCCGATGCCGACTGGCTGCAGGGCATGATCCGCGCGCATGTCGACGCCACCGATTCGGCGGTGGGACAGCGAATCCTGGCTGAGTGGGACGCCCAGCATCGTCACTTCGCCAAGGTGATGCCACGCGACTACAAGCGGGTGTTGCAGGCGATCGCCGAGGCCGAACGCGACGGTACCGACGTCGATCACGCGATCATGGCAGCCACCCATGGCTGACCCGACCGGCTTCCTCAAGCACACGCACCGGGAGCTCCCGACGCGCCGACCGGTCCCGTTGCGGCTGCGCGATTGGCACGAGGTGTACGAGGAGTTCGACGGGGAGGCGCTGCAAGGCCAGGCCACCCGGTGCATGGACTGTGGTATTCCATTCTGTCACAACGGATGTCCGCTGGGGAACCTGATCCCGGAGTGGAATGATCTCGTTCGCCGCGGTAACTGGCGGGACGCCATCGAGCGTCTGCACGCGACCAACAATTTCCCCGAATTCACCGGACGGCTGTGTCCCGCGCCGTGCGAGCCCGCGTGCGTGCTGGGCATCAACCAGGATCCGGTGACGATCAAGCAGATCGAACTGGAGATCATCGAGCGTGCCTTCGACGACGGCACGGTGGTGCCCCTGCCGCCGGACACCCTGACCGGAAAGACGGTGGCCGTCGTCGGTTCCGGCCCGGCGGGCCTGGCCGCGGCGCAGCAGCTGACCCGCGCCGGACACCACGTCACCGTCTTCGAGCGGGAGGACCGTATCGGCGGGCTGCTGCGCTACGGCATCCCAGAATTCAAGATGGAAAAGCGCATCCTCGACCGGCGCCTGGACCAGATGCGGGCCGAGGGGACCGAGTTCCGCACCGGTGTGGACGTCGGGGTCGACGTCACGGCCGCGCAACTGCGCGAGGAGTTCGACGCGGTGGTGCTGGCCGGCGGTGCCACGGCGTGGCGC
Source organism: uncultured Mycobacteriaceae bacterium (assembly GCA_903927745.1). Taxonomy (GTDB): domain Bacteria; phylum Actinomycetota; class Actinomycetes; order Mycobacteriales; family Mycobacteriaceae; genus Mycobacterium. Next base: position 9,628 of record CAIYOH010000342.1, read on the forward strand.
GATCTGGCCATTCCGGGTCGGGATCTGGACGGCATCCATCAGGCGATGGAATTTTTGCCGTGGGGCAACCGGCAGGCGCTGGGCGAACTCGACGCCACGGCCACCGACGAGAACGGACAGCCGCTGCTGACCGCGCACGGCAAGAAGGTGGTCATCATCGGCGGGGGTGACACCGGGGCCGACTGCCTGGGCACCGTGCACCGACAGGGCGCGATCTCGGTGCACCAGTTCGAGATCATGCCGCGGCCGCCGGAGGCACGCGCGGCGTCCACCCCGTGGCCGACCTACCCGCTGGTGTACCGGGTGTCGTCGGCCCACGAAGAGGGGGGCGAGCGGGTGTTCTCGGTCAACACCGAGGAGTTCCTCGGCGAGGACGGGCACGTGCGGGCGCTGCGGGCGCATGAAGTCACGATGCAGGGCGGCAGGTTCGTCAAGGTCGACGGCTCGGAGTTCGAACTCGACGCCAATCTGGTGTTGCTGGCGATGGGATTCGTCGGACCAGAGACCGGCGGCCTGCTGAGCGACCTCGGTGTCACGCTCACCGACCGGGGCAACGTCGCCCGGGGCGGCGACTTCGACACCTCGGTTCCCGGCGTTTTCGTCGCCGGGGACATGGGTCGCGGCCAGTCGCTGATCGTCTGGGCGATAGCCGAGGGCAGGGCTGCCGCGGCGGCCGTGGACACCTACCTGATGGGCAGCACCGCCCTGCCGGCACCCGTCAGGCCGACGACGGCTTCGCTCCAGTAGCCACAAGCGCCTCACACGTCACGCAGGTCACAAAACGGTCACGGCTGGGGTGTCCCAGCGCGTCCGCGCCACCGGTCTGCGGATCGCTGTGTCTAATGGAATTTCGTGGCCCACATCAACCCGGCAGCTCCGCCGCGGGTCGTTCTGAAGACCTGGTCATGGCTGCGCCATCCGCTGAAAAGCCGCGGCTTCCCCGCCAAGCACGAACGCCTGGTCACCGCCGAAGACCTCATGCATTTCGCCTGAATCAATCGAGCGCCTCGCCGACGAGTTCACACCCTGATCACGGATAGCGCGGGACACGCGCGGGCAATCTGGTCGAAATCGGCATCCTGTGTGATGACGGGGAGCCCGTGCTCGATCGCGGTTGCCGCGATAAGAGCGTCGGTAATCTTTACGGCCCGCTGTACGCCGGCGGCGCGGCAGTCCGCGACGAGTCGGGCCCACGAAACCATCACCGCTTCACTAACCGGGATCGGATCGGCCGCGCGCGCCAGAGCGAGGGTGTCGGCGCGTCGTGATCGAGTCTGTGAATCACCCGCATTGAGGACCCCGAGCTGGAGCTCACCGATTGTGATGACCGACAGTGCGACCCGTTCAGGCAGCTTCGAGATGGCGCGGCCGCTCTCGCGTGCGATGAAAACCGACGTGTCCAGCAGGCCTACGTCGAATCCGGCCTCGGTCACAGGTCGTCGAGGGTCTGGCCGGCAAGGTCGTCGAGTTCCGCCGCCAAGCGCGCATCGGCCGAGCGTTCGGCCAGCTCGTTGCCCAAACGGTCTCCTGACAGCCAGCGGGCGCGGCGCCGGTGCGGCACGATATCGGCAACCGGTTCTCCGTGAACCGTGAGAGTTACCCGCTCCCCGGCCCTGACGGCATCAATCACATGACTTGTTCGGTTCCGCAGTTCGCGCACACCGACCTCCATGTGCGACAGCGTAGCACAAATTGCTTCCAGTTGGACTCGGCCTAGGGATCTGAGCTCACCCGTCCCACAGCCCCGAATCCCGGATCGCCTCGGCCATCGGTTCCAGGACGGCGGGGTCGTGCGGCGGGTTGATGTAGACGATCCCCAGGTTCAGGCCCTCGGCGGCCAACGCGGCCGCCTCGTCGATCACCTGCCCGTAGTGGCGCTCGGCGCCCAGGCGCAGGTGGGCCGACATCGTGATCTCCGCCGGGTCGCGGCCAATGAGCTCGCACTGCGCGGCCAACACGTCGCGCTTGTGCGCGAACTGCTCGGGTGACCCGCCGGCGAAGTTCCAGTGCTGGGCGTAGCGCGCGGTAAGCGGCAGCGTGCGCTTTTCGCCACTGCCGCCGATGCAGATCGGCGGGTGCGGCCGCTGCGGGCCCTTCGGCTCGTTGCGGGCACCTGTGAGCTGGTAGTAGGTGCCGTCGAAGTCGGTGGTCGCCTGGCTGAGCAGGCTGATCAGCACCTGGCACGCCTCCTCGAAACGGTCGAAGCGTTCCCGGATGCTGCCGAGCTCGATGCCGTAGGCGCCCGACTCCTCCTCGTTCCAGCCGGCGCCGATGCCCAACTCGAGCCGTCCGCCGGAGATGATGTCGAGCGTGGCTGCCATGTTGGCCAGCACGGCGGGGTGGCGGTAGTGGATCCCGGTGACGAGCGTGCCCAGCCGCAGCCGCGTGGTGGCCTGCGCCAACGCGGTGAGCGTCGTCCAGCCCTCAAGGCAGGGCCCGGTGCTGTCGGAGAAGATCGGGTAGAAGTGGTCGAACGTCCAGCCGGACTCGTAGACGTCGATGCCGTCGGCTGTGCGCCAGACGGCCAGCATGTCGGCCCAAGTGGTGTTCTGCGGTGAGGTCTTGAACGCGAATCGCATGGGGTCGAGGCTACGTTGGTAGCGTGGCGGTATGACTGAGCACCTTGACGTCGTCATCGTGGGCGCCGGTATCTCCGGTGTGAGCGCGGCCTGGCACTTGCAGGACCGCTGCCCCACCAAGAGCTACGCGATCCTGGAGAAGCGCGCCGCCATGGGTGGCACCTGGGACCTTTTCCGCTACCCGGGGATCCGCTCCGACTCCGACATGCACACCCTCGGGTTCCGGTTCCGCCCGTGGACCGAGCGCGAGGCTATCGCCGACGGCGGGCCGATCCTCGACTACGTCACGAGCACGGCGGCGATGTACGGCATCGACAAGCACATCAGGGTCAACCAGAAGGTCCTCGGGGCCGACTGGTCGAGCGCCGACGAGCGCTGGACGCTGCGCATCGATAGCGACGGCGCGCCAACCGAGCTCACGTGCAACTTCCTGTTCCTGTGCAGTGGCTACTACAACTATGAGCAGGGCTACGCGCCGTCGTTCCCCGGCGCGGAGGATTTCACCGGGCCGATCATCCACCCGCAACACTGGCCCACCGACCTCGACTACGCCGGCAAGAACGTCGTCGTCATCGGCAGCGGCGCCACCGCGGTCACCCTCGTTCCAGCGCTGGCCGAGTCCGGTGCCAAGCATGTGACGATGCTGCAGCGCTCGCCGACCTACATCGTGTCGCAGCCCCAGCGCGACAAGCTCGCCGAGCGGCTCAACCGTTGGCTGCCCGAGACCGTCGCCTACGCCGCCGTCCGGTGGAAGAACGTGTTGCGGCAATCGGCGCTGTACGGGGCCAGCCGCAGGTGGCCCGCGCGGATGCGCAAGATCCTGCTCGGCTTCGCGGAACGCCAGCTCCCGGACGGCTACGACGTGGGCCACTTCACCCCGAGTTACGACCCGTGGGACCAGCGCCTGTGCCTGGTGCCCGGCGGAGACCTGTTCCGCACCATCCGGCACGGCCAGGCCGACGTCGTGACCGACACCATCGACCGGTTCACCCCCACCGGCATCCGGCTGCACTCCGGCCAGGAACTGCCCGCCGACATCATCATCACGGCAACGGGGTTGAACCTGCAGCTGTTCGGCGGCGCCGCCGTCAGCGTCGACGGGCAACCGGTCGACCTCACCAAGGCGATGGCCTACAAGGGCATGATGCTGTCCGGGCTGCCGAACATGGTCTACACCGTGGGCTACACCAACGCGTCGTGGACCCTGAAGGCCGACCTGGTGTCGGAATTCGCGTGCCGGCTGCTCAACTACATGGACGCCCACGACTTCGACACCGTGGTGGTCGAACACCCGGGCTCCGACGTCGAGGAACGCCCCTTCATGGAGTTCACCCCGGGCTACGTCCTGCGCGCCCTCGACGAGCTACCCAAGCAGGGCTCACGGACCCCGTGGCGGCTGAACCAGAACTACCTGCGCGACGTCATGCTGATCCGGCGGGGCAAAATCGCCGGCGAGGGCCTGCGATTCACCAAGAAGCGCGCGGCCGTCGCGGTGTAGTGCCCAGCACCGATTCCCGGCAGCCTCGGTCTTAGCCGCAGCGTTCCCCGGAGACGGCTGGCTACGCATCGCGCACTGCAGGTCGCGTATCGATTTGTCGATTGAGGGCGGGATCCGGAGGCGCAACCGTTGTTGGTGATGTCGTGTTCCCCGTGTGCGATATCACCGGCGATATCGCACTTCTGAAACATCAGGTAACCGAGACGACGACGATCCCGTCGTCGTCGCTGTAGACGGCCTCGCCCGGCACGAAGACCACCCCACCCAGGGCGATGACCACGTCGCGCTCGCCGGCCCCGGTCTTGGTGCTTTTCCGGGGATTGGTCCCCAACGCTTTGATCCCGATGTCGATGCCGCGCAGGGCGGCCGCGTCGCGCACCGCCCCGTGGACGATCAGCCCGGACCAGCCATTGGCGCGGGCTAACTCGGCGATCACGTCGCCGACCAGCGCGGTATGCAGGGAGCCCGCGCCGTCGACCACCAGGACCCCGCCCTCGCCGGGCGTCGACAGCACCGATTTGAGCAACGCGTTGTCCTGGAAGCACGTCACGGTGCTGATCGGCCCGGCGAACTCGGTGCGGCCGCCGAACTGTCGGAATTGTAGGTCGCAGCTGCGCACAGACGCCCCGATGTCATCGACGAGGTCGGCGGTCGGCCGGAAAGACACGGTCACCGGGGTTCAGCGCCGGCGCAACTGCCGGATCAACACGATGGCCAGCATGCTGGCGCTCAGAGCGACGGCCACCGCGAGCGGAGGCCGGCCCGGCACCGAGGGCGGAACGTAGGAGGCGACCGGATTGTCGGCCGCCTCAACCGCCGATTTCGCCTGTGCGGCAGCGGCCTTCGCGGCGGCGCTCAGGTCTCCGTTGGTTGCGGCGCGTTGCTGCGGCGCCTTCGTGGCGGGCGCCTTCTTGGCGGGCGCCTTCTTAGCGGGCGCCTTCTTGGCGGGCGCCTTCTTAGCCGGGGCTTTCTTAGCCGGGGCTTTCTTCGCGGGCACAGCCGGGGCGGGCACAGCCGGGGCGGGGAGCTTGTTTTCCGGCGGATTCGACGCGTCGTCCGGGCCGCTGTCGGCTGGGACCTGCGGTTCTGCCATGGGGCCGCTCCTTTGAGCTTGCTGGACTAGGGCTCCGGATTGCTGGGACCCATCATGCCAGGACGGGTGGTCAGCCCAGCCCGAGCCGGGCCAGCAGGTCGGCCTCGATGCCGTCGACCTGCACCGAGATCGCGTCATGAGCCGCCCGCCGCCGCGCGGCAGGCATGGCCTCGGCGGCGGTGACGGCCGCGGCCAGGTCGGCGAGCCGTTCGGTGATAGCGGACACGAACCGCTTGGTCTCGGCGTCCTTGGGCTTGCGGTCGCGCACCACCTCCAGCGATTTCTTCGCGCTGGCGATCCGGGCTGACAACTCCGCACCCCGCCCAGAGAATTGGCCGACCTGGGCCAGCGGAATCCCGAGCTGGTCGGCGCGGCGCTGGTCGATCAATCCGCGGGCACCCATGGCCGCCCGGTAGACCACCGGAGTCAGCACCGGCGCCAGCAGTCGGGACACCGTCAGCGTCCGCCGAATCCGGGCGGGCGACAGCACCTTGCCCTCCCGCGCCGACCTGAGTCCGGCCTCGGCGACTTTCAATGCCGTGCGGTCGCTGCTCCGCTGCGATTTGACCTGCGACCTAAGGGCTTTGTCTGCAGCGCGATGTTCACCCTTGATGCGGCGAGCCTCGTTCTTGGCCCCCAGCTTGGCCTCCAGCTTGGCGCGGGACTTGATCGCACGCGCCTCAGCGCGGCGCGCAGCCCGGCTCTTTCGCTTACGGAACAGGCCCATTCCCGGCCGCCTCCCCGGTATGTGGTGAACAAGTCACCCAACCCTAATCTAGGCGCCGTGCTGCTCCGCGCGGCGCAACTGCTCGACGCGTTCCGTGATCTCCCGGCGGCCCTCCGCGGACAACTCGGCCGCGGCCAGTGCGATGCGACGCACCCCGTCCTCGCGCATCGTGGCCAGCCACGACAGTTCCTTGTCGAGTCTCTCGTAATACTCGTCGTCGGTGAAGTAGGCAGGTTTGATCCGGAAGAAGTTGGCCAAGCCGGCCATCGTCGCCACCGAGGGATTGGTGCGGTTGCCGGAGCGCAGCTGTGACATGTAGGGCGCCGACATCGTCACCCCCTCCGCCTTGAGGGCCAGAATCACCTCCGCGGACGTGTGGGGCCCGCGGCCGGGCGGATAGACCGTGTCGAAGAGGCGGTTCAGACGGTCGGCGAACGTCGTACTCATCGAGTGGACCTCCACCGGGGTGCCGCAAGGTTGCCTTAGCTGGTGATGGTAACGACGGTTGGTCTCCGTCACCAGATGCAAACAGCGCCCGGATTCAGGCGGCCAACAGCATTGCCAGGATCGCCGTGTCGGGATGGCTGATGGGGTCGACGCCGACGCGGCTCACCATGGACGTGATGGTGCCGTCGGCCTCGGCTTCCACCCAGGCCGCCCGGTGCTCCAGTCCCAGATACGGCAGGCCCGGCAGCAGCACGCATCCCGACGCGGCGCCGGCGCATTCCGGAAGCGACGGCGTGGTTTCCGAGGGCGGATGCAGCATGAGCAACGCGGGCGGCTGATGGTCGGCGAAATAGCCGGGCTGGATCGCGGATTCACCGAAAACAGTGCCCTCGGCCAGCACGAGGCCGACGGTACCAGGCTCGGGCTCGTCGGGCAGTTCCTCACGGGCACCGAATACGGTTGTGGTGGACAGCAATCCGGGCAAGGATGCCACCCGTACCGCGACCATCAGCAGCTGGGCCCATTCCTTGGTGGAATCGGGCCAACGCCCCGAAATCACGAAACCCTTCAGGGCCCCGCGAGAATGGAAGGGCGAGATCCCTATCGGCTGGTCTGAGGCAGTTGCCATGCCTCAGCATGCATGCGGGTCACGCCCGGTGCAACCGCGACACGCTGTCTCAGGACGTCAGCAACCCCGTGGCCTTGGAGGTCGCGGCCGCGTAGCGAGCCTGAACGTCCGCCCAGTTCACCACGTTCCAGAACGCTTTGGCGTAGTCCACTTTGACGTTCTTGTACTGCAGGTAGAAGGCGTGCTCCCACATGTCGAGCAGCAGCAGCGGCTCCAGTCCCAGCGGGAAGTTGGACTGGTGGTCGTACACCTGGAAGATCAGCAGCTTGTGGCCGAGGGTGTCCCAGCCGAGCACGGCCCACCCCGAACCCTGAACGGTGGTGGCGGCCGCGTGGAGCTGGGCGCGGAAGTTGTCGAACGACCCGAAGGCGTCGTCGATGGCTGCGGCGAGTTCGCCTGTGGGCTTGTCGCCCCCGTTGGGAGAAAGGTTCTTCCACCAGATGGTGTGGTTGACGTGACCACCGAGGTTGAACGCCAGGCTCTTCTCGTTGAGCACGATCGCGGCGTGGTCGTCCTTGGCGCGCGCTTCCTCCAGCTTTTCCAGCGCGTCGTTGGCGCCCTTGACGTAGGTGGCGTGGTGTTTGTCGTGGTGAAGCTCGTTGATCTGGCCGGAGATGTGCGGTTCCAGCGCCGCGAAGTCCCAATCCAAATCGGGCAGAGTGTAGACAGCCACGGGTTTCCTTTCGTCGATAACCGCGAAGACTCTGCCAGCTTAACGCCGACTCGACGGCGCCGCGCCCCGCCCCGGCGCAACCCCGCGGAAGCTCAGAGCACGACGAGGACGGCGAGTACGGCCAGCAGTGCCATGGCGATCAGGCCTGCGCGTACCGCGGCGATGCGATAGCTGGTGTTCCACACCGACGAGCCGGGATGCGCCGCCGACGGGGCCGGCGAGCCGGGACCGAATGAGTGCGTGGCCATCGACGAGCGCCTTTCACGAGTCCAGTGAGGCCTGTCACAATACCGCACCGGTCCCCGGCCATAACTCCTTGTCGCCCGCGTGGATGTCATCCCGACCCGACGGCACCGCGAACGGTGGATTCACGATTCTTTAGCAATGCAATCGAGTTCGCTCGACGACTGCGCGGGGCTGTTGGTGACACCGTCGGCTCCCGGGATGTTGTCCACAAGGCCAACTCCCGTTAACCGGCAAGGCAGGAGTGATGGGGCACACACCTAGCTCCGGGTTGTGGATAAACCTGTGGAAACTGTGCATAGCGATCGGGCTCCGCGTGGTTGCCCGCGTTGCCCCCCGAGCGATCTTCGAACTCCGATTAGGCTGAACGGGTGATCCAGATGTGCACCCAGTGCGGCACGCGGTGGGACGTCCGCGAGCGGCGACGCGAGTGGTGCCCGCGGTGCCGCGGGGCGCTGATGGCACCCCTTGCCGACGCGCAGCCCGTTCCGCCCGCCTGGCAGCCCACCCCGCAACTGCCTGCCGGCTACCGGTGGATCGCGGTGCGCCCGGGAGCCGCGCCGCCCGCCCGACGTCGGCGGCGCCCCAGGGGACCCACGCCACGATATGCCGTCATCCCACGCTGGGGGCTGCGCGACCATGTCGCGCAGGGGTCGGTGGACGTCGAACGGCCCACGCGGACGGCTCCGCCGGCGGCCACCATCCGTGCCCTGCTGTTCGTGGGCGTGCTGGTGCTCTGCCTGACCGCCCTGGTCTACGTCGCGCGGTACGCCCTGCTGGTGTTCAACCGGAACATCCTGCTGAACTCTGTGGTGGCCATCGCCGCGAACGTGCTCGACATGCTGGCCAGCGTGGTCGCGATCGCCACGGTGGCCACCTGTGGGGCGGTGCTGATCCGGTGGCTCATCGCGCGGCGGGCCGCCGTGTTCGCCCACCATGGCCTGCCGGAACCGCGGTCCGTGCGGGCGCTCTGGGCCGGCTGCGTGGCACCCGTGGCCAATCTGGCCTGGGCGCCCGTGTACGTCATCGAACTGGCCACCCTCGAAGACCGTTACGCACGCCTGCGCCGCCCCCTCCTCCAGTGGTGGATCGCGTGGGTGCTCAGCTACATCGTCTCGTTTTTCGCCATCCTCACCAGCGTCGACACCGACCCCCAGGGAATCGCCAACAACACCGTCCTGATGGTGATCGCCTATCTGCTCGCGGCGATCACGGTGGCGGCCGCGGCACGGGTCTTCGAGGGATTCGAGAGCAAACCGGTGGAACGTCCCGGGCATCGCTGGATCGTCGCCGAGCTCGACAATCCCGAACCGGCACCCGTCGGCCCGGTTGAGATGGCGGGCCATGAACCGGCAGCATAGGGACATGACGTGGTCCGACGAGGTGGTCGCCGGGCACCCCTTTGTGGTCGCGCACCGCGGCGCGTCGGCAGCCCTGCCCGAACACACCCTTGCCGCCTACGACCTCGCCCTCCGAGAGGGCGCCGACGGCGTCGAATGCGACGTGCGCCTCACCCGCGACGGTCACCTGGTGTGTGTACACGACCGACGGCTGGACCGGACGTCGACCGGGGCGGGGTTGGTCAGCTCCTCGACGTTGGCCCAGCTGCGCCAGTTCGAGTACGGGGCGTGGCACGACAGCTGGCGCCCGGACGGGACGCACGGCGACACCGGTCTGCTGACGCTCGACGACCTGGTGTCGCTCGTGCTGGACTGGCGCCGGCCGGTCAAGCTGTTCATCGAGACCAAACATCCCGTCCGGTACGGCGCCCTGGTGGAGAGCAAGCTGCTGGCACTGCTGCACCGCTTCGGCATTGCCGCGCCCGCCTCCGCCGACCGCTCCCGCGCGGTGGTGATGTCGTTCTCGGCGGGCGCGGTCTGGCGAATCCGGCGCGCCGCGCCATTGCTGCCGACCGTGCTGCTCGGCAACTCCGCCCGCTACCTCGTCAGCGGCGCGGCCACGGCCGTCGGTGCCACAGCCGTGGGGCCTTCCCTGGAATCGCTGAGGGAATACCCCCAGCTGGTGGATCGCGCGCTGGCGCAGGGCAGGTCGGTGTACTGCTGGAGCGCCGACGCCTACGACGACATCGACTTCTGC
>CAIYOH010000343.1 GCA_903927745.1 uncultured Mycobacteriaceae bacterium
GGTGGCCGAGGAACTCGCTGCCGTTCTGCTGCCCGCCGGCTACCCCCGCACCGAGGACATCATGGCCGACACCGCCATGCCCGACGCCCGGAGCACCGTAAAGCGCTATGACCACGCCGGGGATGCGACATTGTGGGGCAACAGGATCCACGGATCGGCCGATCCCGGCCGTCCGACCTATGTGCACCTGCGGGTTGACGGCTGGCCCAACCAGCAGTTCGCGTTGCTGTACGTCGACTGGCTGTCGGCCAACCCCGAAGTGACGGAAGCGGGTTCCCGCGACTCCTATCGGCGGGCGTGGGAATGGGCCGACTCGACCGGGTGGCGCGCCTGAACGGGTGGGCTGATCGGGATCGTGGTCCTTGCGATATGGTCGGGCGAATAAACAATGAGGCCAAGAGAATAACCAACGCGACCATTAATAAGGAGAATGCCATGCCGTCATCGCTGGTCAGTGCCCTCGGATCTGAAGCGGGTGGCCTCGGTCTACTGAAGTTGCTGGCCGACAATAGTTTTGATTCGATTCTTGTTACCGACACCTCCGCCGACAGCCGCATCATCTACGCCAACAAAGCGTTCAAGAAACTGACCGGCCACGACCCGGCGGCGGTGATCGGGAAGAGTCCGCGCATGCTTCAAGGGCCGGGGACAGATCGTAAAGTCATCGACCGTCTCGGCGCAGCCCTGAAAACCGGTGGGCGCTTCGAAGGTCGCGCGGTCAACTATAAAAAGGACGGCACGCCGTTCGTGATGAATTGGCGGATGCTGCCGCTCAAAGTCGGCGGCAAGATTGTCGCGTGGGTCGCCATTCAGCGCGAAGCTGTTTCGGTGACATCCGCCTAGCGGGTACTGAGGTTGCTAGTCGAGACCCGGTGTTGCGGTGCTGCGGAATTTCAGTGATGCTATTTGTCGAGGTCGTCGGCGTTCACGTCCAATGATGCGGGACGGCCGGTGTGCCGTGGCCGCAGAGCAGTTGGATAAAGTTGAGTAGTTTCCGGGCCCGCCCCGGGCCGGATTCCGGAGGCCTCCTGATCGCGCTAGGTTCTGCCGACGGCGCGCCCGACCCCGCCATCCTGCACAGTCCGGGCGGCTTCACCTGGTTTTACGTCGACCTTGTCGATGACCAGGGACGTGGCGCGACCCTCATCTGGTCCTGGGGGCTGCCATTCCTGCCCGGCTATGCCCGATCGGCCCGCGTCGGACACCCTGAGCTGCCGATCGACCGCCCGAGCGTCAATGTCGTCGTCTACGAAGATGGGCGCGAACGCTTCTACCTGCTCTCCGAGTTTTCCCGCGATGAGTGTGTCTGGGGAGACGACGGTCGATCCTGGCGGCTCGGCGGTTGCACCTTCTCGTGGATCGACACGCCGAGCGTCGCCGGTGGCGCCCCGACGCGCGCGCTGCAGGCCACCCTCGACCTCGCCCTGCCCACCGGCGGCAGGGCCACCGGGCAGATGTGGCTCTCGGGTCCGCTGCGCCGCGACATCGGCGAGGCCGCCGTGCCGTGTCATTCGGCGAGCACGCACCTGTGGACGCCGATGGTCGCCGCTAGCCGGGGATGTCTTGAGTTGCACACCCCCGGCGGGGTGCTGCGCGTCGAGGGTCGGGGCTATCACGACCGGAACAGCAGCACTGTGCCGTTGCAAAGCCTGGGGCTGCGACGATGGTGGTGGGGCCGGCTCGCCCTGCCGGGACGTGAGCTGGTCTTTTATCGTCTCGTCCCCTCCGTCCCCGGGGCCGTACCGCGCGACATCATCCTCGAAATCACCCCCGACGGAGCGTGTCGCGTCCGCGACGATGCCCCGCTGCAGTTGGGCCGCCAGCGCCGCAGCATCTGGGGACTGCGCTGGCCGAGCAGCGCCACCTTCGAAGACCCCGATGGCCATCCGGTACAGGTCGACGTCAGCGCGGTGCTCGACAACGGACCCTTCTACCAGCGGTACCTGTTGCGGGGGCGGTGCGGACGGGACGAGGGATACGGCATCGGCGAGCACCTCGTGCCGAATCGGGTGGACACCGATCTGCTGCGTCCTTTGGTGCGCATGCGGGTGCACCGGACCGCCGGCCCCAACTCGATGTGGCTGCCGCTGTTCTCAGGCGACAGTGAGGGCCGGTGGGAACGACTGCTCGGCCAATCGGGGAAGGTCCGCACATGACCCTGGGGGCGCTGACCGACGGTGCGGCACCGCCCTGGGCCCGCGTTCTGGGCGCCCTGCTGGCGATCCCCGCCCTGCTGCCCTTCAGTCTGGTGCTGTTCAATGCCCTGTTCTGGACCCGCGGCCGAGCCCTGCCCGCCGCCGCCCGCGCAGCGCCCCGCGGCGTGAGTGTCTTGATCCCGGCCCGCGACGAGGCGGCGAACATCGAGCGGACCGTGCGGGCTGCGGATGCCGTCCGCGGCCCGGTCACCGAGATCCTCGTGTACGACGACTGCTCCACCGACGGCACCAGCGACGTGCTCGCCCGCCTGCAGGCCGAGCTGCCCCGCCTGCGCGTGGTGCGTGGCGACGGCCTGCCCGCCGGCTGGGTGGGCAAGCCGTACGCACTGCACCGGCTCAGCGCTCTGGCTCGAGGCGACTTGCTGCTCAACATCGACGCCGACGTGACGCTGCGCGAGGATGGCCTGCTCCGGATGCTCTCGCTGCTCGGCTCACCCGAGGAGGTGCCCGGAGGGCTTGGTGCGGCGCTGGTTACCGCCGTGCCCCGCCAGCGCACCGGCAGCTTTGTCGAGAAGATGATGATGCCGCTGCTGCACCTGTCCTATGTCGCCTGGCTGCCGATGCCGCTGATCTACCGGACCCGCGACCCCCGGGTACTGGCGGCGAACGGCCAACTCCTGCTGGTCCGTCGGTCGGCGCTCGAGGCTGTCGGCGGCTGGGCCCGGGTGCAGGCTGAGCTGGTCGACGATATGGCCCTGTGCCGCGCCGTCAAGGCGAGCGGGCAGCGCGTCGTCTTCGCCGACGGCGACCAGATGGCCGACTGCCGCATGTACGGCGACGCGGCCTCGCTGTGGCGCGGCTTCTCCAAGAATTTCTACGAGGGCGTCGGCGGGCACCCCCTGGCGCTGATCGTCGTGTTGGCACTGCACCTGCTGTTGTTCGTCGCGCCCTACATCGCGCTGCTCGTCGCGGCTCTGCTGGGCGCCGGCGGCCTCGCCGCTGCTGCTGCCGCCGGTGTGGTGGTCAACCTGAGCCTGCGTCTGATCATGGCGCTGCGCTACCGCCATAGCCTGCTCAGCGTGCTGCTGCATCCCGTCGCTGTGCTGCTCATGATGGGCGTGCTGATCAATAGCTTCCGGTGGAGTCGCCGCGGCGAAATCCGTTGGCGGGGACGCTCCTACGCCGCTCGCTCCCAGCGAGAGGCGGCGTGAACGCCGCCGCCGCAGCGCACCACCCCGACGCCCACCCCGACGCCGACGCCGACCGGCGGGCCCTGGCCCGGGCCGGGGACTCGCGACGGCCGGCCTTCCTCCGCGTCGCCCGCGCCTACGCGCGCCGCCGGGTGTCCCGCGCGCTGGACGGCCTGTGGGTGGGCGGACTGGACCAGGCCCGCGCCGCGCTGGCCGGCCGGCCCCTGATCTTTGCCGCCAATCACGTCGCCTGGTGGGACGCGCTGCTGTTGCTGGTGCTCGACGAAGCCCTCGGCGGCCTAGGCTGGGCGGTGATGGATGCCGCCAACCTGCGCACGCTGCCGTTTCTCGGGTGGGTCGGCGCTCTGCCCCTCGACCGCAGCAGCTCCGAGCACAGCCGGCAATCCCTGGAATCCTCAGCAGCCCTGCTCGACCGCCCCGGCCGTGGTCTGTGGGTTTTCCCGCAGGGGCGCCAGCGTCCCGCCCACCTCCGGCCGCTGGATCTCAAGCCCGGCCTACTGATCGCCCATGCCCGCAGTCCGGTGGACCTCGTCGCGGTGAGCATCAACTACGTCTTCCTGGAGCGCAACCGTCCGGCGGCGGTCGTCCGGTTCTCGCCGCCGCTCCCCGGCGCGGCGGTCCGCGGACAGGCCCTGCTACCCGCGGTGGAGAGTGCCCTGGTGGACGGCCTGGGCGCCATCGATGTCGCCGCCATGGCGGCGACCGACGGACGCCGGGCCCGCAGTCACCCCCGCGATCCGCTGCCCGGTTTCGCCCCGCTTGTGCTGCCGGCGGGGTCGGCCGCGCGGGGCGGCCTCGGCGGGCGGATCTTGAGTGCCTTCGACCACCGGCGACCGCATGCCGGCTGACCGCGACGCCGAGGTCCTGGTTGTCGGGGCGGGTATCGGCGGCTTGGCCGCCGCGCTCGCCCTGGCAGCGCGCGGGCTGCCGGTGCGGGTCATCGAAGCCGGCCAGCGCCCCGGGGGCAAGGCCGGGGTCGTCGAGGTTGGGGGGGTGGTGATCGAAACCGGACCCAGCGTGTTGACCCTGCCCGAGGTGTTCGCCGGGCTGTTCGCCCGCGCCGGACTGCGCTTCGAGGAGATGGTCGGCCTGCGCCGCCTCGACGTGGGTTTCCGTTACCGCTACGCCGACGGCTGTGTGATCGAGGTCGCCCACGACCCGCAGCAGACCCTCGCCCGGGTCCGGTCGACCCTAGGCCCCGCCGCAGAGGCCGAGATGGCAGCTTTCCTGCGTTACAGCCAGCGGATCTGGGAGGCCGCGGCACCCCACTTCGTTCTGGGCCCGGCGCCAACCTGGGCGGCGATGATCGGTCTGGCCCTGCGGCACCCGCGTTCCCTGCTGGCCGTCGATTCGCTGCGCAGCATGGCCGCAGGTATCGACCGCCATGTCCGCGAGCCGCACCTGCGGATGCTGCTGCGCCGCTACGCGACCTACAACGGCAGCGACCCCCGGCGAGCCCCCGCAACACTGAACTGCATCGCCCACATCGAGCTGGCACTCGGGGGCTACGGCGTGCAGGGCGGCATCGGTGCGCTGGTGCAGGCGCTGGTGGACGCTATCGAGGCCCGCGGCGGGATCATCGAGTGCGGGACCGCGGTCGAGCGAGTCCTGGTGCGAGGCGGTGCGGCGGTCGGTCTCGCCCTCGCCGGCGGCGGGGAGCGCCGCGGTCGGGCCGTGGTGGTGAACGCCGACGTGGAACTGCTGCGCGACGGTGCCCTGCCGGATGCGGGGCGGCACCTGCCCGCCGCGGCAGCGCCCTCGATGTCCGGCTGGACCGGGGCACTGCGGGCGGCCCGGCGGGCCGACCGGCTGCCGCACGAGGTGCTGTTCCCCGCCGACTACGACGCCGAGTTTCGTGACATCTTCGACCACGACCGACCCCCGGTTGCGCCGACGGTCTATCTCTGTGCCCAGGAGCGCTGCCACGGGCTGGCGGGCTGGGCGGATGCGGAGCCGATCTTCGTGATGACCAACGCACCGGCCGAGCCGGCGGACGGGCCGCGGGCGCCTGAGGTGTGGGCCACGCTGGAGGCTGCCGTGGAGCGGAGGATTCGAGCGGCAGGCCTCTGGACCGAGGGCGACGGGCTGATCTGGCGGCGAAGCCCGACCGAGCTGGCCGCCGCGTTCCCCGGCAGCCGCGGCGCCATCTACGGGGCGGCCAGCAACGACCGGCTCGCCGCCTTCAAGCGCCCACCCAACCGGGTGCCCACCATGCCCGGCCTCTATCTCGCCTCGGGCAGCGCCCACCCCGGTGGGGGCCTACCGCTGGTGGCGCTCTCGGGGCTGGCCGCCGCCGATTGCCTGAGCGACGACCTCGGCCTGTCGGAAACGTCGTCTCAACTCGGGTGAACGGTGCGCTGCGACGTGGCGCGCCACGTGAGGTTCATGCCCTCGCCGGCCAGCCAGCGGGCGAGGTCGTAGCCGTTGCGGGCTAGGCCGTCGAGGGCCGCCGCGGCGCGCCGCACCGCCCGCTCGGCGACCTGCGGGGTCAGTTGGCCGCCGCGAACGGCCTCGAGCAACTCATCGACGTCGGCCAACTCGGCGCCCGTCCCGGTGCGGACCTCGATGTCCAGGTAGTGGTCGTGCGAATGCCACACGTCGGCGCCGGGAGTGTATTCCCCGACATCGAGGTAGTAGTCGTGGCCGCGTTCGTGGCCGGGATTGACGTGGAACACCGTGGCGCGCAGGCCGAGTGCCGGCAGCAGCCAGGATTCCAGATAGTGAAACTGCTCCCGGCCCGGTGTGGGCCGCGCCAGGTAGAGCCCCCACGGCTGCAGCACGTAGTCGTCGACGGCACGCACCATGCCCTTGGGATCGGTGTTGGTGCGTGCTACGAGGTCAAAGGTTTCGTGCTTCGGCGGATGGATATGGATGATGTCACCCTAGCGGCGCTCACGTGCCCGATAAGTTCTCGATGAGATCGGCGATGTGTTGCAGTCCCGCCGCCGTGCCGTCGAGCCTGCCCCGGATCTCGATGAACCCTCGATCCATCTCGGCGAACCCTCGGTCCATCTCGGCGAA
>CAIYOH010000344.1 GCA_903927745.1 uncultured Mycobacteriaceae bacterium
CCGTGCGCCGCGGCCACGTCCGGGTGGGCCCGCAGCCTCGCCTTCCACAGGTTGCGCCCGTACACCGGATACATCGGGTTGGCCGGGTCCTCCACAATGCGGGCGCGCGCAGCGAGATCGTCGGGCAGCGAGAGCATCGGGATACGGGCGTCCAGGCGCGGGTTGAAGAAATAGGCCAGCGAGATCCGCTCGCCCGCCGACACATCAAGGTCCACCCGGTGCTCGGTGGCCCTCAGGTAGCCGCCGGTCGCCAACTCGAGCAACTCGCCGATGTTGACGATGAACGCATCCGGCAGCGGCGGCGCGTCGATCCAGTCGCGCCAACCGGCCGGCCGCACCTGCAGGCCCCGGCTGCCAGGCTCTGCCATGAGCAGCGTGAGCACCCCGGGGTCGCGGTGCGGACCCACACCCTGCGCGCTCGACGCCCGCGCGGGATACCGGATGAGCTTGATCAGCGTGGCGGGCGTCTCAGCGAAGGGCGCGTCGAACACGTCGGCCGGGCTGTCGAGCGAGGCGGCCCAGTGCCGCAGCAGGGTGCGCCCCACCGAGGACAGCGCGGCGTCCCACTCGGCGATGATGCCGGGCATTTCGGGCAACGCAGCCGGCCACTGGTTCGGACCCTCCAGCCACAGGTAGTCCGGGCCACCCTGCTCGCCTCTCGCGGCACGCTCGGGCCCGATGTCGATCTGCTCGCGCCAGTCCACCTCGCCGCGGGTGAGCTCGCCGCCCATCCGCGTGTAGCCGCGAAAGTGGGGGCTGTGCACCATCGCGACGGCATCTTTGGCGGCCTGCGGCAGCGCGAACAGTCGGCGCGCCTGCGTGAATACGCGGCCAGACAGCCCGGCGGGAACATCGTGGCCGGTCAGGTAGAAGAAACCCACCTCGTGGGCAGCCCGGCGCAGGTCCTCGCGCAGCAGGTGGGGATCGGCACGCAGATCGAGGACGGGCAGGGCTGCCGGCACGTCAGGCGGCCGTCTTCTCGAACAGGTAGTGGAACACCATCCACTCGTTGCCGCCGCCGTAGCCGAAGACTTCCGAGCAGAACAACAGGAACATCCGCCACCGCTCCACTGCGATCTGCGGCGACGTCGGCCCACCCGCGAGTGCTTCCAGACATTCCGCGGAGTGCGCATCGAGGCGTTGCAGCCACGCCTCCAGTGTCCGGCTGTAC
This sequence comes from uncultured Mycobacteriaceae bacterium, assembly GCA_903927745.1. GTDB lineage: Bacteria > Actinomycetota > Actinomycetes > Mycobacteriales > Mycobacteriaceae > Mycobacterium. The sequence goes on from CAIYOH010000344.1 coordinate 1,172, forward strand.
TGGACTCCGTTGACGTCCCAGACCCTGGCTTGCACCAGGCCCGGCGGCAGGAAGTGTTCGAACAGGTCTTTGCTGGGCATGGTGCCCCCGGCGAAGAAGTACTTGCCCATCCAGTCGGTGGTCTTGAAGTCGTAGGCGAAGCGGCGATTACCGAGAATCTGCACCATCATTCGGCCGTCGGGCGTCAGCCACGACCCCACCTTCGCCAGCATCAGGTCGTAGTTCTTCATGTGCTCGAGCATCTCGCAGGACACGATGACGTCGAACCGCCCGAGAAAGGACGGGTCGTCGAAGGTGCTCGCGTCTGCTTTGACGGCTGTGAACCTGCCGGCGTGCTTGTCGTTCTTCGACCTGATGTAGTCCTGCTGGGTCGCGCTGTTGGACAGGAACGTGACGTGGACGCCTTCGCCATTCACCAGCGGGTAGTTCTCCAGCACATAGCTGCCGTGGGAGCCCCAGCCGCACCCGAGGTCGAGCAATCGGATCGACCCGCGACGGGTGACCAGTTCACCGAGTTGCAACCGTTCCTCCAGGAAGGTCTGCAGCATGGCGACCTCGGCGGCGGCGAGGCTGGTGGAAGGTTCGGTGAACACACAGCACGAATACTTCAAGTACGGCCCGAGCATGAGGTGGAAGAAGTCGGTCGGCACTTCGTAGTGCTGGATGTTCGCGTCCTCCTGGTGGGTCGCGCCGACGCTCGTGCGCAGCTTCTCGAAGTATTTCTTTTTGTAGAAGGCCTGCCGTTGCGTGTCGCCGCCGCACTCGAAGGTCCGGACCCATTGGGCGCACATGATTCGGATCAAGCGGCGCAGCACCGCATCGGGAAGGAGGCCCCGTTCCTTCAGGGCCAGCACGGCGTTGAACAGGCGTTCCATGACAGATATCCAAACACAGGCGTGCTGCCAGGTAGCGAAATCCGCATGTCAAGCAGGCCAACCAACCGGTTGGTTAATGAGGTCGTGAAATGTAGCTCACACTCGCTTGCGCTCGACTATGACTCGGCGTTATTTTAGAATTGTTACCGGTGGGTAACTTTTCCGGTACCCAACCGCGCGTGGCAGTCTCAACGAGGAGGACCACAGTGAGCCACTACAAGAGCAATGTCCGTGACCAGGAGTTCAACCTTTTCGAGGTCTTCGGCATCGACAAGGTTCTGGGCCAGGGCGACTACAGCGACTTGGACGCCGATACCGTCCGGGAGATGCTGTCCGAGATGAGCCGCCTCGCCGAGGGGCCGGTCGCGGAGTCATTCGTCGAGGGCGATCGCAACCCGCCGGTGTTCGATCCGCAGACGCACTCCGTGACGCTGCCGGAGTCTTTCAAGAAATCGGTGCGCGCGGTGCAGGAAGCCGGCTGGGACAAGGTCGGTATCGACGAGGCCCTCGGCGGCACCCCGGTACCGAAGGCGCTGCTCTGGTCGCTACAAGAGCACATCCTCGGCGCGAACCCGGCGGTGTGGATGTACGGCGGCGGTGCGAGCTTCGCGAGCATCGTCTATCACCTCGGCACCGAGGAGCAGAAGCGGTGGGCGATCCTCTCCGCTGACCGTGGCTGGGGCGCGACCATGGTGCTCACCGAGCCGGACGCAGGGTCCGACGTGGGTGCCGGGCGGACCAAGGCCGTCAAGCAGGACGACGGCTCCTGGCACATCGAGGGCGTCAAGCGGTTCATCACCTCCGCCGACTCCGACGACCTGTTCGAGAACATCGTCCACCTGGTGCTGGCCCGGCCCGAGGGCGCCGGCCCCGGCACCAAGGGACTGTCCGTGTTCATCGTGCCCAAGTTCCTGTTCGACTCCCAGACCGGCGAGCTCGGCGAGCGCAACGGCGCCTTCGTCACCAACGTCGAACACAAGATGGGCCTGAAGGTCTCGGCGACCTGCGAGCTGTCGCTCGGCCTGCACGGCGTGCCGGCCAAGGGCTGGCTGGTCGGCGAGGTTCACGACGGTATCGCGCAGATGTTCGACGTTATCGAGATGGCCCGGATGATGGTGGGCACCAAGGCCATCGCCACGCTGTCGACCGGCTACCTCAATGCGCTGGAGTACGCCAAGACGCGCGTGCAGGGTGCCGACCTGACCCAGATGACCGACAAGACCGCACCACGGGTGACCATCACGCACCACCCCGACGTACGACGGTCGCTGATGACCCAGAAGGCCTACGCCGAGGGTCTGCGTGCTTTGTACCTCTACACCGCCACGTTCCAGGACACGGCGGTCGCCGAGGCGCTGCACGGCGTCGACGCCGACCTGGCTGTCAGAATCAACGACCTGATGCTGCCCGTGGTCAAGGGGGGTCGGTTCCGAGCAGGCCTACGCGAAGCTGACCGAGAGCCTGCAGACCTTCGGCGGCTCCGGCTTCCTTCAGGACTACCCGATCGAGCAGTACATCCGGGACGCCAAGATCGACTCGCTCTACGAGGGCACCACCGCCATCCAGGCGCAGGACTTCTTCTTCCGCAAGATCATCCGCGACAAGGGCGTGGCGCTGGCCCACGTGTCTGGTGAGATCCAGAAGTTCGTGGACAACGAAACCGGCAACGGCCGGCTGAAGTCTGAGCGCGAACAGCTGGCCAAGTCGCTGGCCGACGTGCAGGCGATGGCCGCCACGCTGACCGGCTACCTGATGGCGGCCCAAGAAGACGTCGCCAGCCTGTACAAGGTGGGCCTGGGGTCGGTGCGCTTCCTGATGAGCGTCGGCGACTTGGTCATCGGTTGGTTGCTGCAGCGGCACGCCGCGGTGGCCGTGCAGGCGCTCGACGCCGGCGCCAGCGGCCCCGACCGGTCGTTCTACGAGGGCAAGATCGCGGTGGCGTCGTTCTTCGCCAAGAACTTCCTGCCCGTGCTCGCCAGCACCCGCGAAATCATCGAGACGCTGGACAACGACATCATGGAGCTCGACGAGGCCGCTTTCTAGGCCACGCCTTTCCCAGGTCACGCCTCCAGGATCGCGGCCACTCCCTGGCCGCCGGCGGCGCAGATGGAGATCAGGCCGCGCACCGGCCCGCCGCCCGTGCGGCGGGCTGTACCCGCGCCCTTCTTCTCGGACAGCTGCTTGGCCAGCTGCGCGAGAATCCGCCCCCCGGTGGCCGCGAACGGGTGTCCGGCAGCCAGTGACGAACCGTTGACGTTGAGCCTCGACCGGTCGATCGGTCCCAGTGCGACGTCGAGTCCCAACCGCTGCCGGCAGTAGTCTTGCGACTCCCACGCCTGCAGGTGTGCCAGCACCACCGACGCGAACGCCTCATGGATTTCGTAGAAGTCGAAGTCCTGCAGGGTCAGACCGTTGCGGGCCAGCAGCCGGGGGACGGCGTACGTCGGCGCCATCAGCAGGCCGTCGCGCCCGTTGACCCCCCGGTTGACCCCCCCGTTGACATAGTCGACGGCGGCCGTCTCGGCGTCCACCAGGTAGGCCAGCGGGGTCAGTGAATGGGCGGCCGCCCACTCGTCGCCGGCCAGCAACACCGCCGACGCCCCGTCGGTGAGCGGGGTCGAATTGCCCGCCGTCATCGTCGCGTCGCCGGCCTTGACGCCGAACACCGGTCGCAGCGAGGCCAGTTTCGCCACGGTCGAGTCGGGCCGAATGTTGTCGTCGCGGTACAGACCCAGGAACGGGGTGACGAGGTCGTCGAAGAAGCCCCTGTCGTAGGCGGCGGCCATGTTGCGGTGGCTGGCGGCGGCCAGCTCGTCCTGGTCGACCCGCTTGATGCCCATCTCCTTGGCGGTGAGGGCGGCATGCTCCCCCATCGACAACCCGGTGCGAGGCTCGCTGTTGGCCGGGATCTCGAACCCGACGGCGGCGGGCAAGGCGCCGACCAGCTTGAGCCGCTGCACGGTGGACTTCGAGCGGCGCACCTTGAGCAGGGTGCGGCGCAGGTTGTCGCCCAAGCCGATCGGCGGGTCGGAGGTGGTGTCGACCCCGCCGGCAACAGCGACGTCGTACCGGCCGGCCGCGATGCCCTCGGCCGCCGCGATCGCCGCCTGCAGGCCGGTGCCGCACGCCTGCTGGATGTCGAAGGCCGGCGTATACGGCGACAACGCGGATCCCAGCACGCACTCGCGCATCAGGTTGAAGTCGCGGCTGTGCTTGAGCACCGCGCCGCCGGCCACCACACCCAACTGCCGACCGGCCAGCCCGAACCGGTCCACCAAACCGCCCAGCGCCGCGGTGAACATGTCCTGGTTGGACGCCTCGGCGTAGGCGCCGTCCGACCGCGCGAACGGGATGCGGTTACCGCCCAGCACGGCGATGCGTCTCCGAGTTCCGGCAGGGCCCACTGTTGTGCTCCGGCGTGTCTAGGGGTTCGGTTCTAGGGGTTCAGTTCCGGGGGTTCGGTCATTTCTGGATCGTCCGGGCCATACCATAGCGGCACGCCCGACCCAGGAAGAAACGGAAGGCGGCCCGGTGGCTCCCAAGCGCTCGTCCGATCTGCTGTCACAGGTGGCCAACTCCGGCCCCGGGTCGTTCCTGGCCAAACAACTCGGGTTACCCCAGCCGGAACCGCTGCGCCGCTACACCCCCGGTGACCCGCCGCTGCCGGGGACGTTGTTGATCGGGGATCCCCACGATCACCGCGGCCGTGTGGTGGAGCCGCTGCGCGCGGCGCTGGCCGGGGATTACGACGTGGTGGGAAACAACCTCGGCGGCCGCTGGGCCGACGAGTTCGGCGGGCTGGTGTTCGACGCCACCGGCATCACCGGCCCCGCCGGCCTGACGGAGCTGCGGGAGTTTTTCACGCCGCTGCTGCGCAACCTGGGCCACTGCGGGCGCGTGGTGGTCGTCGGCACTACCCCCGACGAGGCCGGCAGCACCGACGAGCGGATCGCCCAGCGGGCGCTGGAGGGCTTCACCCGCTCGCTGGGCAAGGAACTGCGCGGCGGCGCCACCGCGGGGCTGGTGTACCTGTCTCCCGACGCCACACCCGCGGGCCTGGAATCCACGATGCGGTTCATCCTGTCGGCGAAATCGGCCTACGTCGATGGGCAGGTCTTCACCGTCGGAAAGGCCGATTCCACCCCGTCGGTCGACTGGGAACGCCCGCTGGAATCCCAGGTCGCGGTGGTGACCGGGGCCGCCCGCGGCATCGGCGCGACCATTGCCGAGGTGTTCGCCCGCGACGGCGCCCGCGTGGTCGTGGTCGACGTGGAGTCCGCCGCCGGCGCCCCCGAC
>CAIYOH010000345.1 GCA_903927745.1 uncultured Mycobacteriaceae bacterium
CTGCAGATTCCGCATGTCCGGCAACAGCGAGCCCCCGCTGCTGCTCGGGTGTGATTCCTGCGCCACGGCCTTGGCGGCGGCGTGCAGCATCGCACCGGTGAGCAGCCGGGCTCCGGCCACGATGATGCCCAGTCCTATTCCGGGGAACACCAGCGCGTTGTTGGCCTGGCCGATGGTGTGGGTGGTGCCGTTGTGGTCAACGGGCGCGACCGGACTGCCGGTGGTGATCAGCGCCTTGCCCTGCGACCACTCCAGCACGTCGCTGGGTGTGGCTTCCATGCGGGACGTGGGATTGGACAACGGGAAGATCATCGGCCGCTCGCAGGACGCCGTCATCGCCTCGACGACCCCCTGGGTGAACGCCCCGAACACCGCGGAACAACCGAGCAGGACGGTGGGGGAGGCCAGCTTGATGGCGTCGACGAGTCCGACCTTGTGCCCGGCGCCGACGCCCAGGCGTGCCCGGTTCTTCGCATACGGCACCTGGAAATCGCGCAGGTCGTCCATGTCGTCGAACAGCAGGCCCTGCTTGTCGATCGGCCAGATCCGCGAGGTGGCCTCCTCGACGGTGGCGCCGTCGGCGACCATCGCGTCGCGGATCTGGTCGGCGACCCCGATCCCGGCGGTGCCGGCCCCGAACACCACCACCGTCTGGTCGCGCACCGCGACTCCGGTGACGGTGCATCCGCCGTAGACAGCCGCCACCACCACCGCGCCGGTGCCCTGGATGTCGTCGTCGAACACGCAGTAGCGGTCGCCGTAGGTATGCAGGATCTTGCGCGCGTTCACGGCTCCGAAGTCCTCGAAATGCAGGATGGCGCCCGGGAAGAGCCGGTGAGCCGTCTCGAGGTAGCGATCGAGGAACTCGTCGTACTCGGGGCCACGCCGGCGGGCGTGGCGGTTGCCCAGATACAACGGGTCGGCCAGGAGCTTCTCGTTGTCTGTGCCGACGTCGAGCGACACCGCGATGCAACGGCGGGGATCGATGCCGCCGCCGGCGGTGTAGAGCACCAATTTGCCGACGGCGATCTGGATTCCGCCCACACCCCAGTCGCCGATGCCCAGGATCGCCTCGGCGTCGGTGCACACGATCAGGTCGACGTCGTCGGGTTGCAGCCCGAACGTCGCGAACGCCTCGTCCATCTCGTCGGGCGCGTCGATGCTCAGGAAGAGCCCCCGCTGGCCCCGGTATTCGCTGGAGAAGCGCTGGATGGCCTCCCCGACGGTAGGCGTGTACACCACCGGCATCAGCTCGGGCAGATGATCCTCGAGAACCTTGAAGTAGAGCAGTTCGTGGCGGTAGTGCAGCTGCTCGAGCAGCAGATTACGGCCCAAATCGGTTGTCAGTTCACAGAGTTGCTGCCACACGCGCTCGGCTTGGTCGTCGAGGGTCAGCACCGCCGGCGGAAGCCGGCCGGTCAGCCCCAGCCGCCGCCGCTGCTCGTGGGTGAAGCCGACCCCGCGATTGAGGCTCGGCGTGGATAACGCGGCGGGGGTCTTCGGCCCGCGTGGATCGCTCATGGGGCTACCGTAGCGCCGATGCCAAGACCCGGCAGCGCTAGTCGTGGCCGCTTGGATCGAGCGATCTCAGCACCGCCTTCAGGTCGGCAGCCTTGGGGACCCCGGTGCTGCGGTATCGCTGCCGGCCCTGCGCGTCGAACACGAACGTGGTGGGCAGGGACAACACCGACAGTTCTCTGGCAGCCGCGGGGTCGGCGTCGATGTCGATCTCCACGTGGGACACGCCCGGTAGGTCGGCGCA
>CAIYOH010000346.1 GCA_903927745.1 uncultured Mycobacteriaceae bacterium
CGCGGTCGCCGCCCAGGTGATCGCGTGGCGCCAGCATCTGCACCGTAACCCCGAGTTGTCCAACCGCGAGGTCAACACCGCCGCCCTCATCACCGAGCAGCTGGGATCCCTCGGGTTGGACGAGGTCCGCACCGGCATCGCGGGCCACGGTGTGGTCGGCGTCCTCAAGGGCGGCCAACCCGGCGACCGGGTGATCGCGCTGCGCGCCGACATCGACGCGCTCCCGGTCACCGACGAGTGCGGTGCACCGTACGCCTCCACGGTGATCGACGAGAACTACCCCGGCGGCCCCTTCCCGGTATCGCACGCCTGCGGCCACGACTGTCACACCGCGGCATTACTGGGAGCCGCCACCGTGTTGGCCGGCAACCGCGAATCCCTGCCGGGCACAGTGCTGTTCGTCTTCCAGCCGGCCGAGGAAGGCCCGCCCGTCGACGAAAAAGGCGGGGCCCTGGAGATGATCACCGAGGGTGCATGCGACAACCCGACACCCACGATGGCCTTCGGCTTCCATGTCGCGCCGTTTCCGAAGGGATACATCGGGTATCGCCCCGGCAACCAGTTCGGTGCCTCGAGCCTGATCAAGATCACCGTCACCGGCGTCCAGGTCCACGGCTCCACCCCCTGGGCCGGCATCGACACGATGCCCGCAGTCGGCGCCATCCTCACCGGCATCGGACAGCTCTACCGCCAGATCAGTGCGTTCGACCCGGTCACCGTCAGCATCGGCCATGTCCAGGACGTCGGCCGATTCAACATCATCGGCCAGACGACCACCCTGTGGGGCACCATCCGCTGCGCCGTCGAAGCCGACATGGCCAAGGTTCAGCAGCGGCTCGAAACCCTGGCCGACCATTCCGCACAGGCCTACAACTGCACCGCCACCGTCGAGTATCTGCAGAACGTGCCCGCGGTGCACAACGAGCCGCCCTGGGTGCAGGCCGGCCTGCCCACCTTTGAGCGCGTCGTCGGCGCCGACAAGGTGGTGCAGACCGAAGCCACCCTCGGCTACGACGACGTCTCCGAATTCGTCAACCGCTACGGCGGCCTCTACGTCACCCTCGGTGTGCAGGACACCGAACTCGACGCCGACAACAACCCGCGGCCCGCCGCCGGTGGTCGCGGCATGGCCATGAACCACAACCCGCACTTCTACGCCGACGACGACACCCTGGTCACCGGCGTCCGCCTGCTCTGCCACGTCGCCTACGACCACCTCGCCGGCACGCTGGTTCCGACGTGACCCAAGATGACACCATGCCCGACTTCGAGGACCCCGCCGACAGCCTCGGCAATCCCCTGACCCGGATCCTCACGCCGATCACCCGCACCGGCAGCTACTACGCCCGCACCTGGGGCGCCTTCCTGGATGGTCAGCCCAGGGAGCTGCCGGTGGCTCGGCCCACCCTCGGGCTGGCGGCGAACGTGTTCAGCGACGAGCTGCTGCTGGCAGGCTTCGGCCTGCTCCGCAAACTCCCCAGCACCGCCACGCTCGACCGCATCGACAGCGAGGTGATCGCCGCGCGGGAGTTCTACGGCGACAAGGGCTGGCTGGACCACCCCGCAGGGTTCTTCCCCGCACCCCCGGCCCCCACCGACGTCACCGTCAAACGTGTCACCAGCCTGGGACGCACCCAGGAGCGGATGTCCTTCGCCAGTGACTACGAGCCCCACGCGGGCGAACCCGGCCGCGACCGGTGGCTGGCCTGCACCCCCAACAACCGGGTGTACGCGGTGGTGATGCGGCACCGACGCCCGCGGCCCTGGGTGGTGTGCATCCACGGCGCGATGATGGGCCGTGCCACGCTCGACCCGCTGGCGTTCAACGCCCGCCACCTGTACCGCGACCTCGACCTCAACGTCGTGCTGCCGGTGCTGCCCATGCACGGCCCGCGGACGCGCGGGCAGTCCAAGGACGTCGCGTTCCCCAGCGAGGACGTCCTGGACACCGTCCACGGCGCCGCGCAGTCCGTCTGGGACATCCGGCGGCTGCTGGCCTGGATCCGCGCCGAGCAACCCGGCGCCCAGATCGCCCTTAACGGCATCTCACTGGGCGGCTTCGTCTCGTCGCTGGTCGCCAGCATCGACGACGACCTGGCCTGCGCGATCCTCGGCGTCCCGGCCGTCGATCTCGTCGGGTTGCTGAGCCGCCACGCCGGCCTGAGCGGGCAGACCCGCATGCACCAGACGATGGTCGCGGCCGAACCGCTCGGCCGGATGGTCTCGGCGCTGTCGCTCACCCCGCAGGTGCCGATGGCGGGCCGCTTCATCTACGCCGGCCTCGCTGACCGCCTGGTGCACCCCCGCGACCAAGTCGCCCGACTCTGGGAGCACTGGGGCAAGCCCGAAATCCAGTGGTACCAGGGCGGTCACATCGGATTCTTCCGGTCTCGGCCGGTGCAGCAGTTCGTCGACGCCGCGCTGACGCAGTCGGGGTTCGTCGAGCGGGCCGCGCCGCGCTGACGCGCGGAGGCGGGCACATCGGCGCATGCCCGGCGCTTAGCCGCGCGGCGAGACGGCGGGCAAGTCGTGC
>CAIYOH010000347.1 GCA_903927745.1 uncultured Mycobacteriaceae bacterium
AGCCGCCGATCTCGACCTGCCCATCGTCAACTGCCCGACCGTAGCCTCCAGTGACTCCCCGTGCAGCGCGCTATCGGTGATGTATTCCGCCGACGGCGTCGTGCAGGGCGCCCGGATCCACCGCCGCAACGCCGAATTGGTGCTCGTCGACACCCAGGCGATCGCCCAGAGCCCGCCCCGGCTGCTGGTGGCAGGGATGGGCGATGCGTTGGCGACGTGGTTCGAGGCGAAAACCTGCGCCGCCGCCGGGGCCACAAACCTGCGCGGCGGGTTGTCCAGCCAGAGTGCGCTGGCGCTGGCCGAGCTGTGTTACCGCACGCTGCTGGCCGACGGGGTGGACGCGTTGCGTGCGGTGCGCACCCAGGTGGTGACGCCCGCGCTGGAACGGGTGGTGGAGGCGAACACGCTGCTGTCAGGGGTGGGATTCGAATCCTCAGGCCTGGCCGCCGCACACGCGGTGCACAACGGGCTCACCACCGCCGTGGCCACGCACGACTACCTGCACGGCGAGAAGGTCGCGTTCGGATTGCTGACGCAGTTGGTGCTGGAGGACGCGCCGCAGTCGGTGCTCGATCCGGTGCTGGGGTTCGCCCGTGAGATCGGGTTGCCGATCACGCTGGGCGAGATCGGCCTGGCGAAGTTGTCGGCGCAGGAGCTGGCCGCGATCGCGACACGGGCCACGGCCGCGGGCGACTCCATGCACAACGAGCCCTTCGACGTGAGCCCCGACATGGCGGCTGACGCCCTGATGGCCGCCGACATGATCGGCCGGGACTGGCACAGGGACCACGACCCGCGTTAGGTGGTTGACAGCGGTCACCGGAGCACGGCCACCACGATGGCGATCGCCACCGCGGCTCGGCCGGTCCAGGCGACGGTGCGGATCCAATTGGTAGCGATCAGACGATGAAGGACCGCGGGATCGAAGCGGGCATTGAGTCGTCCATGCAACGGTGCGGAGATAAAAATCGTGGTGCCGATCGCGATCGCCTCGGCGACGGCTCCCGCCCACGGCAACCACCCGGGCAGGCCGACGGGCGGGGCGAAGAAGAAGGCGAGAACGCACACGCCCTCGACGGCCATCAGCGGCCCCACCACCCACGAGATGCGCGCGCTGTGCGCGGCCTCGAAGTCGGCAAACTGCGCGCCGGGAACAAAACGCATCAGCGGGTAGTGCACGATCTGCACGATCCAGATCACCCCGAACATCCCCACCGAGCCGACGACCTGGGCGACGGCCGCGATGTCGGCTGTACGGGGGTTCACATCTCCACCTCGGCCACCACCGCGAAGTGATCGCTGGCCCACACCCCGTCGGCGGCCGCGTTCCCGGCGAGGAAGCATCGGTGGACGTGGCCGGCGCCGGGCCGGCGTGGTGTGGACACCATCACGTAGTCGAGTCGGCGGTGGGGATGGATGGCCAGGAGGGGAACCAGCGGGTTGCGGGCCGACCAGGTGTGTCCCGCATCGGTGTTGCCCGCCGCGGTCCAGGCGTCCACGAACGTGAAACCGGGTATCGCTCCGGGGGTGAGGCCGGTGGCGCGTCGGTACTCATCGGATTCCGGGGTGCAGTTCAGATC
>CAIYOH010000348.1 GCA_903927745.1 uncultured Mycobacteriaceae bacterium
CACCACACCCACACCGCCGACTACACCACCCCCACCGGCGCCACCTACCGATCCACCGCCCCACCCCGAGCACCCACCATCATCAACCTCAGCGCCCTCGAAATCCGCATCGGCATCGAACTCGCCCGCCACGCCGCCTAGGGGGACCCGGCCCGCCCCTCAGATGCCGGCGAAGCAGTGGTCGCTGACGGTGTCGTTGGGGATGGACGCGTTCTGGGCGGAAAAGTGAGATGTCACTCCGCTGTCCGTCACCTGCACGCTGTCGGCGCGGATACCCAGCGGGAAGCTGTTGGTCACGGTCGAGGTGAACTGGTCCAGCGTCGTCTGCGCGGACTCCTTCGGCAGTGTGAAGCCGAGCGCGTTGAACGTGACGATCTGCAACCGCAGGCCGTTGCCGGATACCACCGGCTTGGCCGTGATGTCGTCGAGCATCCCCTTCAGCTCGATGGTGTTGTCCGCGGGGTGGGCGGTCACGCTGTTGGTGACGAACGCACCCAGGACCGGGATGGCGTTCTGCACCGACTCCTTGATGCCGTCACTAGTCCAGCTCACCGTCGCGTCCAGCGAGCCGATGGTGCCCTTGGAGGTGGCCGTCGACTTCAGCCGGACGTCGCGGATGTCGAGGTCGAGCTTCATGCCCTTGGCGTCGCGGATCTGGTTGCCGCCCGTCTGCACCGAGATGTTGGTGTAGTGGTTGGTCGCGTACTGCCACAGCATCAACGGCGTGACGCCGAGGGCCGCGGTGGCCTGGTCCTGGATCTCGCACGCCACCGCCTGGGCGACCTTGGTCTTCGCGATGTGACGCGCGTACAACTCGAGTCCGACGAGCCCCGCGATGACAAGAGCGGCCACGATGATGCAGGCCAGGAGGATGGACAGCGGGTCTCCCAGGAAGCCCCATTTTCTCTTCACCGGTGACGCACCTTCGATGGGGGCGGCGAACTTCTCCGTTGGGGCCGCGTTCGGGATGGGCGGAGCCGAGTAGCCGGCCTCCTGGGCGTTGGGTTGCGGCGCACCGATCGGGTCGGTCTGCCCGGGCACCCAGGTGGGGGCGGCCGGCGGGGACGGGTTCAGGCCGCCGGTGCCGATGCGCTCGGTGGGGCGCTCGGCGGGTGGCTGGCCGGAACCTTGACCGCCGGCACCGGCCCACGCCGACGGGTCCTGGTTCGCGGGTCCCTGGGGATTTGTCACGCGGACGATTCTGCCCTACCTAGCTGAGCAAACTCTGAGTGGTTGCGCAGTACGCCGATGGTGTCGCGGGCCTGCGCCACCCGGTTCAGGTCGATGTCGGCTATCACCAGGTGGGGATCCGGCCCGGCCGACGCGATCACCTCACCCCACGGCGAGGCCACCAGGCTGCCACCAACCCCGGTCGGGGCGACCGAGTCGGCCTCGGGGTCGCCGGGGCAGGCTTGACCGACCGCAGCCACGTAGCTCATGGAGTCCAGCGCGCGGGCTCGGGCGAGCAGGGTCCACTGGTCGAGTTTTCCGGGGCCCGACCCCCAGGAGGCACAGACGACGATCACGTGAGCACCCCGCCGCGCCAGGTCGATGTACAGGGCGGGAAAGCGGATGTCGTAGCAGATCGACAGGCCCACCCGGACGCCGTCGACCGTGATCACCACCGGGTCGCGGCCGGACGCGACTGTACGCGACTCGGAGAACCCGAACGCGTCGTACAGGTGGATCTTGTCGTACCGGATCGCCGGTTGGTCAAGGCCGCCGGGCGCGGCCGTGATCAGCGTGTTCGTCACGCGCCCGTCGTCGGCCGGGGTGAACATGCCGGCGATCACCGTGATGCCCGCGTCGCTGGCGATCCGGCGCACTTCGTTCGCCCAGGGCCCGTCGACCGGCTCGGCGACCGGCCGCAGCGCAACGCCGAAGCGGCACATGGTCGCCTCGGGAAACACCACCAGCCGCGCGCCCGCGTCGGCGGCCCGGCCCGTGTACTCGCGTACCAGTTGCAGATTCGCGTTCGGATCGCTGCCGCTGAGGATCTGCGCCAACGCGATTCGCATGGCCGCCAGCTTAAAGCGTTCCGACGCAGATCCACGCCTCAGCCGTTGCCGGCGATCCAGTCGGCGGTGAACTGCTGCTCCCTGCCCACCAATTCGGCCAGGTAGGCGCAGATCAATCTCTCCACCTTGCCGCCGATGATCGACACCGCCACGTGTACGTCGAGCCGGAATGCGAGCCGGGCGCCGCCGGAATCTGCGATCGGCGTGAGCTCGGCCGCGCCCGATACCGCGACGGGGGTGTCGACCATCGAACCCGCGATGGACGCGGTCGCGGTGCCATCGACGATCGGTCCCCACGTCTCCACCCGGCGGATACACAGGTCGCCGCGGTGGAGTTGCTTGACGACGGCGTGCAGGTTGTGGCTGCGCACCACCTGCCTTGTGACGACCTCGATGGCACCCTGGGCTCCCTCGGCGCCGGGCTCGCCGCCGGTGCGCATCGACTCCACGGTCGCCTCATCGACGGGAATGTCGGCCAGCCTCGCCTGCCAGTACCGTTCATCAAGAAAGGCCCGGTGCACCTCCCCGACGCTCTGCACGAAGTCGGCCGACAAGTCGAATGAACGCGGCATAGGTGTCCAGGCTACCGTTACGGGCCATGAGACGGAGCCGTGTCGGTTCGCTCTACGCCGGTGCACACGTCGCCGCCGAGGTGTCGCTGGCGCCGTTGACGACGCTGCGGATCGGACCGGTGGCCCGGCGCCTGATCACGTGCGCCACCACCGACCAGGTGATCGCCGTGGTGCGCCAGTTGGATGCGGAAAACCCCGGCGGTCTCCAAGGCGGACAAGCTCATCCGGTGCTGGTGTTCGGCGGTGGCTCCAACCTCGTGATCGCCGAAACCATGACCGACCTGACCGCGGTGCGGCTGGCCGCCGACGCCATCAGCGTCGACGGCAATCTGGTGCGCGCGGAGGCGGGCGCGGTGTGGGACGACGTGGTGGTCGCGGCCCTGAGCCACGGCCTCGGTGGGCTGGAGTGCCTGTCCGGCATCCCCGGGTCGGTCGGGGCCACGCCGGTGCAAAACGTGGGTGCCTACGGGGTGGAGGTGTCCGACACCGTCACCCGGGTGCGGACCCTGGACCGCGCTACCGGTGCGGTGCACTGGATCCCGGCCGCCGACCTCGGCTTCGGGTACCGCACCAGCGTGTTCAAACGCGCCAACGCCACCGGACTCGACGTGCCGCAGGTGGTTCTGGAAGTTGAGTTCGCTCTGGACGACTCGGGCCGCAGCGCGCCGTTGCGCTACGGCGAACTGGCCGCGGCGCTGCACGCCGCACCGGGTGAGCGCGCCGACCCGCACGCGGTGCGGGACGTGGTGTTAGCCCTGCGTGGCGGCAAGGGGATGGTGCTCGACCCGGCCGACCACGACACGTGGAGCGTGGGCTCATTCTTCACCAATCCGGTGGTCGCCCACGATTTCTACGATCGACTGGCGGGTGCCGCCGAGGGTCCGGTTCCGCACTATCCGGCCGCGGACGGCGTCAAACTGGCCGCCGGCTGGCTGGTTGAGCACGCGGGGTTCGGCAAGGGGTATCCGCAGCCCGCTCCCGACGGCCGCCAAGCCCGGTGCCGACTGTCCACCAAGCACGCACTCGCGGTGACCAACCGTGGCGGCGCCACCGCCGGGGACCTGGTCGCCCTCGCCCGCATTGTCCGCGACGGTGTCCGCGATGCGTTCGGTGTCACACTCGAACCCGAACCGGTCTTGCTCGGTTGCGAGTTGTAGCTTCGGCGGGCCGGTTCGGCCCCTGCCGGTATCTTTGGACGGTGTGAACACGTCGCGCCTGCCATCGCCGGTGAACCGGCGTGCGGCCCTGACGGCTCTCGGTCTCGGGGTGTTGGTTCCCAACGCCGCGGCAGGGTGCGGCTCCTTCGGCAACCGGTCTGCGGCAAAAGAGCCGCCAGGCCCGAGTATGAGGTTTCAACCAGCACTGGACGGCCCGTCGGCCGTCAACGTCGTCCCTACCGTCCCGATCAGTGCCGAGGTCCACAACGGGTGGTTCCAGCATGTCACGCTGACGAACTCGGCGGGCAAGGTCGTCGCGGGCGTGATCAACCGGGATCGGACCGCCTTCGCCACCACCGAGCCGTTGGGATACGACGCGACATACACGTGGAGCGGCTCGGTCGTCGGGCACAACGGCAAGGCGGTTGCGGTAGCCGGCAAGTTCACCACCTTGACCCCCGCCAAGAAGATCGGCGGGGGATTCCAGTTGGCCGACGGCCAGACTGTCGGCGTGGCGGCCCCGATCATCATCCAGTTCGACGCGCCGATCAGCGACAAGGCCACTGTCGAGCGGGCGCTCATCGTCACCACCACTCCGGCGGTCGCGGGCAGCTGGGCCTGGCTGCCCGACGAGGTGGGGGGCGCCCGCGCGCATTGGCGCACTCGCGAGTACTACCCGGCGGGCACCACGGTCAACGTCGACGCCAAGCTGTACGGCCTGCCCTTCGGCGACGGCGCTTATGGGGCCCAAGATATTTCGCTGAATATCCAGATCGGTCGGCGGCAGGTGGTCAAGGCCGAGGTGTCGTCGCACCGTATCCAGGTGATCAGGGACGAGGGCGTCATCATGGATTTTCCGTGCAGCTATGGCGAAGGGGACAAGCCGCGCAACGTGACCCGAGGCGGCATCCACGTCGTCAGCGAGAAGTATTCGGACTTCTACATGTCCAACCCCGCCGCGGGGTACAACCACGTACACGAGCGCTGGGCGGTGCGGATCTCCAACAACGGTGAGTTCATTCATGCCAACCCGGCCAGTTCGGGTGCGCAGGGCAACACGAACGTCACCAACGGCTGCATCAACCTCTCGACCGGCGACGCTGAGCGGTATTACGGGTCGGCGATCTACGGCGACCCCGTCGAGGTGACCGGAAGCACGATCCATTTGTCCTACGCCGATGGCGACCTCTGGGATTGGGCCGTGGACTGGGACACCTGGGTGGCGATGTCGGCGCTGCCGCCCGCGAACGCGCGTCCCCCCTTGACTCAGATCCCCGCGACCGCGCCCGCCACGCCGTCGAACGCGCCTAGCCTGTCCGGCACTCCCACGACAACGACGACCGCGACAGGGACTACGACCGCGACAGGGACTACGACCGCGACAGGGACTACGACCGCGCCGGACACGACGACCGCGCCGGACACTACGACTGCAACGTCTAGCCCCGGCGGTTGAACCGGGTCGCACTGGCCTGG
>CAIYOH010000349.1 GCA_903927745.1 uncultured Mycobacteriaceae bacterium
CGGGCGGGTGCTGGCGGCGGTGCGGCGCATCATCGAGGCGCCGCCGCAGGGCTTCGGGATCTCGGCCCGCTCGGTGACGGTGTCGACGGTCGGACTGGTCCCGGCGATCCGCACGCTGGCCGACGAACGACTCGGCGTGACCCTGGCGCTGTCGCTGCATGCACCCGACGACGAACTGCGCGACACGCTGGTGCCGGTCAACACGCGGTGGAACGTGGCGGAGGCCCTCGATGCCGCCCGCTACTACGCCGACGTGACCGGCCGACGGATCTCCGTCGAGTACGCGTTGATCCGCGACGTGAACGACCAGCCGTGGCGGGCCGACCTGTTGGGGGAGCGGCTGCATCGCGCTCTGGGGCCGCTGGCGCACGTCAACCTCATTCCGCTCAACCCGACCCCGGGCAGCGAGTGGGACGCCAGTCCGAAGGCGGCGCAGCGGGAGTTCGTGCGGCGGGTCCGGGCGAAGGGGGTGACGTGCACGGTGCGCGATACGCGCGGTCGTGAGATCGGAGCCGCGTGCGGACAGCTGGCCGCGGAAAGCGGGCTGCGGTGAACCCGACGGGCCGCCGGCACGTCGTATAGAGAAGACCAACCAGAAAACGAGGTATCTCATGCTCCTTCGCCTGCTGTCGCCGCTGAAACTGTTCGCCGGCGCCGCTGCCATCGCCGTCCTGCTGCTCGGGCTGGCCACGCCACCGCCCGATGCGGCGGCCGACGCCAACCTGAATTTCACCGGCACCACCCTCAGCGGCGCCCCGTTCAACGGCGCCAGCCTGCAGGGCAAGCCGGCCGTGCTGTGGTTTTGGACGCCGTGGTGCCCGTTCTGCAACGCCGAGGCCCCCGCGATCAGCCAGGTGGCGGCCGCCCACCCCGGCGTGACCTTCGTGGGGATCGCGGCCCACTCCGAGCTCGGGGCCGAGCAGAACTTCGTCGCCAAGTACAACCTGGGCTTCACCAACCTCAACGACGCCGACGGGTCGATCTGGGCCCGCTACAACGTCCCGTGGCAGCCGGCCTACGTGTTCTACCGGGCCGACGGCAGCTCGACGTTCGTCAACAACCCGACCTCGGCGATGACGCAGCAGGAACTCGCGAGTCGCGTCGCCGCGCTGAACTGACGTGGTGGATCAGGGTCTCGTCGGTCTGGCCTTCGCCGCCGGGCTGGTCGCTGCCCTGAATCCCTGCGGGTTCGCCATGCTGCCGGGGTACCTGCTGCTCGCGGTGCGCGGGCAGCAGCCCGGCGACTCCGGGAGCGTGACCGCCGCCGGCCGCGCGCTGGCGGCCACCGCCGGAATGGCGCTCGGCTTCCTCACGGTGTTCGGCGTGTACGGCGCCCTGACCATCTCGGTGGCCTCGACCGTGCAGCGCTACCTGCCGTACGTGACCGTCGTGATCGGCGCCGTGCTGGTGGTCCTCGGAGTGTGGCTGCTGTCCGGCCGGGAGCTCACCGCGCTGACACCGCGGGCGATCGGCCCGCGGTGGGCGCCCACCGGGGGCCGGGGGCCGTGGCTGTTCGGCATGTACGGCTACGGCGTCAGTTATGCGATCGCATCGCTGTCGTGCACGATCGGGCCGTTCCTGGCGGTCACCGCCGCCGGCCTCCGAGGTGGGTCGGTGGTGACGGGCGCCGCGGTGTATCTCGCCTACGTGGCGGGCCTGACGCTGGTGGTCGGTGTACTGGCCGTGGCCGCGGCGACGGCCAGCACGGCGCTGGTGGAGCGTCTGCGGCGCCTGCTGCCGTTCGTCAACCGAATCAGCGGCGCGCTGCTTGTGCTGGTCGGGCTGTACGTCGGGTACTACGGCGTCTTCGAGCTGCGTCTGTTCGGCGGCGGGGCGAGTCCGAACGACGCGGTGATCACCTCGGCCGGCCGACTACAGGGGCCTCTGGCCGGGTGGGTGCACCAGCATGGCGTGGCGCCATGGGCGCTGGCCCTGGTCGCGCTGGTGGGGGGCGTGGTCGTCGCCACCGTGGCGCGACGAGCGCGCGAGGCGTCGCGGCCTACTTCAGCCAGCCGCGACGGCGGCCCCACAGATCTCTGACCAGGACGGCCAGCGCCAGGGTGGCGAACCCGATGAGGTACGCGTCCTCGATGTGACCGACGTGGTTCCCGCGCAGCATCGCCAGTAGGAACAGGATCGCGAACCCGCCGGCGACGTACCAGGTGCGGCGGTTGATCCTGCTCCACCCCCACGCTGCGGACGGAACTTCGGCGACGTCGACACCGTTGAAGCGGTCCAGCTCATTACCTGCCACGGCAACACCTTTCGGAACGAAGTGACATCGAAGTGGCTATGCGCGGTAATTCTGGCACACATCGGGCGCGCAGCGCGCACCACCAATTCGGTCCCCGGCGGTCTTAGTTCGGCGGCGTCAGCACGGTGTCGATCATGTACACCACCGCGTTCGCGGTCTGTATGCCGCCGCAGACGACTGCCGCACCGTTCACCTGCAGGCCGTCGCCCGAGCCGGTGACAGTCAACGACGCACCCTCCACCGTGGTGTGAGTGCCGGCGACCTGGGCCGGGCTGAGCTGACCCGAAACCACGTGATAGGTGAGGATTTTCGAGAGCGTGGCCGAATCGGTTTTCAGCGAATCGACTGTCGCCGAGTCGAGCTTGGCGAACGCCTGGTCGGTGGGTGCGAAGACGGTGTACTGCCCGTTGTTGAGCGTGTCCACCAGGTTCACCTGCGGGTTGAGCTTGCCCGACAGCGCGGACGTCAGCGTGCTCAGCAACGGGACATTGGACGCTGCGACCGCGACTGGCTCGGTGGCCAGCGCGGCAACCGAACCTGGCCCCGTGGGCACCTGTCTGGCGTAGGCCGCGCAGCCCACACCCACCAAGTCGGTGCCGGGGTTGGCGGACGCCATCGGGACGCCGACCGCAGCAAGACCGATGGCGGCCGCGGCTGCCATGCTGATGGCCGTCAGCGCAGTTCTCGGCGATCTGCGGGGCGTCTGGGTGTGCATAGGCATGGGTTGGTGCTCCTCAGTGGTTGTCGGCACCCGCGGCTGTTGATAGGACGCTTGCGGGACGCGTCTCGATAATACAGGTGTTCGATGGCCCGCGTCGTGGTCAGGCCGCGCACGGCGGCACAATAGTCAGGTGACGGATCCGATCGCCGACACCGACGCCGGCCCGCGGCGGCGGGTTCTGGTGCTCGGCAGCACCGGCTCGATCGGTACCCAGGCTCTGGAGGTCATCGCGGCCAACCCGGACCGCTTTGAGTTGGTGGGGCTGGCGGCCGGTGGCGCGAACCCCGACGCGCTGCGGCGCCAGCGCGCCGACACCGGCATCACCAATATCGCCGTCGCGGACGAGCACGCCGCCCAGGTCGTGGGCGACGTGCCGTTCAGCGGACCCGAGGCGGCCACTCGGCTGGTCGAGGAGACCGGCGCTGATGTGGTCCTCAACGCGCTGGTCGGAGCGTTGGGGCTGCGGCCCACCCTGGCCGCGCTGGCGTCGGGGGCGCGGCTGGCCCTGGCCAACAAGGAGTCGCTGATCGCCGGCGGCCCGCTGGTGCTGCGGGCGGCGCGGCCCGGCCAGATCGTCCCAGTCGACTCCGAACACTCCGCGCTGGCGCAGTGCTTGCGCGGCGGCACCCCCGACGAGGTCGCCAAGCTGGTGCTGACCGCCTCGGGCGGGCCGTTCCGCGGCTGGACCGCCGCCCAACTGGAGAGCGTCACGCCTGCGCAGGCCGGCGCCCACCCGACCTGGTCGATGGGGCCGATGAACACCCTGAACTCGGCGTCGCTGGTCAACAAGGGTCTCGAGCTCATCGAAACGCACCTGCTGTTCGGCATCCCCTACGAGCGCATCGAGGTGGTCGTGCACCCCCAGTCGATCGTGCACTCGATGGTCACCTTCGTCGACGGCTCCACCCTGGCCCAGGCCAGCCCGCCCGACATGAAGCTGCCCATCTCGCTGGCGCTGGGCTGGCCGCACCGGGTGGCCGGCGCGGCCGCCAGCTGCGACTTCACCACCGCCTCCAGGTGGGACTTCGAGCCGCTGGACGTCGAGGTGTTCCCCGCGGTCGACCTGGCCCGGCACGCGGGCCAGGCCGGCGGCTGCATGACCGCGGTGTACAACGCCGCCAACGAGGAGGCGGCCGAGGCGTTCCTCGCCGGCCGGATCGGCTTCCCTGCGATCGTGCAGACCGTCGCCGAGGTGTTATCTGCCGCGGACCAGTGGGCGCCCCCCTCGGGCGAATTACCCGCTACCGTGGAAGACGTACTCGACGCGCAACGCTGGGCACGGGAACGTGCCCAGCGCGCCATCGCCGCAGCGAGGCCCGCGGGGGCGTCCGGCCACGTCGCCGGACTGAGCCTCGAGCGGTCCTAGAAAGGGTCACGCCTCTCCATGTTCGCCATCGGCATCGCGCTGTTCGCGCTGGCCATCCTGATCTCGGTGGCCCTGCACGAGTGCGGGCACATGTGGGTTGCCCGCGCCACCGGCATGAAGGTGCGCCGCTATTTCGTCGGCTTCGGGCCGACCCTGTGGTCCACCCGGCGCCCCAACCGGCTCGGCGACACCGAATATGGCCTCAAGGCCATCCCGCTGGGCGGCTTCTGTGACATCGCCGGGATGACGACGGCCGAGGAGCTCGCACCCGAGGACATCGACCACGCGATGTACCGGCAGGCCGTCTGGAAGCGGGTCGCGGTGCTGGTCGCCGGCCCCGCCATGAACGTCGTGATCTGCCTGGTGCTGCTCTACGGCATCGCGCTGGTGTGGGGACTGCCCAATCTGCACCCCGACAACCGCGCCGTGATCGGCGAAACCGCCTGCGTCGCAGCGGAAGTGAGCCCGGGCAAGGTCGGTACCTGCGCCGGTCCCGGCCCGGCGGCGCTGGCCGGCATCCGGCCCGGCGACATCGTCGTCAAAATCGGCGACACCCCGGTGACCACGTTCGAGGACATGGCCACCGCGGTCCACAAGGCGCACGGCACCGTCGCGGTGGTCGTCGACCGCGACGGCGCCCCGATCACCACCTACGTCGACGTCACGTCCACCCAGCGGTTCCTGCCCGCCGGGTCCGACAAGGGCAAGCTGCGGTCCGCCACCGTCGGCGCGATCGGCGTCGGCGCCCCGAGGGCCGCGCCCGTCCGCTACGGCCCGCTCGCGGCGATCCCGGCCACGCTCGCCTTCACCGGCGACCTCACCGCAGAGGTGGGCAAGTCCCTCGTCGCGATCCCGACGAAGGTGGGCGCGCTGGTGCATGCCATCGGCGGTGGTGAGCGTGACCCGCAGACCCCGATGAGCGTCGTGGGGGCCAGCATCGTCGGCGGCGACACCGTCGAGCACGGTCTGTGGGTGGCGTTCTGGTTTTTCCTCGCCCAGCTGAACCTGGTCCTGGGCGCGATCAACCTGGTGCCCCTGCTGCCCTTCGACGGCGGCCACATCGCCGTCGCGATGTTCGAGAAGATCCGCAACCTCGTCCGCTCGACCCGCGGGAAGGTGGCAGCGGCGCCCGTCGACTACGAGACGCTGATGCGCCCGACCTACCTGGTGCTGGCCCTGGTGGTCGGCTACATGCTGCTGACCGTGACCGCGGACTTGGTCAACCCGATCCGGCTCTTCCAGTGACAACTCAGCGAACGACCAACCGAAGGAATCGATGACGGTGTCTGTCGGCCTGGGCATGCCGCAACCCCCGGCGGCCACGCTCGCCCCACGGCGCGCCACGCGCCAGCTCATGGTCCGCGATGTCGGCGTCGGCAGCGACTACCCCATCTCGGTGCAGTCGATGTGCACCACCAAGACTCACGACGTCAACGC
>CAIYOH010000350.1 GCA_903927745.1 uncultured Mycobacteriaceae bacterium
CACCGCACTGGCGGCCCGGTTCCTGGGGCCCGCGGTAACGGCCAGGCCGGTCGGCTGACGCCGACTGAGCCGGGGTTTTGGTCAAGGGGCTGTGAAGCATGGCACAGTAGTGGGCGTGCAAATCACCGTGCTCGGCTGCTCGGGGAGCGTCGGCGGCCCCGATTCGCCGACGTCGGGGTATCTGCTCCAGGCGCCGGGCACCCCGCCGCTGGTTCTTGACTTCGGCGGGGGAGTGCTCGGAGCGTTGCAGCGCTACGCCGACCCCGGCTCGGTGCACATCCTGCTGACCCATCTGCATGCCGACCACTGCCTGGATCTGCCCGGGCTGTTCGTGTGGCGCCGGTATCACCCGTGCAAACCCGACGGCAAGGCGGTGGTCTACGGGCCCAGCGACACCTGGTCGCGGCTGGGGGCGGCGTCGTCGCCGTATGGCGGGGAGATCGACGACTGTTCCGACGTGTGCGAGGTGCGGCGCTGGACGGACAACGAGCCGGTGACGATCGGGGCGCTCACGGTGCTGCCGCGGATCGTCGCCCACCCGACCGAGTCCTACGGCATGCGGATCACCGACCCCAGCGGGGCATCGTTCGTCTACAGCGGCGACACCGGAGTCTGCGACCAACTCATCGAGTTGGCCCGCGGCGCCGATGTATTCCTCTGCGAATCCTCCTGGACCCACGCGCCGGATCGTCCCCCCGATCTGCACCTTTCGGGCACCCAGGCCGGCCGGGTCGCGGCTGCGGCCGGCGTCCGCGAACTGCTGCTGACCCACATTCCGCCGTGGACCTCGCGCGACGACGTGATCCGCGAGGCCAGGGCGGAGTTCGACGGTCCCGTGCATGCGGTGGTGTCCGGTGAGATGATCGACGTCCACCACTCCGAAAGGGTCCGCGCTCAGTGAGCAGACGAGAAGACGGCCGCCTCGATGACGAGCTGCGCCCGGTGGTGATCACCCGCGGGTTCACCGACCACCCGGCCGGCTCGGTGCTGGTCGAGTTCGGCCTCACCAAGGTGATGTGCACGGCCAGCGTCACCGACGGGGTGCCGCGCTGGCGCAAGGGGTCGGGGCTGGGGTGGCTCACCGCGGAGTACGCGATGCTGCCGTCGGCGACCCACACCCGCTCTGACCGTGAGGCGGTCAAGGGCCGGCTCAGCGGCCGCACCCAGGAGATCAGCCGGCTGATCGGGCGGTCGCTGCGGGCCTGCATCGACCTGGCGGCGCTGGGCGAGAACACCATTGCCGTCGACTGCGACGTGTTGCAGGCCGACGGCGGCACCCGCACCGCCGCCATCACGGGCGCCTACGTGGCGCTGGCCGATGCGGTGACCTACCTGTCGGCGGCGGGCAAGCTGTCCGATCCGCGGCCGTTATCGTGCGCGATCGCGGCGGTCAGCGTCGGTGTAGTCGACGGCCGGGTCCGCGTCGATCTCCCCTACGAGGAGGACTCCCGCGCCGAGGTCGACATGAACGTGGTCGCCACCGACACCGGGACGCTGGTCGAGGTTCAGGGAACGGGCGAGGGTGCGACGTTCCCGCGCTCGACGTTGGACAAGTTGCTGGACGCGGCGCTGGGCGCGTGCGAGACGTTGTTCGCCGCGCAGCGCGAGGCGCTGGAGCTGGCGTATCCCGGGGTGCTGCCCGACGGCTCGACGTCGCCGAAGGCCTTCGGCACCTGACTGCTGTGCTGGTGGCCAGCCGCAACCCCAAGAAGCTCGCGGAGCTGCGACGGGTGCTCGACGGCGCCGGCCTGTCGGGTGTGACGCTGGTGTCCCTGGACGAGGTGGCCCCGTTCGACGAGACGATCGAATCCGGTGCCACATTCGAGGAGAACGCTCTACTGAAGGCGCGCGACGGGTTCGCCGAGACCGGATTGCTGTGTATCGCCGACGATTCCGGCCTGGAAGTGGCCGCACTCAACGGCATGCCCGGGGTGTTGTCGGCGCGCTGGGCGGGTCGCCACGGCGACCCGGACGCCGACGCCGCCAACACCGCGTTGCTGTTGGCGCAGTTGCGCGATGTACCCGACGAGCGCCGCGGCGCGGCGTTCGTCTCGGCGTGCGCGCTGGCCGGTGGGCCCGGGGACGACGTGGTGGTCCGCGGCGAGTGGCCGGGCCGCATCGCGAGGGAGCCGCGCGGCGACGGCGGGTTCGGATATGACCCGGTGTTTCTGCCGGATGGTATGCGGTGCGCCGCGGCTGAGCTCAGCCCGGCGGCGAAGGACGCGGTGTCGCACCGCCGCCGCGCGTTGGCGAAGCTGGTGCCGGCGCTGCGCGACCTCGCCAATTCGCCCCGAACGTGAAGCTGGTTTCACGTTCGGCCGCGAGCGTGGAACCAGGTTCACGCTCGCGGGAAGGGGATGGGCGCGGCGCCCTTACACGCCGAAGCGCGCCTTGACGTCCCTGGTCTGGAAGTGCTCGACGATGATGCCCAGCAGCGGGATGGTGCCGGCCAGCAACACGCCGATGGTTTTGCCGATCGGCCAGCGGACCTTGACCGCCAGGTTGAATGCGGCCAGCACGTAGACGAAGTACACCCAGCCGTGCACGACCCCGATCCAGCGGATCTC
>CAIYOH010000351.1 GCA_903927745.1 uncultured Mycobacteriaceae bacterium
CCGCTGAACACCAGCTCCTTGGCCCTGCTCGCCCCGGCCGCCCGGGTCAGGCGCGCCAGACCACCCCCGCCGGGGATCCGCCCCGTCAGGATCTCCGTGGCGCCGAACTTGGCGTTGTCGCCGCTGATCCGCCAGTCGGCAGCCAGGGCGAGAGTAAGGCCGGCGCCCAGCGCGTATCCGGTGACGGCGGCCACGGTCGGCTTGGGGATGGCGGCCACGGCGGCGACGGCCTCCTCACGCACCCGGTCGGCGACCGCGGCCTCGGCGGCCGTCAGGGTCTGCAACTCGGGCAGGTCGTCGCCCGCGGAAAAGATTTCCTGCCCCCCGAACAGGATCACCGCGGCGACGTCGTCGCGGCGGCTCAGTTCGCCGGCCGCGGCGACGATCTCCCGGTAGACCTGGCGGGTCATGGTGTTGGTGGGCGGTCGTGACATCAGCAACATGGCCAGCCCGGCGTCCTGGGACCCGTCGCTGACCACGACGCTGACGAACTCGCCGCCCGACGCGGTCACCGGCCCGGTCACAGCGGCCAGCCCTGCCCGCCCGCCTTGCGGGCCCGGTGGTAGCGGTCAGAGTCGAAGAACTCGAAAACCCAGTTGTCGCCCTGGATTTCCAGGTTCGGCTGCACCGCGACGATCTGGCGCTCGACGGCCAGCACGTCGGCCACCGTGCGACCGGCCAGCGAGTCCAGCTGCGTCCACGTCGGCGGCAGCAGAAAGGAGCGGCCCGCCGCGAAGTCGTCGATGGCGGCCTCCGGCGTCGTCCAGCCGGCGTGGTCGGATTCGGTGTTCTCGCCGTCGGCCCGCTGGCCCTGCGGGAGGGCGCCGACGAAGAAGTACGTGTCGTAGCGGCGGGTGCGCTCGGCTTCGGGAGTGACCCAGTTGGCCCAGGGCCGCAGGAGATCGGACCGCAGCACCAGGTTTTCGGCGCGCAGGAAGTCCGCGAACGACAACGCGCCCTCGGCCAGCGCCCGGCGGGATTCGCGGTACACAGACGCGTCGCCGACGATGCCGTCCGGCGCCGTGAGGGACTGGTCGGCCGGCCCGGCGAACAGCACCCCAGACTCCTCGAAGGTCTCACGGGCCGCGGCGCAGACGAGGGCCTCGGCCAGATCAGGTTCGATGTTGAACCGTTTCGCCCACCACTCCGGCGGCGGCCCGGCCCACGCCTGCCGCAACTCCGCGGCGGCGCTGCGGTCGCGGTCGTCGACGCCACCGCCGGGGAACACCATCGTCCCGGCGGCGAAGTGCATCCTGGCGTGCCGCCGCATCAGGAAGACCCCGGTCCCCGTGCCATCGGCCCCGTCGCGAATCAGCATCACGGTGGCCGCCGGCCTGGGAATGAGAGGAGGCATACGAGGCTCGTCGTCAGGTGTGGTCATCAGCCCCTCCGATGGGCGGCGCGGGCGCGGGCGCGACGGGCGAAGTAACGCCCGTCGACGACGTCGAGGGCGATCGACTGGCCGAACGCGATCGACAGGTTCTCCGCGGTCAGCACGTCGGGCAGCAGACCCGCGGCGACCGTCCGGCCCTCCGAGAGCAGCAGGCAGTGGCTGAAGCCGGGGGGGATCTCCTCGACGTGGTGGGTGATGAGCACCAGCGCGGGCGCATCCGGGTCGGCGGCCAGGTCGGTCAGCCGCGCCACCAGCTCCTCGCGGCCGCCCAGGTCGAGGCCGGCCGCCGGCTCGTCGAGCAGCAGCAGCTCGGGGTCGGTCATCAGGGCGCGGGCGATCAGCACCCGTTTGCGCTCCCCTTCCGAGAGCGTTCCGAAGGTGCGGTCGGCGAGGTGCTCGGCGCCCAGGCTTTCCAGCATGTCGATCGCCCGGTGGTAGTCGACGTCCTCGTAGCGTTCCCGCCAGCGGCCCAGCACCGCGTAGCCGGCCGAGACGACAAGGTCGCGCACCAGCTCCTCGCCCGGCACACGCTGCGCCAGCGCCGAGGAGGTCAGTCCGATGCGCGCCTGCAACTCCGTCATCTGAACCCGGCCCAGGCGCTCACCCAGCACGAAGGCCACGCCCGACGACGGGTGCTCCGCGGCCGCGGCGATTCGCAGCAGCGACGTCTTGCCCGCCCCGTTGGGGCCGACGATCACCCAGCGCTCGTCGAGCTCGACGGCCCAGTCCAGCGGCCCGACCAGGACCCGGTTGTCGCGGCGCAGTTTCACGTTGCGGAAGTCGATCAGCAGATCGGGGTCGGCTGGCGCGCTTCCGGTTTCGGGCACCCGCTCATGGTGCCGTACCCCGGCGCCCGCACTGCTGCCGGGTCACCGGACGCAGAGGCTATTCCGGGGGGATTTCCACCCGGCGCACCTCGCCGTCGACAGCGTCGGCGGCCTCGATCTCGCCGCGCGTGACGCCCAACAGAAACAGGACGGTGTCCAGGTAGGGGTGGCTCAGCGACGCGTCGGCGACCTCCCGCAACGCCGGCTTGGCGTTGAACGCGACGCCGAGCCCGGCGGCGGCCAGCATGTCGATGTCGTTGGCACCGTCACCGACGGCGACGGTCTGCGCCATGGGCACCCCGGCCTCGTGCGCGAAGCGCCGCAGCGCCTCGGCCTTGCCGGCCCGGTCGATGATCGGCCCCACGACGCGCCCCGTGAGTGTTCCGTCGACGATCTCGAGCTCGTTGGCGGCGACGAAGTCCAGCATCAGCTCTTCGGCCAACGGGTCGATGATTTGCCGGAACCCCCCGGACACCACGCCGCAGTGATAACCCAGCCGCCGCAGCGTGCGCACCGTGGTGCGGGCACCGGGCATCAGCTCCAACTGCTCGGCGACCGCGTCGATCACGCCTGCCGGCAGCCCCTCGAGCGTCGCCACCCGCTGCCGCAACGATGCGGCGAAATCCAGTTCGCCGCGCATCGCGGCCTCGGTGATGGCGGCGACGGCGCCCTCGGCGCCGGCGTGGGCCGCCAGCATCTCGATCACCTCGCCCTGCACCAGCGTCGAGTCCACGTCGAACACGACGAGCCGCTTCGCCCGCCGCTCCAGGCTGCAGTCCTCGACCGCCACATCGATGCGCTTGTCCAAGGAGACCCGGTTGAGCGCCGTCCGCAGCGACGCGTCGGCACCCGGCGGCACCGAGACCCGCAACTCCAGGCCGGTGACGGGGTAATCGGAGACACCGCGTATGAGGTCGATGTTGACGCCCAATGCCGCCGCCTCGCGGGCGACCGCACTGAAGGCGCTGGCGGTGATCGGGCGGCCCAGCACGAAGATGGTGTGCGTCGACGGCTCCCTGATGATCGGCACGTCGTCGCTGCGTTCGATACTGACATCGAGACCCACGCCGCGGATGGCGGATTCGACGTCGTGGCGCAGCGTGACGCCGTCGGCAACGTCGGGAGGGCCGCAGACCAGCACACCCAGGGTCAGCCGGTTGCGGATCACCACCTGCTCGACGTTGAGCAACTCGACCCCGTGCTGCGACAGCACCTCAAAGAGCGCCGACGTCACGCCCGGTTGGTCGACGCCGGTGACGGTGATCAACACCGACACCTTCGGGGGCGCGCTCACCCTGACGAGCTTAGCTTTCGGTGCCGCGCGCGGCAGGGCGGGTGTTAGCGTCGCAGTCGTGCTTTCCGGCGGTGTGACCCGGCCCGCTCGGCTGCTCGCGGCCGGCGCGGTGATCGTGGCAGGGACGGCGCTGGCCCTGGGCTGCGGCGGCTGCGGGTCGGGGCGGGTCACCGCGACCCGTTCCCTGGTGACACCCACCACCCAGATCGCCGGGGCCGGCGTGCTCGGCAATAACCGCCACCCGGACGAAGCTTGCGCACGCGAGGCCGCGTCGGCCGATCCGGGGCCGGCGACCCGCCAGGCCCACAACGCACCCGGGGTGAGCCCGGACGTGGAGCGGGTGCCCGCGGAGGCGCAGCGCATCGTGGTGCTATCCGGTGGCCAGCTCGATGCGCTGTGTGCGCTCGGCCTGCAATCGCGGGTGGTGGCGGCCGCCCTGGTGGACGGCGCCGCCGGTCAGCCCTCCTATCTGGGCGCAGGTGTGCACGGGGTGCCCAGCGCCGGCACGTGGACCCATCCCGACGTGGGCCGGATCGCGGCGGCCCACCCGGACCTGATCCTCGGATCGCAGGCGATGACGCCGGCGTTATACCCGCAGTTGGCCGCCATCGCCCCCACGGTGTTCACGGCCGCACCGGGTGCGGGATGGGAGGACAACCTGCGCGCCGTGGGCGCCGCCACGGCGCGCGGCGGCGCCGTCGACGGTCTCATCGGTGGCTTCCAGCAACGGGCGTCCCAGGTCGGTGCCACGCACGACGCGGCGCACGTGCAGGCCTCGGTCGTGCAGCTCACCACCAGCACCATTCGGGTGTACGGGGCTAACAACTTCCCGGCCACCGTGCTCACCGCGGCCGGCGTCGACCGGCCCGCCGCGCAACGCTTCACCGACAAGCCCTACATCGAGGTCGGCGCCACCGACGCCGACCTGGCCAAGAAGCCGGACCTGTCGGTCGCCGACGCCGACGTCGTCTACGTATCCTGCGCCTCACCCGCCGCCGCGGAACGCGCCGCCGCGGTCTTGGACAGCGGCGCGTGGCGCGCGTTGTCCGCCAACCGCGACAACCGGGTCTACGTCGTCGACGACGAGGTGTGGCACACGGGCCGGGGATTGATCGCGGCCCGAGGGATCCTCGACGACCTGGGCCTGCTCAACGCCCCGATCAACTGAGCCCACCGGGGCGATGTGGCTAAGCTTCGACTCGACATAACCGAAGGACATCACCATGAGCACGAGCACCGTTTCGGCGTACGCCGCCACCTCGCCCACAGCACCGCTGACCAGAACCACGATCGAACGGCGCGAACCGGGTCCGCACGATGTCGCGATCGACATCAAGTTTGCTGGGATCTGCCACTCCGACATTCACACCGTCAAGGCCGAATGGGGCACACCGAGCTACCCGGTAGTTCCCGGCCACGAGATCGCCGGCATCGTGAGCGCAGTGGGCTCAGAGGTCACCAAGCACACGGTGGGTGACCGCGTCGGGGTGGGTTGTTTCGTGGACTCCTGCCGGGAATGCCCCAAGTGCGTGGCGGGGCTGGAGCAGTACTGCGCGCGCGGGATGACCACCACCTACAACGCGATCGGCAAGGACGGCCTGCCGACCTACGGCGGCTACAGCCGGGCGATCGTCGTCGACGAGAACTATGTCCTGCGGATCCCGCCGTCGCTGCCGCTGGAGCAGGCGGCGCCGCTGCTGTGCGCGGGCATCACCCTGTATTCACCGCTGCGGCACTGGCATGCCGGACCCGACACGCGGCTTGCCGTGATCGGCCTGGGCGGGCTCGGCCACATGGGCGTCAAACTGGGCGCGGCGATGGGCGCGACCGTGACCGTGCTGTCGCAGTCGCTGAAGAAGATGGAGGACGGGCTGCGGCTGGGCGCCAGTAGCTACTACGCGACGTCCGACCGCGACACGTTCCGCACGTTGCGCGGCAGCTTCGACCTTATCCTCAACACCGTGTCGGCGAACCTCAAGCTCGGCGCCTACCTCAACCTGCTCGACGTCGACGGCACGCTGGTGGAGCTGGGCATCCCGGAGCACCCGATGGAGGTGCCGGCGTTCGCCCTGGCGCTGGCGCGGCGCAGCCTGTCCGGGTCGAACATCGGCGGCATCGCCGAGACCCAGGAGATGCTGGATTTCTGCGCCGAACGCAACGTCGCGCCCGAGATCGAGGTCATCGAGCCGGGCTACATCAACGAGGCCTACGACCGCGTGCTGGCCAGTGACGTGCGCTACCGCTTCGTCATCGACATGTCGACGCTGTAGGGCAGAAGCTCGAGGACGAGCTAGAACGCGGCCTCAGCCGCCGCGGCCGCGAGACCTCGCGCGGCGATTTCCGCGGCCTCCGCGTCGTCGTCACCGGGAACCACTTCGCTGACGTCGATGCCGGCCAGTGGCCATCCGGCGGCGGCGAGGGTCGCCGCCACCCGGATGACGTTCTCCTTGCCGGCATCGAATTGGGTCATGTCGGAGATGAATTCGGCGATTTCGTCGCGATCGATCGCATGATCGATCGTCTCGGGAGATCCTTCCTCCACGGTGATGCGGCGGACCACCTCGCGGATCTGCTGCTCGTTCAGCGGGGTGCTGCGCAGCAGGGCCATCAGCGGAACACGGTCCGGCCCGGGCACCCCGTCGGGGTAGCCGACCTGCAGCCAGCGTACGACTGAGCGCAAAAAGTTGTGGTGGTGATCGTGGGGGGAGGTTGTCGTCACTCCCCCAGTGTCACGGCAGGGACGTTCCCAGCGCTAGCGCGGAGTCGCCCGATCCGGACAATTCACGTGCCGTTCACGCGCCGCTCAGAAGTCCGGCGTTAAGAACCGGCGGTGGCGGATTGCAAGAGCGAATTCAAGGCGGAGGTGATGCCCTTGCTAGGCACCGGGATGCCGTCGACTTGCAGCGCGGTGCCGGTGATGTGGGGGGATCCCGTGCCGTTGACGGGATAGACCCCGTTCACCGAGACCCCGACGGCCAGAAGCGGAACGGTTCCGGCGAAGTTCGCCGAAAACGCGCCGGTGACGCCAGAGAAGGCCCCGTACCCCGTGCCAGAAAGAAACGGCCCGTTCACCGCGAAGGTTGCCGTACCCAGTTCGGTGGCCAAGGAGAAGTTCTCGATCGCGTTGCCCGTCAACAACCTGGCCGGCCCCAGGGTGACGGCCGCATTCGTGACGCCCGCGAACCCCTGGCCGACGGCCGTCACCGTCTGGGTTCCCGAGATGGTGAACGGACCGTAGGGAAAGCTGAAACTCTGGCTGACCGGGTTGCCGGACAGGATCCCGGTCCACAAGCCCGGCTGGCCAAACCCGCTGCGGGCCGCAGCATTGGCGACCGGTGCCGACATCTGCTGGGCATTGGCGAGTTCAGCGTTCAGATACTGCCCGGCCCCGCCATTCAGCAGGTTCGTGAACTCGCTGTGAAAAGCCGCCGCCTTGGCGCCGAGGGCCGAGAAGGCCTGCCCGCTCTCGGAGAAGAACGCCGCCGCCGCCGCCGACACCTCGTCGGCAGCAGCCGGCACCACGAACGTGGTCGCCGGTGCAGCCGCCGCATGGGCTTGGTCGATCGCCGATCCGATGCCAGCAACCTCCGCCGCCGCACCCGCCATGAGCTGCGGCGACGTGCCTAAGTAAGACATACGTCCCCTCTGTTCCCCGCGCCCAATGGACGCCCCTGCGCTAAGTATAAAAGCCGCGGTACGGGATTTCAGCGATTTGGCACAACCGGCGCGGCCGACGGGCGCCCGACCAGCGGCTTTAGAAGTTCCAGTCCTCGTCCTCGGTGACGACGGCCTTGCCGATGACGTACGACGAGCCCGAACCGGAAAAGAAGTCGTGGTTCTCGTCGGCGTTGGGCGACAACGCCGACAGGATCGCCGGGTTGACGTCTGTCTCGTCGCGGGGGAACAGCGCCTCGTAGCCGAGGTTCATCAACGCCTTGTTGGCGTTGTAGCGCATGAACTTCTTGACGTCCTCGGTCAGCCCGACCTCGTCGTAGAGGTCCTGGGTGTACTCCACCTCGTTGTTATAGAGCTCAAAGAGCAGCTCGTAGGTGTAGTCCTTCAATTCGGCGCGAGTGGCGTCGTCCACCAGACCCTGGCCACGCTGGAACTTGTAACCGACGTAGTAGCCGTGCACGGCCTCGTCGCGGATGATCAGTCGAACGAGGTCGGCGGTGTTGGTCAGCTTGGCGCGGCTCGACCAGTACATCGGCAGGTAGAAACCGGAGTAGAACAGAAAGCTCTCCAGCAGCGTCGAGGCCGCCTTGCGCTTGAGCGGCTCGTCGCCGCGGTAGTACTGCATGACGATCTCGGCTTTGCGCTGCAGGTTGACGTTCTCCTCCGACCAGCGGAACGCCTCGTCGATCTCGGCGGTGGAGCACAGAGTCGAGAAGATCGAGCTGTAGCTCTTGGCGTGCACCGACTCCATGAACGCGATGTTGGTCAGGACGGCTTCCTCGTGCGGGGTCAGCGCGTCGGGGATCATGCTGACCGCCCCCACGGTGCTCTGGATGGTGTCCAGCAGCGTCAGGCCGGCGAATACCCGCATGGTCAGCTGCTTCTCCGCGGCGTTCAGCGTCGCCCAGGACGGCAGGTCGTTGGACACCGGCACCTTCTCGGGCAGCCAGAAATTTCCGGTCAGCCGCTCCCACACCTCGGCATCCTTCTCGTCTTGCACACGGTTCCAGTTGATCGCCGTGGCGCGGTCAATCAGTTTCATCTCGCTGCCTTCCCGGAAGCCCGTGTCCCACGAGCCGTTCGCCTGTTGCTCTTACTCATCAAAACACTACCCCTAGTACAAGACAAGCCCGCGTAACACAACATTTTGTGTTCAGGCGTGTCGCGCGACGTCCTGCACCGGGAAGTCGAAGTAGGTATCAGGATAGCGCTCCGGCTGGTAGGTGAAGTGCCACCATTCGTTCTCATAGTTGACGAATCCCGCGGCCTGCAGGGCGCTGCAGAGCAGCAGCCGATTCGCCAGCTGGGCGCCCTGGACACGCGGGTCGAGCGTGTGCGCCAGCGGGTCGAAGCAGTCGAAGCCGGTCCCCATGTCGATCGAGTCGTCGGAAAACCGCACGGGCTCCGGCGCGGTGCAGTCGATCAACGGCTCGCCCGGGACGTACCCCGGCTCCTGCCTCGCCGGCAACGCCACCAGCGTGACATCCACGGCGCTGCCCCGGCTGTGCCCCGAACGCTCGGCGATATAGCCGTCCCCGAAGAGGTCCGCTTTATCGACGCGCGGGTAGAACTCAGACTTCATCAGCTGACCGCCCGCGTCGCGTGACCACGCGGCGAACTCGTTCACGGCCCGTTGCGGTCGGTAGCAGTCGTAGACTTTCACGGTGTAGCCCTGCGGAATCAGTTGCTGCTGAGCGCGTTTGAGCCCCTCTGCGGCGTCACGGGTCAGGATGCACTCCGGCGCGAGGTACCCGTCGACGGGGGCCCCGGTAAAGTTGTGGGCCGTGAAGTAGCGCATGTCCTGCAGAATCGTCTGGTCGATGTCGCGCAACGCCACGAAGTCCGGTGGCGCAGCCGGTTCGGGCTCCGGGGTGGCCAGGGCCGGTGGCGCGCCGACGACGGTGAGAAGGGCCGCCAGCAGCGCGGCGACCGCGCGGGTCATGCAGATCGTGCGGGCAGGCCACCCTGGCGGCCCTCGCGGCCGAAGAACTCATATTCCGCGGGTTTGACCGAGCGCGTCGCCATCCAGTACTGCCAGGTGTAGCCGCCCCACAGCACGGTGTTCTTGCCGTGCTCGTCCAGATACCAGCTCCGGCAGCCGCCCGTGTTCCACACCGAACCGGCCAACTGGTGTTGCACGTCGTCGTTGAACCTGTCCTGCGCGGTACGGATCGGGGCCAGCGCCTGCACACCTTTCTTGTCGCAGGTGGCGATGGCGTCGGTGACGTAGCGGATCTGGGATTCGATCATGAAGACCACGGAGTTGTGGCCCAGGCCGGTGTTCGGGCCCAGCAGGAAGAAGAGATTGGGCATGCCGGCAACGGTGATCCCGCGCAGCGTCGCGATGCCCTCGCGGTTCCAGCGGTCGACCAGGTCCTCGCCGTGCCGGCCCTTGATATCGACGTAGGTGTAAGAGTCGGTGACGTGGAAGCCGGTGGCATACACGATCACATCCGCCTTCCGCGACACCTCGCCGCCGGTGCCGTCGGCGGTGACGATCCCGTCGCGCGTGAGGCGCACGATGGGCTCGGTGATCACGTCGGTCTTGGGGTCCGCGACCGCGCCATAGTAGGTGGATGAGTTCAGGATTCGCTTGCAGCCGATCCGGTAGGACGGCGTCAGCTTGCGTCGCAGCTCGCGGTCCTTCACCGAGCGGTAGATGTTGTACTTGGCGTACCTCTCGATGAAGTTCAGCGCGTCGGGCCGCTTGGTCATGCCGAATGCCAGCGCCTCCTGCCCCCAGTAGATGCCCAGGCGCACCAGCGCCCGCAATCCGGGAACGTTCGCCATGGCGTGACGCAGCGCGGCCGGCAGCTCGGGGTTGGAGCGCGGCACCACCCACGGCGGGGTGCGCTGATACAGCTGCAGCTCGCTCACCCGACCGATGATCTCGGGCACGATCTGGATCGCGCTGGCACCGGTGCCGATGATCGCCACCCGTTTTCCGGTCAGGTCGACGCTGTGGTCCCACTGCGCCGAATGAAAAGCAGGACCGGAGAATTCGCTGCGACCCTCAAATTCGGGGATGGACGGGACGTGCAGCGCACCAGCCCCCGAGATCAGGAATTGGGCGATGTATTCGCGACCGTCGGCGGTGAACACGTGCCACCGGTACTCGTCGTCATCCCAGTACGCGCGATCGACCAGCGAGTTGAATTCGACATAGCGGCGCAGGCCGTACTTCTCGGTGACGCCTTTGAGGTAGTCCCAGATCTCCGGCTGGTAGGAGAACGGGTTCTTCCAGTCCGGTTTGGGCTCGTGGGAGAACGAGTACAGGTGCGACGGGATGTCGCACGCGCAGCCGGGGTAGCTGTTGTCCCGCCACGTGCCGCCGACGTCGCCGGCCTTCTCCAGGATGACGAAGTCCACGCCGCGCTTCTGCAGTGCGATCGCCATGCCGAGGCCGGAAAACCCGGTTCCGATGATGACTGCGCGGGTGCGCACGGGCGGCTTTCCGGACAGCGGCTGTGGCGCGGCTTGCGTGACTACGTCGGTCATAGTCTCCAGGGTATCGCCGTGAGCGGCGGGGCACCTAGCCGATGGTCGGGTTGCCGAGCACCACGCTGTGGATCGGCAGGTCGGGATCCATGGTGATCCCGAGCACGTCGGCGGTGCCGACGATGACGCCCATGATGATCGTCGTCAGGTGGGCGACGAACCGCTCGTGCGGCATCTTCCGGGGGCTGTCCCGCTCGGGACCCAGCCACCACTCGGTGGCCGACGCCGCGGACCCGAACGCGGCGATCGCGGCCAGTTCGATGGCCGCATGGTCAAGTTCCATCTCGCGCAGCTCGTTGTCGAACATGTCGGCGACCGCCAAGGTGATCCCGCGGCCGGCGTTGAGAAACTGGACGGTCGACTGCGGGGTGGCGGCGGAGCGATCCTGGATGAAGACGCGCAAGACGTTGGGGTGCTCGCCGACGAGGTTGACGTACTCCCCAACGGCGCAGCCGATCACCTCACGGGCGGAGTCGGATTTCAGGTCGATCGAGGGAAAGATCGCCGCTGACAACATGTCGCGCAGTCGCTCCCCGATCGCTTGGAACAGATCGGACTTGTCACGGAAGTGCCGGTAGATCTTGGGCTTGGCGGTGCCGGCCTCTTCGGCGATCTCCTGCACACTCAGTTCGGGCCCGAGACGGTCGATCGCACGGAACGCCGCGTCGACGATCTCGGCGCGCACCTTGGTGCGGTGTTCACGCCAGCGTTCGCTGCGCGCGTCGACCTTCACCCCAGGCGTCACTGCGGGCGGCGCACCGGGACGCGGCCGGGCAATCCTGACCACGCCATCACCATACCGCGTGCCGGCCGCTGACCTGGGCAGACCGCAGGGACCGCGGCTACAGCATGCAGGAGACGCAGCCCTCGACCTCGGTTCCCTCCAGCGCCAGTTGCCGCAGCCGGATGTAGTACAGGGTCTTGATGCCCTTATTCCAGGCGTAGATCTGCGCCTTGTTCACGTCACGGGTGGACGCGGTGTCCTTGAAGAACAGTGTCAGCGACAGC
The DNA here is from genome assembly GCA_903927745.1 of uncultured Mycobacteriaceae bacterium. Lineage (GTDB taxonomy): Bacteria > Actinomycetota > Actinomycetes > Mycobacteriales > Mycobacteriaceae > Mycobacterium. The sequence goes on from CAIYOH010000351.1 coordinate 11,696, forward strand.
CCCTGGTCGACGTGCTGGGTGGCCGCAGCGTAGGTGTCGATGATCTTCTCGTACCCGATCTCGTACGCGTCCTGGTAGAACTCCAGGTTGTCGTTGGTCATGTAGGGCGCCGGGTAATAGACCCGGCCGATCTTGCCCTCCTTGCGGATCTCGACCTTGGACACGATCGGGTGGATCGACGACGTCGAGTGGTTGATGTAGGAGATCGATCCCGTCGGTGGCACCGCCTGCAGGTTCTGGTTGTAGATGCCGTGCGTCTTCACCGACTCCTTCAGCCGCCGCCAGTCGTCCTGGGTGGGTATGTGGATCTTCGCGTCGGCGAAAAGCTGGCGCACCCTGTCGGTCTTGGGTTCCCACACCTGCTCGGTGTACTTGTCGAAGAACTCCCCCGATGCGTAGGTGGACCGCTCGAAACCCTTGAAGTACGTGCCGCGTTCGATCGAGATGCGGTTGGAGGAGCGCAATGCGTGGAACAACACCGTGTAGAAGTAGATGTTGGTGAAGTCGATGCCTTCGTCGGAACCGTAGAAGATGCGCTCGCGGGCCAGGTAGCCATGCAGATTCATCTGACCGAGCCCGATCGCGTGCGAATCGTTGTTGCCCTGTTCGATCGAGGGCACCGACCAGATGTGCGTCTGATCGCTGACGGCTGTCAGCCCGCGGATCGCCACCTCGATCGTCTGGGCGAAGTCCGGCGAGTCCATCGTCTTGGCGATGTTCATCGAGCCCAGGTTGCACGAAATGTCTTTGCCCACTTTGGCGTACGACAGGTCCTCGTTGAACAACGACGGCGTTGACACCTGCAGGATCTCCGAGCACAGGTTCGAGTGCGTGATCTTGCCCTCGATAGGGTTGGCGCGGTTGACCGTGTCCTCGAACATGATGTACGGGTAGCCGGACTCGAACTGAAGCTCGGCCAGCGTCTGGAAGAACTCGCGGGCCTTGATCTTCGTCTTATGGATACGCGCGTCGTCGACCATCTCGTAGTACTTCTCGGTCACCGAGACGTCCGCGAATGGGACGCCGTAGACGCGTTCGACGTCGTACGGCGAGAACAGATACATGTCCTCGTTCTTCTTCGCCAGTTCGAAGGTGATGTCGGGAATCACCACACCCAAGCTCAGCGTCTTGATCCGGATCTTCTCATCGGCATTCTCCCGCTTGGTGTCCAGAAAGCGATAGATATCCGGGTGATGGGCGTGCAGGTACACCGCACCTGCGCCCTGGCGCGCGCCCAGCTGATTGGCGTAGGAGAACGAGTCCTCCAGCAGCTTCATAATCGGGATGACACCCGAAGACTGATTCTCGATGTTCTTGATCGGTGCGCCGTGCTCGCGGATATTGGTCAGCAGCAACGCCACTCCCCCGCCGCGCTTGGACAGCTGCAGCGCGGAGTTGATCGACCGCCCAATCGACTCCATGTTGTCCTCGATGCGCAGCAAAAAGCAGCTCACCGGCTCACCACGCTGCTTTTTGCCCGAGTTCAAAAACGTCGGAGTGGCCGGCTGGAAGCGGCCGTCGATGATCTCGTCGACCAACTTCTCAGCGAGACCCGTATCGCCGGCAGCCAACGTCAGCGCCACCATGCTCACACGATCCTCGAACCGCTCGAGGTAGCGCTTACCGTCGAACGTCTTGAGCGTGTAGGAGGTGTAGTACTTGAACGCGCCCAAGAACGTCGGGAACCGGAACTTCTTGGCGTAGGCACGGTCCAACAGCGTCTTGACGAAGTTGCGCGAGTAGTTGTCGAGAACCTCACGCTCGTAATAGTTCTCGCGAACCAGGTAATCGAGCTTCTCGTCCTGATTGTGGAAGAAGACCGTGTTCTGGTTAACGTGCTGCAGGAAGTACTCGCGCGCGGCGAGCACGTCCTTGTCGAACTGGATCCCGCCGTCCGCGTCATACAAATTGAGCATGGCGTTCAGCGCATGGTAGTCCATCTCCCCAGGAGGAGGCGCTTGAGCGCCGGACGTCACAGGTTCTGCAACGACAGTTGATGACATGTCTGTTCCTTCCACGATTCTGCAAGGGCCGCGTCAGCGAGGGCCGCGCGGACGGTCGCCACGTCTTCCGGGGTTCCCATCAGTTCGAAGCGGTAGAGATATGGCACGCCGCATTTGCGCGAAATGACGTCGCCCGAGTACGCGAATTCCGGGCCGAAATCGGTGTTACCACCGGCGATGACGCCGCGGATCAACGAACGATTCCGCTCATTGTTCAAGAAGGCGATAACCTGTTTGGGGACATAGCCGGCGTCGTCGGTGCGCGGTGAGGTACGCCCGCCGCCGTAGGTGGGCAGTATCAGCACGTACGGCTGATCGACCACGATTCGGCCGTGCAGCGGTATCCGCGTGGCGGGTATGCCCAGCTTCTGCACGAAGCGGTGGGTGTTCTCCGACACGCTGGAGAAGTAGACGAGGTTGCGGCTCGTGAACGGATCCGCGATCTCCCCCGTGACAGTCATGGCACCACAAACCCTTTCCGATCGCCGACCGCCCGAC
>CAIYOH010000352.1 GCA_903927745.1 uncultured Mycobacteriaceae bacterium
ACCTACCTGGGAATGACGTTCTGGCCGGATATCAATGATCGGTACCCGGACAAAGGCCCTAGGTGGAACAGCATCTTGAAGAGTCTGAATGACGTTCGCAACGCTGTCGCGCACAGCGACTCGGCGCAACTCGCCCACGTGCGTGCACGGCAGCCGTTAACTCTGCGTACGTTCCGCTCATGGCGCAGGTCGCTGAACCATGCGGCGTCTGGCTTCGACGCCGTGGTGAGGGCATACTTGTGGGACGCAACGGGAAAAGTGAACCTGGGAGGTGGGAACCATGGCGAAGCGTAAGAAGAGCGAGCTCTCCGTGGGAGACCATGTCCGCGTGCCGTTCGGCGGCCGGGAATACACCGGGACCGTTACTGAAGTGAGCGGCTACCGCGTCTACGTCACCCTTGTCATTGAGGGTGCCGACGATCCGGTAACCAGTCTGTATCGGGCGGTTGACCTAGTACCCGCGTAAGCCCGCTGGGTGGGTCTTATGCTTCGCCGCCCGGCCTTGCATGTCCGCCCAGCCGTGCGCTTAAGGCGCTCACCGACGGCGCGTCAAACAGCGCGGACACCGCGAAGTCAGACCCGAGGGCGGCGTTGATCGCGGCGATCGCCCGCATCGCGGACAGCGAGTCCCCGCCGAGGTCGAAGAACGAGTCGTCGACCCCGACGGAGTCCACGCCCAGCACCTGCGCGTAGATGCCGGTCAGGGTCCGCTCGACGGAGGTGGTCGGGGCCCGGCCACTGTCGCCACTGTCGCGACGGCCCGGCGCCGGTGGGGCGATCGCCGGGCGCGCCGGCGCCTCGACGGCCCGGAGCGGCCGCATCGGGTCGGCGGTCATGGCGGCCAGGATCTGCTGGAACCTCTCGGTGAGCGCGGCGATGGCGGCGGGGTCGAAGACGTCCGCCCGGTACTGGATGTGCAGGCTGAGTGCGGGGCCGGGGACGGCCTGCACGGTCAGCGGGTAGTGGTAGTAGTCGCGGGTGGTGAGGGTGGTGATGGCCAGGCCGTCGGCGCCGGTCAGGGCGGCGGGGTCGGCGGGGTAGTTCTCGTAGACGACGACGGTGTCGAACAGGCTGCGGTGCCCGGTGGCGCGGTGGATCTCGGCGAGGCCGAGGTGCTGGTGCTCCAGGGTCTGAGCCGTGGCGGCGCGCAGCTGCTCGAGCAGGTCGAGGGTGGTGGTCGACGGGCCGATGGTGGCCCGCACCGGGACGGTGTTGATCAGCAGGCCCACCACCGCGTCGGCGCCGGGCAGGTCGGCCGGGCGGCCCGAGACCACGGCGCCGAACGCCAGGTCGCGATGGCCGGTCAGCCACGTCAGCAGCTGCGCCCAGGCGGCGTGCAGCACGGTGCTGACGGTGGTCTGGTGCGCGCGGGCCAACTCGCCCACGGCCTCCGTGGTGCGCGCGGGCACCGCGACCACGGTGACGTCGCGCGGGCCCATCGCGAGCTGATTCGGGGGGGCGACCAGGGTGGGGGCGGCGAAGCCGGCGAACACCTCAGCCCACGCGGCACGGGCTGCATCAGCGTCCCGGTCGGCCAGCCAGGTGAGGAACCGGCGGTAGGGCACCGCCGGGGCCAGGCGCTGGCCGTAGTAGCCGGCGAAGACCTCCCCCAGCAGCAGAGGCAGCGACCAGCCGTCGAGGACGATGTGGTGGGTGGTCAGCACCAGCTGATGCTGATCGGGGGCGGTGCGGATCACCGCGACCCGGAGCGGGGACTGCTCAGCCAGGTCATAGACGGCGGCGCGTTCGGCGGCGCGCACCTGCGCGATCTCATCGTCGGCCTCGAAATAGCTCCAGGGGACGTCAGGGTCGGCGAGGATGACCTGCACCGGCTGTTCGTAGTCCGCGCAGAATCGGGCGGCGAGGTTGGGGTGGCGGGCGACCGCGCTGCCCACGGCGTCGCGCAGGCGCGGCAGGTCAATCGGGC
>CAIYOH010000353.1 GCA_903927745.1 uncultured Mycobacteriaceae bacterium
CGTGCGCCCGGCCCTCGGCGCCGACGAGCAGGGCGACAACCTCGCCGATAGGGCGCATGTCCAGATCGTGCAGATCCGGCCGGACGGCCTCGGTGGTCAGCGTGTCCAATCGGTGGGATCTTTTGGGCTGCAGTCGGATTACATGCGGTTCGTGGATCGGGCCGAGCCGCAGCGCGCCCTTGAGCGCGTCACCCGCCGGGGGCACCAGTTCGACGGTGGTCACCAGGTCGATCTGCTGGCGCAGCGCCGGTACCGTGGCCAGGCCGCCGACCATCGCCACCGGGCCGTCGCCGGCCGCGCGGGCGGTCGCGGCCAGTGATTCGGCGGCGGCGCACACGATCGCTCGCGCCACGGGGTCATGCCCCGAGGCGAGGACGTCGGGTGCAAACGACGCGAGCGCCGCAGCACCGTTGAGCTGCGCCGGCCAGGTCTTCGGCGGCCCGAACCGGGCGCTGGCCGCATCGAGGAGGCTGGTGGGTGACCCCGTGCCGTCGAGGGCGCGCAGCGCCGCGCGCAGCCCGGCGGCGCCGATCCACGCCCCACCGCCCTCGTCGCCCAGCCAGGGCCCCCAGCCGTCGGCGGTCCGCAGCGAGCCGTCCGCTCCGATAGCCAGCGCGACGACGCCCGTGCCCACGATCAGCACGACGCCCGGTTTCCCGTCGAGCGCGCCGGCGTGGGCGATCACTGCGTCGCCGGTCACCGCGACCCGATCCGCGTGCAGCGAAGCGAGCAGCAGTTCGCCCAGAGCCCGCGCCGCCTCCGGTGCCGCCAGCGCTCCGGCCGCGCCCACGATCACCTCGTCGATTCCCTCGTCGTCGATTCCCTCGTCGGCCGGGCCGAATCCACCTGCGACGGCCAGGATCGCGGCGTGCGCGGCCCGTGCCCCGTCGGGCTCCGCAAGCCCCGGCGCGCCCGCGCCCTCAGACCGCCATCCACCGGCCGCGGCCCGGCAGGACGTCTTGCCGAGGTCGACGCGCAGGATCACCGGGCCGGCTTCCGTCAGCCCCGGGTCCGCCACCAGTTGTAGATGCCTTCCACGTCATCGTTGGGGAGCGTGATCTCGCTCAGCAGGTTCTTGCTGTAGGTGGACCAGATGACCGTGGCGGCACCCTGGGCGGTTCCGCAGTCGACCTGCCCGGCCCTCTGACCGGAGTTGTTGCGCCACGTCGTCGGAAGTTCGGTGGCGGACCCGCACGTGGCCGCGGACAGTTTCTTGATGGCGGCGGTGAACGCCGCGTTCAGGTTGTCGGTGTTGGCGTACAGGGAGTACGTCGCGGCGGACGGGCCGCCCGTGGTGGGGCTCTGACCGCACTGGAGTTCAGCCAGTTCACCGGTCCGCGTCACCGGCTGGGACGTGCAGTTGGTGTTGTCGTAGCCCTTCGACACCGTCGCGATGAGCGCGTTGACGTCGTCGGTGCTGCCGGGGCTCGCGGTGGGACTGGGAGCGGGGCCCGAGGGATCTGCGGCCGCCGCGGGGCTCGAGGGATCCGCGGTGGTCGGAGGATCGGCGGCTGCCGTCGTGGTCCCGAGGACGGCGACAGCCCCCATCAATGCCGCGGCGGTGGCGGCCCGCAAGGCCGTGGTGAGAGGGGACATACCGGTCTCCTTGACGTTCTCGTGCCGATGTCGCACCCCAGAGTAGGGTAGACAAGCCTCCGCCGACCGACGTCCCGTGACTGGAGAAACCATGACGCTGCCTCCCCCTCCCCCGCCGCCTCCGGCGTTCCCTCCCGACTCGGGGTATCCACCGCCGCAACCGGCCGGGCAGGCGCCGAACAATTATCTGGTCTGGTCCATCCTGACAACCCTCTTCTGCTGCCTTCCGTTCGGCATCGTTGCGATCGTCAAGTCCAGCCAGGTGAACGGGTTGTGGGGACAGGGCCGCTTCGCCGAAGCGCAGGCGGCCGCCGACAGCGCCAAGAAGTGGGTGATCTGGTCGGCTGTCGCCGGCGTGATCGCCATCGCTGTCGGCGCTGTGGTCAGCGTCCTCGGTAACTCGGACAGCAGCAGCAACGCGGCGGCCATGCTGATTTTGGGGTTGTGAATCCGGGGGCGGCGCCACCGTCGGGCCTGAGCGCCCCCGTGGCCGTCGCCATGTCCGCGGCGGTGGGCTGTGTCGCCATCTGGATGGGTGACCCGACCACCCCGAACGGCCCGCTGCCGGTATGTCCGACGAAGGCCCTGCTCGGAATCGACTGTCCCGGGTGCGGCGGCATGCGCATGCTGTATTCGCTCATGCACGGCGACCTGCTGGCGGCCGTCAGGTTCAACGCCCTTGCCTTGTGTGCGATGGTGCTGCTCGTCTGCGCCTATGCGGGGTGGACCTACGGGCGCATGACCGGCAGGCAGGTCCGCGGCTGGCAGCACCGGCGATGGTCTGGAGTGACTGCGTGCGTGCTGACGGTGGCCTGGTTTGTTGTGCGCAACCTTCCGTTTGCGCCGTTCAGCGCGCTCCATGTCTGACCCGGTCACCGACGGTTGCACCGCGGCGGCCACCCCATGACCCGGTGGGCGACCTCGCTGCTGCTGACCCTGGCGCTGGCGGGATGCGGGCTGGGGGCGGGTTCCCGGTCGGGACAATCGACGGCGGCCGAGGACCTGGGGCGCGGACTGGGCGCGAAGGTGACGGCGGAGGGAATGTTCGTCCACCTGCGCGCGCTACAGGACATCGCCAACGCCAACAAGGGCACCCGGGCGGAGGGCACTCGCGGCTACGACGCCAGCGTCGACTACGTCGCCACAAGGCTGCGGGACAAAGGTTTCGACGTCACGACGCCCCAGTTCGACCGTCTCTATGCCGTGTCGACCGGGAAGCCGGCGATGACGATCGCCGGCCGCAGCTACGCGGTTGATCAAGCCTCATTGTTGATACAGACACCACCCGGTGGCCTGAACGGTCAGCCGGTCCGGCCCACGCAGCCCTCCGGCTGCGCCACCGGTGACTATCCGGCTACCGTGGCCAAGGGTGCGATAGCCGTCGTCGACGACGCCGGGTGCTCGGTGGTCGACAAGCAGAACGCTGCGGTGGCCAGGGGTGCTGCCGCCCTGATCGTGATCAGCGCACCGAGTGGACAGGGCGCACCGCCCACCCTGTTCAATCAGGGTTATTACAAGCAGCTGACCGTGCCGGTTGCCGTCGCGGGTTCGGCCGCCGCCGCCGTGCTCGCCCGGGCCTCCGGGCCGATCAGCCTGGTGCTGGATGCCCGCAATATCTCGATTACCTCGCGAAACGTGATGGCGCAGACGAAGACCGGCTCCCCACACGAGGTCGTCGTCGTTGGTGCGCACCTGGATGGGCCCAGTGGCGGCCCGGGCATCAACGACGATGGATCGGGAGTGGCTGCGGTGCTCGAGACGGCCCTGCAGCTGGGTCCGCTGCCCCAGGTGAACAACGCGGTGCGGTTCGCGTTTTGGGGGGCGGGGCTGACCGGCGTCATGGACTATGTCTTCGGTCTGAACGTCGAGCAGCTCAACGACATCGCGCTCTATCTGGACTGCACCATGCTGGGTTCACCGAACGCCGGATTCTTCACCGATGACGGCGACCAGTCCGGTCCGCCTGGCGAGGGCGTGTCATCCGGCGACGTGCCGGAGGGGTCGGCCGGCATCGAGCGCACCCTGGGCGGTTACCTCTACGCGGCCGGCAAGCGGCCCGCGGACATGCCGCTCACCACCAGGGCGGACTACCACCCGTTCATGGTCGCGGGCGTGCCGATCGGGGGCATGACCACGGGCGCGTCCCAGACGAAAACGGTGGTGCAGGCTCGGCTGTGGGGGGGCGAGGCGGGGGTGCCGTTCGACCCAAACGGCGCGGGTCCCCGGGACACGGTCGACGCCATCAACCCCGCCGCCCTGGCAGTGATGGGTGCTGGCGTCGCGTTTGCCGTCGGCACGTACGCGGAGTCGGTCGGCGGCGTCAACGGCGTGCCGCCCCACGACAAGCGGCACCGCACCCGGATGCAATAGCGGCCGCAGCGGCTCGATGCCCGCGGTCGTGTCGGTGGATGCGGCTAGTGTAGAACGTATGTTCGAATATTTTCTTGCTTCGCAGGACACCCCGGAGTCGGCGGCGCTGTTGGATCGGGTGTCCGATGCGTCGCGGCGGGAGGCCCAGGCGGCGGCGGAGCGGCTCGTGGCGGTCGGGGAGTTGTTGGTGGTGCGCTGCCGCGATTCCGGTGAGCAGGCAGAGTGGGCCGCCGATGCGTGGGAGGCGGTGGCCGCACAGGTGGGGGCGCGACTGCACTGCAGTGTGGCGATGGGGCACAGCTACCTGCGGTATGCGATGGCAATGCGGGATCGGTTGCCGGAGGTGGGTAGGGCGTTTCTGGCTGGTTCGATCGACTACCGCGCGTTTCAGACGATCGTGTTCCGCACCGATTTGATCACCGACCCCGATGTGATGACCAAGGTGGATACCCGGTTGGCGGTGCGGTTGGCGCGGTGTCCGTCATTGACGCGGGGCGGGTTGGCCACCGCCGTCGATCAGGTGGTGGCCGGGGTGGATGCCGATGCGGTGCGCCGGGCCCGGGAGGCGTTCGAGGAACGCTATGTCGATGTGGTGGCCCACGGGCAGTCGGGTGTGGCGTGGCTGGAGGGCAAGCTACTGGCCCCCGACGGGCAGGCGTTGGATCGGCGCCTGGATGAGTTGGCGGCCAGTGTGTGCGAGCGCGATCCGCGCAACCGCGTGCAGCGGCGCGCGGATGCATTGGGGGCGTTGGCGGCCGGGGCCGAGCGGTTGACGTGTCGCTGCGGTGATGACGGGTGCATGGCCGCGGGCCGCGTCCCGTCGGCGGTGGTCATCCATGTGGTGGCCAATCGGGCTGCCGTTGACGGCACCGCGGCCACCCCGGGGATGCTGATCGGCGGTGAGGGATTGATCCCGGCCGAGCTGGTCGCAGAATTGGCGGCCTCGGCGCGCCTGGTGCCGATGGCGCCGCCCGCGGACGCCGCCGAGCCGGGGTACACACCGTCGGCGAGGCTGGCCGAGTTCGTGCGGTGCCGAGATTTGACGTGTCGGGCCCCGGGGTGCGACCGGCCGGCTGCTGTATGCGACATCGACCACACGGTCCCATATGGCCGGGGCGGTGCCACGCATCCGTCGAACCTCAAACTCTTGTGCTCACAACACCATACGCTGAAAACGTTCCTGGGTTGGCGTGATGAGCAGTTGCCGGACGGCACGGTGATATGGCGGCTGCCCGACGGGCAGCGCTACGTCACCACTCCGGGCAGCGCGCTGCTGTTCCCCGGGCTGTGCGCGCCCACTGGCGACGCGCCCGCGCCCACCGGGAGCCCGGGGACGTCGGGTGAGCGCGGTGGGGACCGATTGGTGATGATGCCCACACGCACCCACACCCGCGCCCATAATCGGGCCCGACGCGTGGCCGCCGAACGACGCCACAACCGACAGGTGCGATTGGCAGCCCGTGATCAGCAGGGCGGTCCGGCCCCACCTGACGACGAACCACC
>CAIYOH010000354.1 GCA_903927745.1 uncultured Mycobacteriaceae bacterium
ACCAGCGTCCCGGTGAGCTGGTCCTGCCCGATGGTCGTCACCGTGCCGCCGAGCTGGATGGTCCCCACCTTCTGCACCAGCGTCCCGGTGAGCTGGTCCTGCCCGATGGTCGTCACCGTGCCGCCGAGCTGGATGGTCCCCACCTTCTGCACCAGCGTCCCGGTGAGCTGGTCCTGCCCGATGGTCGTCACCGTGCCAGCCTGCAGTGAGCTTGCGCCGGCCGCCTCGGCAGCCCGGTACGCCGCGCCGGACCCGCTCAGTGTCTGCACGAACTGGTTGTGGAACTGCGCCGCACGGGCAGCGGCAGCGTGGAACGCTCGAGCCTGTTCGGAGAACACGGCTGCGATCGCCGTCGATACCTCGTCCTCCGCGGACGCCAACACCGACGTCGTCGCCGGGGCGGCTGCCTCGTGGGCCTGGTCGACCGCAGTCCCGATACTCGCCAGGTTCTGCGCCGCGTCCACGACCAACCCGGGTGACACGATGACACACGCCACGACAGACTCCCTTGACCGATCCAGTGCTTCGAGTCCAGAGTAAAAACCCTGGCGGGTTGCTGAAAGTGCTCCCGCCCAAAGAATTACAGGCTCAGCGATGAACACTGCTTGAACACGCTCGACGCCTGCTGGGCTAATGGAGAACCTCCCTTTACATATACCCATGGGGGGTATATAGTCATAGTGTGGATTGATCCAAATCGGACAACCCGTGACACAGGGAAGGGCTATTGAGATGACTGCGTACGACAAGGGAACCGTGTTGGGCTGCGGCTGTGGATGCCAGATGCGCGTTGAGGTCCCATGCAAGTGCTCGGGGTCCGGGAAGGCCTACATCTCCTCGTGCGGCAAAGAGATGAAGCCGGTCACGAAGTAGTCGGCTCACGTGGTCGGCTCACGTGGTCGGCTCACGTGGTCGGCCGAACGGGGCCCAAGCGGACCGACGGCCGGCCGCGTGATTCGCTCGTCGATAGGTGATCAGCGACCGAACGCGCGGCCGGCCAGACCCACCTCAGCCGTCAGCGCCGGCGTGAGGGCCGAGGTGCCCACGGCCACGCCGTGGCCGCCCGCATCGATACGCCAGCATCCCGCGTCGCCGTCGTAACGGGCCAGCAGGCGGGGATCGGCCTCGATGATCACCCGCACGCTCTCGCCGGGCTCCAACTCGACCCGCTCGAATCCCAGCAGCCGCAGCCGTCGACCGCCGGGCGTGGCGGTCAGGTAGAGCTGAGGCACGTCAGCCCCGGACCGCTCGCCGATGTTGACGACGCAGAACGTCGCGGTGATGGTGTCGCCACCGGTCACGGCCAGGTCGCTGTAGTCAAAGCTGGTGTACGACAGGCCATGACCGAAAGCGAACAGCGGCGTCTGGCCGGTAGCGGCAAACCAGCGGTAGCCCACCTCAGCGCCTTCGGTGTAGTCGATGGTGCTCGGCGTTCCCCAGGCTGCCCCCCAGCCGGGCACCTGGGGACGCGGCGTCTGTTCCAGGTCGCCCGGGAACGTCACTGGGAGCCGGCCGGACGGGTTCACCTGGCCGACCAGGATTTCTGCGATCGCCTGCCCGCCCGCCTGGCCCGGATACCATGCGTGCACAACGGCGTTCACGGCATCGTGCCACGGCATCGTGACCGGATTGCCCGTCTGGAGCACGACAACGGTGCGCGGGTTGATGGCCGCCACCGCGGCGATCATCGCGTCCTGCCCCCACGGCAGTGTGAGGTCGTGCGAGTCGAACCCCTCCCCCTCCGCGCGGACCGCAACAACAATCGCGATGTCGGCCCGAGCCGCCGCCGCGGCCGCCTCGGCGACATTGACTCCAGGGTCGAAGTCGATCTGCGCGTGCGGAAGTCGCTTGCGCAGCTCGGCCAGCGGACTGGACGGCAGCAGGTACAGGTTGCGCATGCCCGCCTCCAGGCCGGTCCCGCCGATCGGGACGACGCCTGCGTATCCGCCCGGGGGAACGACGGCGGCCGATCCGTAGCCGGCAGCGACGGCCACGTGGGCATACCCGCCGATGAGGACGATTCGAGCGGACGACTCCGGCGCCAGAGGCAACACTCCCCGATTGGTCAGCAAGACGATGCCCTGGCGGGCGACCTGCAGCGCGGTCTCGTGGTGCGCGGCCATACCCGGCTCATCCATGGCGGGCGTCGTGGCAGAGTCGACGGCCCCCACGGCAAACACCGAGCGCAGAATCCGGCGGACCATGTCCGAGAGCCGCTCCCTGGGCAGGTGGCCGTCGGTGTAGGCGGCGCGCAGCGGCGCACCGAACGGTTCGGACTGCCACAGCAGCGCATCGATCTGCGCGCCGCACTCCTGGTCCAGCCCCGCCAGGGCGCATTCCCAGCTGAAGGTCGAACCCCAATCGGACATGACCCAACCGGGGTACCCCCAGGCGCCCTTCAGGACCTGGTTGATCAGGACGTCGTTCGCGGCGGCGTAGTCGCCGTTGACCTTGTTGTAGGCCGTCATCACCGCCCCCGGCTGAGCGCGCTCGATAGCGATCTCGAAGGCCAGCAGGTCGGATTCGCGATGCGCCGCGGGATCGATCACCGCGTTGAGGAAATGCCGATTGGTTTCGTTGCAGTTCAGTGAATAGTGCTTGACCGTCGAGACGACGCCGTGTTCCTGGATGCCGATGATCGACTCCGCGGCGATCGCCGCGGTCAGGAGCGGGTCCTCGGAGAGGTATTCGAAGTTGCGGCCGTTACGCGGGTCGCGCGCGAGGTTCATCGAGCCTGCCAGCAGCACGTTGAACCCGCGGCTGCGCGCCTCTCGACCGATGACGGCTCCCGCGGCGCGCGCCAGCGACGGGTTGAAACTGGCGGCCAGCGCCAGCCCGGCCGGCAACGCGGTGGCGGAGTCGCCCGGGCGGTAGCCGGGATTGGTGACTCCGAGCCCGGCGTCGCTCATCAGCAGCGCCGGGACCCCGAGCCGGGGGATCCCCGGCACATACCCGGCGCTCATCGGAACGCCAGGCGGGATGCGGTCGTCGCGAGCGGGCCAGAAATCACCGGCCCCCATCACTCCGACCAGCAGGGAGAACCGCTCATCATCGGTCATCGCAGCCTCGACCTCGCGCGCCCGCGCGTCCGCGTCGCTCACCGCACGCCCTCCTTCACGAACACGACGCGCAGTACGTGCCCGGCCTCGGGCCCCATGACCAGTTCGGTCAACTCACACATCGTCGCGACGAATTCCGGACCGTGCGCCGGGCCCTCCGGGCAGAGGTGATGTGCCACCTCGTGCAATACCACCAGCTCGCGCAGCGCCCAGTCGGCGGTCTCGCGGTCGGGAACCGCAATAATCCCGACGCCGGAACGGGTTTCGTAGTGCGCAGCCGTGGCGGACCGGCGGGCGCGCACCCTCAGCGGCGAGACGCCGGTCCATCGGCCGCGCACAGCGGGCAGCGCAAGCACGTCGTCAACATACCGCTGGCAGGAGTCCACCGACCCGAATTTCCCTTCGGGCGGCAGCGTCAACCGCTCGCCGAAGAACTCCACGACCGGCGACCCGTGCTCGGCGGCGCGGTCGAACAACGTCCGGACGAATAGTTCGGCCGCGTAGACCTTGGCGCGCTGGGAATCTCTCATCTAATTTTTCAACGTGGCGGAATCCCCCGCCCTCACCGGCCCAGGGCGCCGCGCGCGCCGGGCAGTTCGGGGCTGGCACCGAGCCGCGCCCGCTGGCCGGCCCGGTCGCCCGCGCGTCGCGCCGCCGACGAAAACCCTGCCGTCGCCCGACTGGCCTGCCAGGTTCCCCGGGCCCGCGATGCGCCGCGGTAGTAGCTGCGCAACTCAAGATCTTTGTCCCGCAGCGCTATCGCGGTACCTGGCGGCCGGCGGTGATCCTTGGTCGCCTCGCAGCGGGCCTGATCGCGGGCCTCGGTCAGGCGCCGACCGACGCGCTCTCCGAAGGCCAGCTGGAAGTTCAGCCGAGCCGTGATCGTCGGCGTGGGCCGGTGCGCACCCGAGGACAGGTAGGCGTCCGATGCCCGGACCATCTGGACGACCAGGCTGGCGTAGAGCGCGTGCGTGGCGTCGATATCCTCGGCGAACCCGTAGGCGTAGACGAACGTGGAGTTCGACGCCACATCGCAGCGGACGTCGTTGGCCCCGGCGATGCCGATGAACAGCAGGACGTAGGTTCGCAGACCCTTGGTGCCCGCGGCGCCGATGGTGATGGTGCGTTGGGTCGGGGCCTGTGCCGGCGAGCGAGTGGCTGCGTGGGACCGCGCCACCGCCAGATCGATCGCGGCCGCGGTCGCCAGCCGCTGCGCGGCGCTCATGAACGCATCGGCTTCGTGCGGGTTGTCGGTACCCTCGGCCTGACGCAGCAGCGCGGCGATGCGAGACAGCATCTTGTCGTCGGTCATAGCGCCAAACTACGGGAGCCCTCCGACACTCGCCGCCGCCCACTCACAGCCGCTGCGCGATCCATGCGACCACGTCGTCCATCACCTGTTCGCGCTCCGGTTCGTTGAAGACTTCGTGGTAGAGACCGGGATAGACCGTCAATTGCACGTCGGTGGATCCCACGCATTCGACCAGGCGGCGGCTGCCGGCGACGGGGACCAGCCGGTCGTCGGAGCCGTGCACCACCAGCAGCGGCGCGGTCAGTGCCGGCGCCCGCCGCGGCATGGTCTCACCGACACCCAGCAGCGCCCGCCCGATGCCGGCCGGGATCTTCCCGTGGTATACCAGCGGGTCGGCGTTGTAGGCCGCCACCACCGCCGCGTCCCGCGATATCGCACCGGCGTCGAGTTCCTGTACGGGCAGGCCGGGAGCGATCCGGCCAAGGACCTTGGCGGCCAGGCGCATCGGCGCCGACACCTGATCCTGGGCCGCCACCGTCGGGCCGGACAGCACCATCATGTCGTAATTATCCGGGCGCTCCACGCCGTAGGCGAAGACGATCCCGCCACCCATACTGTGCCCGAGCACGACGCACTTCACACCGGGATGCTCCCGGGTGGCGATGCTCACCAGGGTGTCGACATCGGCGGTGTACTCGGAGATGTCGCGCACGAGTACCCGCTTGCCGCCGGAGCGGCCGTGCCCCCGGTGATCCAGCGCGTAGGTGACCAGCCCCGCGTCGGCGAAGCGCCGCGCGACGTGGTCGTAGCGGCGGGCATGTTCACCGAGACCGTGGGCCAGCACCACCACGGCCCGCGGCGCACCCTGCGGAGTCCAGGTGTCGTAGACGATGCGTACGCCGCCGGCTCCCTCGAAATGCCTCTCGGTGTGGGTCACCGGTGAGTCTGTGGTCATCACGGGCAGCGTAACGGGTCTCGCCGCCGCAGGGCACGACTCGTTGCGTAAGCTCTCCCACCGTGGAGCCGCTGACCGGGTCGCGACGAGCATGACCGCTGCGGCGCGCGTCGCGCCCGCGCCCGGCAGGCCCCTGCTGCTCCTGGGCGCTTTCGACCTGGCGGACGTGGGTTACCTCGCCGAAGAGTTCTTCGTGTCGGGAACCGCCCACTCTTACGCCCCCACCGGCGGCATGGCCGACTACACCACCCGGATGGTGGCACTGACGCCCACAGACCCGGCCCACTTCAACGGGACCGTCCTGGTGGAATGGCTCAACGTGAGCGCCGGGATCGACGCCCCCGCGGTGTGGATGATGGCGCACCGCGAGATCGTGCGTTCGGGCTACGCCTACGTCGCCGTCTCGGCCCAGCGGGTCGGAGTGGAAGGCGGCGCCAGCATGCTGGGCATGGACATGTCGCTCAAGACCCAGGACCCGGCCAGGTACGCGTCGCTGCACCATCCCGGCGACGAGTTCGCCTACGACATCTTTTCGCACGCCGGCGCCCTGGTCGCGAAGTCCGGTGACGGCGTTCTCGGTGAGCTGCGCCCCGAGCGTGTCATCGCCGTCGGCGAATCGCAGTCGGCCATGTTCCTCACCACCTACGTCAACGCCGTCGACCCGCTCGCAACGGTCTACGACGGCTTTCTGGTCCACTCCCGATTCGGCCCCGCCGCGCCGCTGGACGGCGGCTCGATCTTCGATGGGGCGAGCATGACCCAGGCGGTCGCCTTCCGGCCGGACCTGCGCGTCCCGCTGATGACGGTCCTCACCGAAACCGACGTCTTCGGTGCCGCGCGGGAGGGCTACCACCCCGCACGCCGGCCCGACAGCCAACGGCTGCGGGTCTGGGAGATTCCCGGCGCCGCGCACGCCGACAATTACACGATCCAGGTCGCCCCCATCGACAGCGGCTCGGAGCCGCTGGCCGACATCCTCGCCGCCTACACCCCGACCAACTCCCTGATGGGGCAAGAACTTCCGTACTTCATCAACTTCGGGCCGCAACACCACTACGTCCTGCAGGCGGCCCTGGCCGCCCTGGACACCTGGCTGCGGTCCGGCGAGTCCCCGGCGTCGGCGCCGCCCCTGGAGGCGACCAGCGACGACCCACCCCGCCCCGTCACCGACGCCAACGGCCTCGCCCGCGGCGGGGTCCGGACCCCGTGGGTCGACACCCCGATCGCCCGCACGTCGGGGTCCGTCGGTTCCGACAGCGGGCCGGCGAACCTCATGGCCGCGCTGTTCGGCTCCGGGGAACCCTTCGACGCCGCCACGGCGCACCGGCTCTATCCCGGCGGCGCGCAGGACTACCTGACGCGGTTCACCGTGGCCCTCGATGCGGCGATCGGGTTTGGGTTCATCCTGGCGGCGGACCGGGAGGAAATCCTCGCCCTGGCTGCGGGGCAATACTCTCGGGCATACTCTCGGGCGGACCCGGCGCCGTAGCGCCCGGCGGCCCGAACCGGAAGATCAGCAGGCTCACCACCACCACCGCCGCGGCGACAGCGAAGATCGGCGCGACGACGTACCGCGACATCGTCGCGCCGGCGAACGCGCCGGCGAACATGGTTGCGACGGCGCCGAAGCGCAGCAGGCCCCGGGCGCCCGTTCCGCCGGCCAGGCGGCTGTCGACGCCGAAGCCGACGAGCGTGGACGTCAACACCGTGGTGGAGAGTTCCTGGATCCCGAATTGGCGGGCACTGGAGTGCTGCAGGCCGAAGATCACGCCGAGGACGCCGATCGTGATGAGCTTCGTGTCGTTGTCGTAGCGCAGAATTCCGGCTCCGTTGACGACCGACAGCGCGACCAACATGGCGGCCTCCATCGACAGCGCCGCGATGATCCAGGCCCGGGTGCGCTCGCCGAACACGCGGATCAGCCGACCGCTGGCAATGGTGGCGCAGACGAAGGTCACGAGGGCCACCGCCGCGGCGGTCAGGTCGATCCTGGTCCGCGGGGCGAGCCAGAAACCGAGGAAGATCACGTTACCGGTCATGTTGGCCACGAAGACGTGGCCGAGAATCAGGATGCTGACAGCGTCGGCCAGCCCGGTGACGAACGTCAGGAGCAACAGGGCCACGACGGTCGATCGGTGCGACACCGGGGACGTGACGGCCATGGGCGGAAATCGCGTCAGATGTGCGGCGTCAGGTCCAGCGAGGTGATGGTCGCCATCCTGGTGACCAGCCAGCGCCCGTTCGTGTGCGTCATGAACACCCGGTAGGAAAGGTATTTGAGTGCCGGGATGTTCTTGGTCAGCGGGCTGGTGGACGTGGTGTTGGTGTAGACGATGACGACCGCGTCGCCGTCGTCCAGCGATTCCACCGCGGCGCCGACGACCTCGGTGCTGCTGCTCGTCTTGGCCTGCTTGTTGGGCCCGACGATCGCGTCGAGGAATTTGCGGTACTGGGCTTGGAAGTCACCGCTGAGATAGGTGGCCGCGCGGTCGGCCAGACCATCCATGTTCTCGGGTGTGTAGCTCCACAGTGTGGTGATCGCGGCCGTGGCGGTCCTCGCCGCATCCGTCTTGGTCGCCACCGCGGCCCGATCGACAAGATACGGCTGCACCGCCGCGCCGGCGAACGCCGCGGAACCGACGAACAGCAGGGCGGCGATTGCGGCGGCGGCGGTGAGCCGCCTGGTGGTGAACCAGCCGGCGTTCAACCGCCCGAACCGAAACCGCCGTGTGCCCGGCTCGGCAGCGGGCTCGTCGGCCGGCTCGTCGGCCGGCTCCGAGCCAGCGGCAACGTCGGTGGATTCGGTTGTCGCCTCTGCGGTTTCAGCGGTTCCAGTGGTTCCAGTGGTTCCAGTGGTTTCAAGGTTTTCAGCGG
>CAIYOH010000355.1 GCA_903927745.1 uncultured Mycobacteriaceae bacterium
AGGTCGAACCCGGCCATGTCGTCGTCGGAGGTCTTGCGCACCGCGAGCTCGTAGGCGAAGTTCGGGCCGGCCGAGACTGTGCACCCGTCGAGCGCCATCATGTGCAGCCACCGGGCCGGGCGCTGCAGGAACCCCGCGGGGCTCGACAGCAGCGTCGGGCAGCCCACCAGAATGGGCATCAGGATTCCGAGCAGCAGGCCCATGTCGTGGTAGAGCGGCAGCCAGGACGTCACCGTCAGGTCCGACGGGGGAACCCCACCCTCGGCGATGAAGAAGTCGCTCATGATCTGCTCGAAGTTCGCGAAGACGTTCCTGGTGGACACCATGACGCCGGCGGGCGCGCGCGTCGAGCCCGAGGTGTACTGCAGGTAGATGCAATCGGACGGGTCGCCGCCCGTCCGGCGGGGCCGCGGCCCGGTCGGTTTCGTCCGGGTTTCCAGGTCCAGTCGGTCGACCTCGACGATCGCCGGCGCGGGTCGGCCCTCCTGCGGCTGCACGGCAGCGATCACGTTGTCGATCGCGGCCGAGGTGGTGATGACGACGGTCGGCGACGTGTCGGCCAGCACCGAGATGGTGCGCTCGTCGTGGGCGCCGCCAAAGGGCACCGACAGCGGGACCGGGATGAGCCCCGCCTCGATGGCGGCCAAAAAACCCAGCACGTAGTCGAGTCCCTGTGGCGCCAGAATCAGCGCGCGATCACCGGTGGAGCCGTGCTGCCGGAGGTGCCCGCCGAGGTTGGCCACCCGGCGATACAGCTGCGACCACGACAGGGTCGTCGCCACGCCGTCCCAGTCGTGGTCGTAGTCCAGGTACGTGAACGCCGGATCGTTGGGCTGCAAGCTGGCGCGTTCGCGCAGCACTCCGGGAATCGAAGTCTCTACCACGGACGACAGCGTACCGGCGTGGGGGCGTTTGCGGCCGAAAACCACGCTCGTCGCACCCAATCGACTACGGTATCCCCGGTGGACAATCGGCTCGCACACATGGACCAGGCGTCGTTCCTGGGTGTGCGTGCGCTGGGCTACGCGGCGATGGTGCAGTACAGCTGGATCTACAACCGGCCAGTGGACATGGACGGGTTGCGCCGGTTTCACCACAACCTCGGCTACGGGTTGATGGGACGACGGGTCGAACGCTCTCCGCTGCCGTTCGCGCGCGATCGATGGGTCGCCTGGCGGGGGCCCGCGGACATCGATGTCGCCGACACCCCGCGCCCGCGCTCCGAGGTAGGCGCGTGGACCTACGAGCGCGCGTGTGAGCCACTCGACCCGGAATACGGGCCCAGCTGGCACCTGGGTGTGCTTCCGCTCGAGGACGGCGGTACGGCGGTCACCCTGGTGTCGTCGCACACCGTCGTCGACGGACTAGGCCTCCTCACGGCGATCGCCGATGCGGCGGCGGGCAGGGTCCGCGACCTGGGCTATCCGGAACCAGGGTCCCGCACACGCGGCCGCGCCGCCCTGCGGGACGGCCGACAGACCCTCGCCTCGACACCCGAACTGGCGCGCGCGCTGCGAGCCACCGCGCACATCGCCCGCAAGAACCGCACGGAGGTCGCCGCGTCGTTCAGCTCGGCGCCGCCGTCGCCGCGGGTGGCGGGCGACGACCAGCCCGTCACCGTGCCGGCCGTGACCCTGCTGGTCGACACGGCCGACTGGGACGCCTGCGCGCACCGGATCGGCGGAAACACCTTCACGCTGTTCGCCGGGTTCGCCGCCAGGCTCGGCGTCCGGATGGGGCGCATCACCCCCGACGGCACCGTCACCCTGTCCGTTCCGATCAGCGACCGCACCGAGGACGACACCCGCGGCAACGCCCTGGTGTTCACCACCGTGTCCGTCGATCCGACGGGCCTGGCGTCGGACCTCGGCGAGCTCCGTCCGAAGTTCACACAGGCTTTCGCCGAGCTGGCAGACGTCACCGAAGAGTTGCTGGCGCCGCTGCCGCTCACCTCGCTGACGCCCAGGTGGGTGGCGCGCAGGGCGGCGGGCGTGGGTCTGGGAACCGCCGCTCTCCCGATCGGCTGCTCCAACATGGGCGAAAACGATCCAGCGATCAACCGCGCCGACGGCACCGACGCCGACTACAGCGGCGGCCGGCTGATCGAACCCGGCATCACCCGGCGCATCCTCGACGGCATGGGAGGCCAGCTGTTCGTCGCCTCGGGGCGCAACCGCGCCCACGTCTGGATCTCGATCAACGCCTACCTCCCCGGCCGGACGAACTCGCAGGAGGCGCTGCGCCACGACCTGATGAGCACCCTGGCCGAGTTCGGCCTGACCGCGAACACCCTCGGGTAGACGCTGCGCGCCGGCTCAGAGGTTGGCCACTCCCTGGACCAGGGCGGTGACCCCGGCCATTCCCAGCAGCACCTGCATGATCTGGCGCAGGTGGGCCTGAATCCACACCTGGACCTGCGCCACCAGGCGCTCGGTCTTGTCCGGCCACACCACATAGCTGATGAGCGGGATCTCCACGATCAGCAGCATGATGAGGACGAAGACGAAGAAGGCGGCGAACTGCGTGGCGAGGTGGACCCGGGACCCAATGATGACGGCCAGCATCGCCACCCCGTCGACGGGCGGGATCGCCGACGCGGCACCGGCCACGAACACCGGCCAGATGTAGTCGGACTTCAACATCTCCGTCGTGCGGGCGGCGAACCACGCGAGCACCGCTGCGGGCCCGCGCGGGGGGCGCGCCACCTCCGGTGCACCGCCGCCCCCGACCGCCGTCGGCGACCGGTCGCGTGAGCGCTCGCGGATCTTGATGACGGCCAAGGCGAGCAGCAGAAGCACGCCGAACGTGATCTGCAGGCCTCCACCGGAGAGGATCACGACCGAGGACCGCACGCGGTCGATCACAGACATCACATTCTTCACGACGGTCTGGGTGACATCTCGCAGCACGAGCAGTCCGACCAGGGCCATGCCCACGCCCGCCGCCACGCCGCCCAACCAGAAGACGAACAGATTCAGCATGGGGCGCCGCCGCGACGTCAGGACCAGTGCGAATCCCAGGCGGAAAGGGTCGAGCGCCAAAGCGAATCCCATGTACAACACGTAGATCCACATTCAGAAAAATGTTACCCGTAGCGTGGGGTGGTGTGCGGAGCAATGGCATGACGTGCGGTGAGCCGCCCGTGGTCGCCTACCTGGGGTGGCACGGCAGGGGCAACCTCGGCGACGACGCGATCTACGACGCAGTCCGATCGCAGTTAAGCGGCGCAGCGTTCGTCGACATGCCGTGCCTTACGCAGGAGATGATCCGGGCTTTCGCGACGGGGTCGAACCGGTCGCTGCGGCGCGGCACGCAGGTGCTGGGCGGCGGCACCCTCATCGGGCGCCGCGTCTGGCGGCGACTGGTCAGCCGCGGCGTGGCACTCACCGGCCATCACGGCACCTACGCGATCGGGGTCGGCGTCGAGGACCCCGTCTTCCAGGGCCGCAACAGCGGCTCCGGGAAAGATGAGCTGACGCGGTGGAAACCATTGCTGTCCGAGTTCCGCACCGTATCGGTGCGCGGCCCCCGCAGCGCGGAACTGTTGTCGGACATCGGGCTCGGTGTCGAGGTGTCCGGCGACCCGGCGCTCCTGCTCCCCCGGCCCGACGTGGCCCCGGAGGAGGGACTGATCGGGGTGAACCTCGGTTTCGGCGACGACCTGTGGGGCCACAACCCGCAACGGCCGGTCGACGAGATGGCCGCCGCGGTACGGCACCTGGCGGCGCAGGGCCATCGGTTCGTCGGGATACTGATGAATCCCGACGACCAGCGCTGGACCAGGCGAGCGCTCGGGGACACCGCCTCGGACATCGTGCTCCCCGCCGACGCGACCGCCGCCGCCCGCGAACTGGCCCGCTGCTCCGTCGTCATCGTCAGCCGGCTGCACGCGGGCATCCTGGCGTCGATCTCCGAAACGCCCGTCATTTCCCTGGAGTATCAACCCAAGTGCAGAGACTTCGCGCTGTCCATCGGTGACGAACGCTCGTTGATCCGCACCGACACGCTGACCAGCACCGCCGTAATCGACCGGGTGGCGGAACGGCTCGCCGACTCGTCGGAGATCCGCGCGAAGACACGCGCCGCCGTCGCGGGCTTGCAACAACGGCTGCACGCCGACTACGCGCGCCTCGGGCGTCACCTGGGACTGGAGGAAGGGACGGCAGCATGCTGCGGATGATCACGACTCTGCGCAAGACGACCGACCGCAGGCGCTGGGCCGACACCCGCAATATCTACCCGTCGTGGGAACCGCGCAACACACAGCTTGCCGCGCTGGTGCCCAAGAACAGCCGTGTCATCGAATTCGGCGCCGGCAAGAGGGTTTTCGAACGCCATCTGGATCCGTCCTGTACCTACGTCCCGTCCGACATCGTCGATCGCGGCCCGGGGACCCTCGTGTGCGACCTCAACGATCGGCCCCTTCCGGCCCTGGGCCCCGATCGCTACGACGTCGCCGTGTTCAGCGGCGTCCTGGAATACGTGCGCGACGTTCCCTCGCTGATCGACTGGCTGGCGACGTGCGTCACGGGCTGCGTGCTGACCTACGCCCCCGCCAGAGCCGGCGGCCGATCACCGCGCGCCGTGCTGGAGAAAGCCAGTCGCGTGCGGCACGGCTGGATGAACAGCCTTCGCGTCGAGGAACTCCGGTCGCTGTTCCGCGAGCGGGGCTTCGAACTCGTCACAGAGGAACAGTGGGAGGGGCAGCACCTGTTCGCGTTTTCGCGGCCCACCGGGGCCGATACCCATCGACTAGGCTGACGACGGGAGGAACACACGAGATGCTGGCGTTCATCACGACCCTGCGCAACCCGCAGAACGCCGCAGACTACGGCCGCGTCGAGGCCTTGCTGCAGGACACGTTGGCGTCGCTCACCCAGCAGAGCGGCGACGACTTTGTGGTGATCATCGTCGGCAATCGCCGGCCGGCGTTTCCGCTGCCGCAGCGCGTCCAGTTCATCGAGGTCGACTTCCCGCCGCCGTCGGCCATCCAGGGCCCGCGCACTGGTCCGGCGTCGGTGATCTGGGACAAGGGCACCAAGAACGCCGTCGGGCTGATCGCCGCCCGCGAATTCGGCCCCGACTACGTGATGTTCGTCGACGCCGACGACTTCGTCCACCGCGACCTGGCGGCGTTCGTGCATGACCGCCCCGGCCACGCCGGGTGGGTGGTCAAGCGCGGGTTGATGTACTCGCGCCGGCGCAACGGATACAAGCGACTGAGGGATTTCTACCGGTTCTGCGGCACGTCGTTCATCGTCCCGTTCGACGCCTACGAGGTCCCGGCCCACCTGACCGTGTCCGCGACGCAACGGCAGATTGCCGACGCGTTCGGAGAGCGCCTTGAGCACGTGCTGGAACACGGGTGGGCCTTCGACTGGTGGCGAAACCACGGGCGCATCCTCGAGCCGCTGCCCTTCCCCGGCGCCGTCTACCAGGTCGAGAACGGTGAAAACCACTCCGGCAACTCACTTTTCGGGCCCGCCCGGCCCTATGACGCCCAACTCCTGCGCGACTTCGCCATCCACCCCTCGAAGTCGCCGGCCGCGACACTGTGGGCGTGCTACGGGCCCAGCGCACTGCGGCCCAACCTGACGATCCCGAAGCCCCCGCCCGCGTCGTACTTGGAGGGCTACACCCCGCCCGGGGATCCGGTGGCACCCACGCCATGACCAAATCCAGGGAATTACCGGTCGTTGCCGCCATCCCGAACTACAACATGGGTGCTCACCTTCGCTCGCTGCTCCCCCAGGTGCTGGCGCAACGCTACAACGCGGTGTTCGTGCTCGACGACGCCTCCAGCGACGACAGCGCCGACGTGGTGCGCGAGTACGGCGGCGCCGTGACCTTTGTGCGCAGCCCTGAGAACCGCGGCGCCGGCGCCAACCGCAACCAGATCATCGACCAGGTCGACGACGGGGTGCTGATTCACTTCATCGACGCCGACATGGACCTGGAGACCCCCGACAGTGCCTCCGTAGCAAGGGATCTCGCCGCGCGCTACGCCGACCGCGGCGTCGGCATGATCGGCGGGCTGGTCACCTTCGCCGACGGCCACCAGGAGTGGTGCAACTACGGCGCCGCACTGTCGGTGTGGGGAAACGGCACGGGGACGCTGCAGTGGTCGATCGACCGATTGCGGGATCGGCCGCGGCTGGCGAACGCACTGCGACGAGCGGCCGGCCCAGCCATGAGGAGCTGGCCCAACACTCTCGTAGCCCCGTCGCCGGCGCCCGCCTACTGGGTCCACGAGGGCAACATGCTGGTGTACTCCACGATCTTCCGCTCGCTCGGCGGGTTCGATCCCGTGCTGCGGTCCCAGGAGATTCAGGAACTGTGCATCCGCCTGGAGAAGCGGGGCGTCAAAAGGCAGTTCGATCCCAGCATCAAGGTGGTCCACCACCACATCGACGTCCGGGGCAAGAATCGTCGTACGTGGGAGAACCAGGCGACGCGGGTCACCATCCGCAAACACGGGTTGCGCCGCTTTCTGACCGATCACTGAGTGGCTCATTGCTCACTGAACAACACCACGCCCGTCTCGGCGCATGCGGCCTTGAGTCGCTTGTCGCGAGTCCACAGCTGCGTGCCCGGCTCCACCGTCGCCGCGGCCAGCAGATGGACGTCGATGGCACTGAGCCCGCGTCCCCAAAGTTGCCGCTGTTCGGTGAGGTACAGGATGTCGCGATGGCCGACCGCGGGGAACTGGTACAGGTTGGTCAGCAGCATGACCACGACATCACGTTGCCGAATTGAGCCGAGTGCGATCTCCTGGATGATCAGCGAGTGGCAGCCAACCTGATCCAGACTCAACAGCTCGACCAGCGCAGGCTCGCTAGTGTGGAGATGGTCAATCCAGATCGACGAGTCGACCAGAATCATCCGTTGCGCATCGGGCCGTCGGGCCGCCGGCGAGAGCCCGATGTTGCCGATTCATCGGTGCCGCCGAGGGCGGCGAGCCGTCGGGCGCTCTCGACGCGAATCAACGTCTGAAGCCCGTGACGCAGCAGGGCGGCGTTCTCACGGATACCCGTCAACTCGGCAGCCTTGGCGAGCAATTCGTCGTCGATCGTGACCGTGGTCCGCATCCTGCACCTCCGCTGGCATCATTTGATGCACATTGAGATGCTACCAGAAGCGGTCCGCCCAAGCGCGGACCGTCAGCCGATGCCGATGGAGGGGATTCCACTCTGGGGCCCCGCGGCCTCCGACGGATTCGTGACGGCCCCAACCCACAGGTTCAGCAGCCAGGGATACAGTCCGACGTCGGATGCGATGGGCTGGCCGATGGCGTTGATGAGCCCCTCAACGGGCTGTCCGTTGAGGGCCTGCAG
>CAIYOH010000356.1 GCA_903927745.1 uncultured Mycobacteriaceae bacterium
CCGCCGGACTCCCGAATGTCGGTGAAGAACGCACACCGTTGCGCCGCATGCGCATTCCACTGCACCGCCGTGTGTCCGGGGCCGAGCCTCCTCACGGCCACGGTCACGTGACAGAACCGGCAGTCCACTGGGTGCAGGCCCGCAGTGAGGTAGCGCTCGCGGTCGACTCGGGTGGCTTCGGCGACCGCGGCGGCACGTACCGGGTCGTCGGCGAAACTGCGCGACTTCGACCACGATCGCGACACGGGGCCGCCGCTGCCACCCGCGGGCGGGTGGTGGTCGCCGTGATCGCCACGTAGGAGCAGCATCGACCGGGTGAGTTGATCGACGTCGGGGACGGCCGGTGGGTCTTGGTTCACACCGACTCGGCTTTGGCCGCTTCCCGTGCCTGGAGGTTGCGTTCGACCTCGGCGCCCCAGTACTCGTTGGCGCGCGCCGTGTCGACCTCGAGTTCGAAGCGCTGCACCATGTCCGGCGTGACGTCGGCGACGTCGACATAGAACTGCTGATACCAGCGCCGCAACTGGTAGACGGCGCCGTCTTCCTCGACCAGCAACGGGTTTTCGATTCTGGTCTTGTGCTTCCAGATCTCCACGTCCTGCAGAAAGCCCTTGCTGACGCCGTCGGTGAAGCCCTTGGACATCCGGTCGGCGGTTTGGTCGTCGATACCCTTCGGCTTTTCCACGATGACGCCCCACTGCAGCACGAACGAGTCCTGTGTCACCGGGTAGTGGCAGTTGATCAGGATCGACTCGGCCTTGAAGCCGCTGTAGGTGTTGTGCAGCCAGTTGATCATGAACGACGGCCCGAAGTAGGACGCCTCCGAATCCAGCTGCGAGTCGCCGTAGGAAGTGCCGAGGTCGTTCACGTCCGGCCGGCCGACGTTGTGCAGGTACTGCGAGGCAATGTGGCCTTCGAACACGTTCTTGAAGTACGTCGGCAACCCGAAATGGATGTAGTAGAAGTGCGCCATGTCGGTGACGTTGTCGATGATGTCGCGGCAGTTGGATCCCTCGATGAGCATGGTGTTCCACCGCCACGTGGTCCAGTCGCCGCTGGCGGCCTCGGGGATGTCGGGGATCTGCACCGCCGGGTCCGGGGGATTGCCCTCGTGGTCGTGCCAGACGAACAGCAACCCACCCCGCACGTCCGTCGTCCACGCCCGGGTGCGCGCAGTCTTCGGTGTCCGTTTGGCGTAGGGAACCAGCTTGCAGCGGCCGTCGCCGCCCCAGCGCCAGTCGTGGAACGGGCAGGCCACCTCGTCGCCCTTGATGGCGCCCTCGCTCAGGTCGCCGCCCATGTGGCGGCAGTAGCCGTCGAGCACCTTGATGTCGCCCTGGGAGTCGGCGAAGACCACCAGTTTGGTGCCGAACGCCTCGATCCCGTGCGGCTGGCCGTCCAGGAAGTCCTTCGCGACGCCCAGGCAGTGCCAGCCGCGGGCAAACCTCGTCGGCAGAGCGCCGGCATCAATCTCCCGGACGCCGACCGCAGCGATGTCGGTAGTCACCTCGCACCTCCCATTGCACGCCTCTAACTAGAACACGTTACAGTTTTGCAGCCGGTGTGCGCAATGGCGGCGGATTCGACGCTGTGATCTTCCCACTGATATTCCCCCGGGGGGAGTCAGCCGGGCACCTTTCGGGCGGTCGCCGTCGCGCGGTCCACCTCCCAGTACGCACGCAACGCAACCATCTTGCCCTCGGCGTCGGCCCGGTAGGTGAAGACACCTTCGGCGGTGATCTGGTAGTCGCCCCTGGTGATGAGAATGTGCCCGACGTTGGCTTCCTCGTCGCCGCACTGGAAGGTGTCGCGGAAGTGAAACTCGATTCTGGTGGTGGGAGCGATGGCCACGTCCCAGAACGCCGAGATCGCGGTGCGGCCACGGTGACCAGTGCCGTCCGGGTCGAACGCCGACGGCCCGATCGGGTCCTCGACGACGGCGTCGTCGGCGAACACCGCCAGCCACGCCTCTTTGTCACGGGCCGTGACCGCGTCTCGCGAACGGCGGCCGGCCTCGTGGGCGGGGCTCGCGGTCACGGTGCGGCCTTGGCTTTTTCGCTGCCGGGTTTGTCGGTGCTGACCACCCACATGGAGAAGTACTGCGACCCGCCGCCATAGGCGTGACCCAACGCCTTGCGCGCGCCGGCGACCTGATGGTCCCCGGCCTTGCCCATCACCTGGATCGCGGACTCGGCGAACCGGATCATGCCGGAGGCGCCGATCGGGTTCGACGAGAGCACGCCGCCCGACGGGTTCACCGGCAGGCGGCCACCGATGCGGGTCTCGCCCGCCTGGGTGAGCTTCCAGCCCTCGCCCTCGGCGGCAAAGCCCAGGTTCTCCAGCCACATCGGCTCGAACCAGGAGAACGGAACGTAAATCTCGGCAATGTCGATCTCGTCGATGGGGTTGGTGATCCCGGCGGCCTTCCACAGCGCCGCGGCCGCATCCCGCCCAGCCTGGGGGCTGACCTGGTCGCGCCCGGAGAACGCGAGCGGCTCGGTCCGTAGCGCCGTGGCATGGATCCACGCCACCGGGAGACCGCGGGCCACCGCGGCGTCAGCGATCTGCTCGTCGCCGATCACCACCGCACACGCGCCATCGGAGGACGGGCACGTCTCGTCGAAGCGGATCGGATCCCACAGCATGGGGGACTGCATCACCTTCTCCAGCGTGATGTCCGGCTGCTGTAGGTGAGCGAGCGGGTTGCGGGAGCCGTTGAGGCGGTCCTTGACGGCCACCATCGCACCAATGTCGTTCGGTGCGCCGGAGCGGCGGATGTAGGCACGCACGTGCGGGGCGAAGTAGCCGCCCGCGCCCGCACCCACCGGTTTGATGAAGGGCACCGGGATCGACAACGCCCACATGGCGTTCGACTCCGACTGCTTCTCCCAGGCCATCGCCAGCACGCGCCGGTACTTCCCCGACTGCACCAGGCTGGCCGCCACGACGGCGGTCGATCCACCGACAGAGCCCGCGGTGTGCACCCGGATCATCGGTTTTCCGGTGGCGCCCATGGCGTCGGCCATGAATAACTCCGGCATCATGACGCCCTCGAAGAAATCGGGTGCCTTGCCGACCACGACGGCGTCGATGTCGGCGAAGGTGGAGCCGGAGTCGGCGAGCGCCCGGTCGATCGCCTCGCGCACCATGCCGCTCATCGACACGTCCTGGCGTTTGGCCACGTACTTGGTCTGCCCGGTGCCGAGCACCGCGGCGAGAGTCGCCCCTGCTCCGGCCATCAGTTCGTCCCTTCCATCACCGCGACGAGATTCTGCTGCAGCGCCGGCCCGCTGGTCGCGTGCGCCAGCACCCGCTCGGCCGAGCCGTCCCAGATGTGCTGCGCCGCAAACCCGATGCGCTCCAGGCCGGCGACGAACATCGGGTGGGCCGCCAGCGCACCCCCGGAGGGGTTGATTTTCGTCCGCCCCGGGAGCCTGATCGCCTCCGCGACGATCAGGTGCTGGTGGGTGAACGGCGCGCAGATCTCCGCCACGTCGATCTTCTCGGTTCTACCGCCGCTGGCCGTCTTGGCCGCGGCCCTCGTCGACGGCGACTCGGTGAGGTCGCGCACGCCCAGCGACGGGGATTCGATGCGGTGGTCGATCCCCGTGATCCAGGCCGGGTTCTCCCGTAGTTCACGCGCCCGCCCGTCGGCCGCCAGTACCACCGCAGCGGCGCCGTCGGTGATCGGTGCGATGTCGTGGCGGCGCAGGGGATCGGCGAAGAACGGCCGGTCCAGCAACTCCGCGACGCTGCTCCCCGGTTCCACCGAGTCGACCCGGGGCGAGGCAGCGAAGGAATCGATCGCCACGCGCGCCATCTGGTCCTCGGTCCACTTGCCCGAATCGAGCCCGACGCGGGCCTGCAGCGCCGCCATCGACACCGAGTCCGGCCACAGCGGCGCGACCGTGTACGGGTCGGTTTGCCGCGACAGGATGCTGCGCAGCACCCCGGCCGACGACTTCCCGAAGCCGTACACGAGCGCGGTATCCACCTCGCCGGTGAGGATCTTGATGTAGGCCTCGAACAGGGCCCACGCCGCGTCCATCTCGACGTGCGATTCGTTGATCGGCGGCACCGCGCCGATCGAGTCGATCGCCGAGATGAACGAAAAAGCCCGTCCGGCAAGGTAATCCGATGACCCAGAGCACCAGAATCCGATGTCTGACTTGGTGATCCCGAGTTCGGCGTAGAGCTGGGCGAAACACGGCACCAACATCTCGACGCCGTTGGTGGTGCCGTCGGTGCGGCGGACGTGTGGGGCGTGGGCGAAGCCGACGACCGCAACGCTGCGAGCGCTCATGAGTGGATGTGCCCTTTACAGGTGGTGCTTGTAGGTGTCGTACTCGGCGTCGGGTTCCCCGGCGGGCCGGAAGTAGTCGATGTTGTCGATCCCGAAGCCCCACTGCTCGCGGGGCCTCCATACCGCCTGCACCCGCATGCCCATCCGGACCTCGTGCGCGTCGATGTCGGCGACGAGATGCAAAAACGGGATGTCGGCGCCATCGAGCAGGACGTAGGCCGCCACATACGGAGGTTTGATGCGCTGGCCCTCGAACGGGATGTTGATGATCGCGAACGTCGTCACCGTGCCCTTGTCGGGCAGCTCGACGAACTCGGTGGTGGGCTGGCCGGTGGCCGGATCGGCACCGTGCGGCGGGAAATACACCTTGCCCGGGCCGTCGCTGTGCGTCCGCGCGCCCAGCAACTTGCCCTCGGCGATCGCTCGCAGATAGGCGCTCTCCTCGTGCGATGCCGTGTGCTGGATCGTCAGCGAGACGGGGGTTTTGATCACGGTCACCGGGTCCCGCTGCGGCCCCGGCGCCGGCACGGGCTCGGCCTCGCCGCCGAGCGCGAAGTAGGCGATGTCGGTGATCACGCCCTCCGTCTCGTCGGCCCAGTGCACGTGCACCCGGGCGCCTGTGCTGATCGCCGTCGCGGAGCCAGCGTCCACCGCGTGCATGAGGAGGGTGTCGGCACCGTCGAGCTTGATCAGCGCCCAGGCGAACGGCCGCTCCAGGGGCTGGCCCGCCAGCGGCTCTGGCTGCCAACTCCACGATGCGACGGTGCCGACGGACGACACCGGCACCATCTCGCTCAGCGGCTCGTAGGTGACCGGGTCGTATTCCGCCGGCGGGACGTGTACCCGTCCGTCCGACCCGCGGACTCCGAGGATCTGGTGGTCGCGCAGGCCGGTGAAAAACGCTCCGAGGGTGGGGCCGACTGAACGGTGATAGTCGTAGGCCAGCGTCAGCGGCGCGGAGAGCGGCGGCTCACGGTCTTCGGTCAAGGTCGGGGTGCTTGAGCTTGCTGTCACGCCGTCGAGTAGAACAGGTTCTAACAACGGATTCAATTCTCTGTGGTGTGGGTCGTTCGTCATTGGCCGTTTCAGTCGGGAGGTCGGGCATGAAGCTGGGGTTGCAGCTGGGGTACTGGGGCGCTGGCCGGCCGGAGAATCACGGGGAGTTGGTCGCCGCCGCCGAAGAGGCCGGATTCGATGCTGTGTTCACCGCGGAGGCGTGGGGTTCCGACGCCTACACCCCGCTGGCCTGGTGGGGGTCGTCGACTCACCGGCTGCGCCTGGGCACATCGGTGGTGCAGCTGTCCGCGCGCACCCCGACGGCCTGCGCGATGGCCGCGCTGACCCTCGACCACCTCAGCGGCGGCCGGCACATCCTGGGCCTCGGCGTATCGGGCCCGCAGGTGGTGGAGGGCTGGTACGGCCAGACGTTTCCCAAGCCGCTGGCCCGCACGCGGGAATACATCGACATCATTCGACAGGTGTTGAACCGCGAGAAGCCCGTAACCAGCGCGGGGCCGCACTACCCGTTGCCGCGGACCGGAGAGGGCACGACCGGCCTGGGCAAGCCGCTCAAGCCGATCACCCACCCGCGCAGCGCCGACCTCCCGATCATGCTGGGGGCCGAGGGCCCGAAGAACGTCGCGCTGTCCGCCGAGATCTGCGACGGCTGGCTGCCGATCTTCTACACGCCGCGAATGGCCGACACCTACAACGAGTGGCTCGACGAAGGGTTCGCCCGGCCCGGCGCGCGCCGCAGCCGCGCGGAGTTCGAGATCTGCGCCACCGCCACCATCGTCATCACCGACGACCGCCCCGCCGCGTTCGCGGCCATGAAGCCCTACCTGGCTCTCTACATGGGCGGCATGGGCGCCGAGGACACCAACTTCCACGCCGACGTCTACCGCCGGATGGGCTACGGCGAGGTGGTCGACGACGTGACCAGGCTCTTCCGCAGCAACCAGAAGGAGAAGGCGGCCGAGATCATCCCCGACGAGGTCGTCGACGACGCCGCGATCGTCGGCAATACCGACCACGTGCGCCAGCAGATCAAGGCCTGGGAGGCCTCGGGCGTCACCATGATGGTGGTGTCCGGTCGCGACGCCGAGCAGATCCGCGAGCTGGGCGCGCTCGTGTGAACGTTGCTTGCCAGCGGGTTAGAACACGTTCTAGATTGACCGAATGACGGCCTCCCAGCACACCATCGCCGGCACGGTACTCACCATGCCGGTGCGGATCCGCGAGGCGCGTCAGCACATGGCGATGTTCTCGGTCGACGCCGACGCGGCCCAGCGGCTGATCGACCCCAGCGGCCTGCGGGTGTGCCGGTACCTGCCGGGCCGCGCGATCGTGGTCCTGATGCTGATGCACTACATCGACGGCGACCTGGGCCAGTATCACGAATTCGGCACCAGCATCCTGGTCAACCCGCCCGGCGCCCCCGCCGGGGCCACGTCGGACGGGTTGGGTGCCCTGAAGTCGGCCGGCGCCTTCATCCAGCACCTGCCCGTCGACCAGGGGTTCACGCTCGAGGCGGGAACCACGATCTGGGGTTATCCGAAAGTGATGGCGGACTTCACCGTTCGCGACGGACGGCGGTCCGGCTTCAGCTGCAGCATAGACGGGCAACTGGTGATCGACATGGAGTTTCACCGTGGCTTGCCGTTCCGGCTGACCCCCCGCCAGCAGGCCCAGGTCAGCTACTCCTACCGCGACGGAATCACCCGGGAGACCGCCTTCGAGAACACCATGGACGGCGTGCGCACCCGGTTCGGCGGGGTGCGCGTCCGCCTGGGTGATCACGCGTACGCGAAAGAGCTTGCATCGCTGGGCCTTCCGAAGCGTGCATTGTTGTCCAGTTCGTCGGATCACGTACAGATGACATTTGGCGACGCACAGGAGATCTCGTGAACCCGACCGATCTGGATACCAATCCGGCCACCAAGCCCGACGTCGACCTGACCGACGGCAATTTCTACGCCGGGGACACCCACCCCGCGTACCGCTGGATGCGCGAACACCAACCGGTATTCCGGGACCGCAAGGGGCTGGGCGCCGCGTCGACGTACCAGGCCGTCATCGAGGCCGAGCGCAAACCCGAGGTGTTCTCCAACGCCGGCGGCATCCGACCCGACCAGGACGGCGTCGAGATGATGATCGAGATGGACGATCCTCAGCATCTGTTGCGCCGCAAGCTGGTGAATAACGGCTTCACCCGCAAGCGCGTGAAAGACCAGGAGGCCAAGATCGCGGCGCTGTGCGACACGCTGATCGACGCGGTGTGCGAACGGGGGGAGTGCGATTTCGTCCGCGACCTCGCGGCACCCCTGCCGATGGCGGTCATCGGCGACATGCTCGGCGTGCTTCCCGAGGAACGCGCGATGTTCCTCAAATGGTCCGATGACCTGGTCAGCTTCTTAAGCAGCACCGCCGCGGAAGCGGACTTCCAGATCAGCATGGACGCGTTCGCGGCCTACTCCGAATACATGATGAGCATGATCACCGCCCGGAAGGCGGCGCCGACCGATGATCTGGTGAGCGTCCTGGTGCACTCGGAGGTCGAAGGGTCACACCTGGAGGACCACCAGATCGTCACCGAGGTTCTGCTGCTGCTGATCGGCGGCGACGAGACCACACGGCACACGCTGTCCGGCGGGACCAGGCAGCTCCTTCTGCACCCCGATCAGCATCGGCGTCTGGTGAAGGACCATTCGCTACTGCCGAACGCCATCGAGGAGATGCTGCGCTGGACCTCGCCGGTGAAGAACATGGCCCGCACCGTCACCGCCGACATCGAGTTCCACGGCACGCAGCTGCACCAGGGCGAGAAGATCATCCTGCTCTTCGAGTCGGCGAACTTCGACGAGAAGGTCTTCGAGGATCCGGAGAGCTTCGATATCGAGCGCACCCCGAACAACCATCTCGCCTTCGGCTTCGGGACGCATTTCTGCCTGGGCAACCAGCTCGCCCGGCTCGAGGCCTCGATCATGCAGACGCACCTGCTCAAGCGCCTCCCGGACATGCGGCTGGCGTCCGATGATGCCGACCTTCCGCTGCGGCCAGCGAACTTCGTCAGCGGCCTCGAGGAGATGCCGGTGGTGTTCACCCCCACCGCCCCGCGCTAGTCCCTGATCTCGTCGCTGAGCGTGCACTGAGTGCGAAAATCAGGCCGATTTTTCGCGCTGAGTGCACGTTCGGCGCGCCCAGGCAGCGGCGACGCGCGCCAGGATCCCGCCGTGGGTGTCCTCGGCCGTGACCCGGATCGTCAACCACCCCAGGTCGGGGAGCGCCTCGTAGCGCGCGATATCCCTGCGGAATTGCCGACGATCGGTCCGGTGGTGGTCCCCTTCGTACTCGAGGGCGATCTTCATGTCCTCCCAGCCCATGTCGAGGACGGCGACGAGTTCGCCGTAAGCACCGCCGTGGACCGGGATCTGGGTTCGCGGTCGCGGATAGCCGGCGTCGATGAGTAACAGCCGCAGCCACGTCTCGCGCGGCGATTCGGCGCCCGGGTCGACAAGGGCTAGCGCCACCCGGGCGCGCCGGATGCCGCGGCGGCCCGGATAGCGTTCGGCGAGTGTCTCGATCTCGGCCACCGGCAGATCCGTGGCCCGCGCCAGCGCGTCGATGGCGGCTACCGCGGCGCCCACGGGATAGCGACATGCGAGGTCGAGGGCCGTCCGCGCCGACGTCGTGACCGGGACGCCGGCTATCAGCTCCACCTCGTCGTCGTCGCCGATCCGATCCGACCAGGTTCGGATCCCCGCCGGGGGGCGGCGATAGTCGTAGAGCAACTCCGCCGGTGCGCGATCATCGATCCACTTGGCGCCGTGGAGCGCCGAGGCGGAGCGTCCGGCGATCACGCCGCGCCGTCGCGACCACAACCACGCGGCGCGGGCGCGGGACTCGGCGGTGAGCGCGATGCCATTCGGGACATACACATCGGGGTGGATCGCGACGAATCTGTTGCTGCGCAGCGCGTAGGGAGTCACGACGCCCGAGTCGACGGCCGCGCTTCCGATGAACGGTTGTTCAATGTCCATGGCGGGGGAGTATGGCGCGGGGCGCCGACAAGAGCGCCGACAAGGGCGCCGAGCGTGCACTCACTGCGAGAAATCG
>CAIYOH010000357.1 GCA_903927745.1 uncultured Mycobacteriaceae bacterium
CGCGGAGACGTGGTCGAGCATCCGGTTGAGCGCCGACCCGAGCTGTCCCACCTCGGTCGCGGGGTTGGCGTCGGGTTCGGCCACCCGCACCGGCAGTTCGACCTCGCCGCGGTCCAACGGAAGGTCGGCCACCCGGGTCGCGGTCTGGGCGACGCGGCGCAGCGGCGCCAGCGCGTTACGGATGATGACGGCCCCGGCGGTGGTCGCGGCGGCCAGCGCGATCAGCGTGACGATCCCGAACGTGACCAGCATCCGGATCATGGTGGCGTCGATGTTGGCCATCGACAGGCCGGTGACGATCACATCTCCCCCGCCCCGGCTCGGGGCGGCGACGACGCGGTACCGGCCGAGGTCGTCGAGGTCGACGGTCTCCGGCACGCGGCTGTCGGCGATCTTTTCCAGCTGACTTTTCGCGGCCGGGGTCAGGGCGGCCCGGGCACCGCTACTGGTGAGGTAACCGGCGTCGACAGTGTGGCCGTTGTCGACCACCGCGCCCACCATGCCCGCCGGCTGGCCCGGGGCGTCCAGAAAGCGCGGACCTGGCCCCAGCCCCGGTGGGTGCACTGACTCGTGCCTCCGACTGGGGTACATCAGCGCGGAGCGGTGTGAGGTCCCGGCGAGCTGGCCGTCGAGTTGCGCCACGAGATGGTGCAACAGCGCGAGTTCGGTGGCGGCGGTGATGCCGAGGCAGACGACGGCGAGGACGACGACCTGCCCGACGAGCAGCCGCAGCCGCAGCGACCAAGCCCGCCGGCCCCTAGGGAGCAGGCTTGAGGACATAGCCCGCCCCGCGCAGCGTGTGGATCATCGGCTCGCGACCGCTGTCGATCTTCTTGCGCAGGTAGGAGATGTAGAGCTCGACGATGTTGGAGCGGCCGCCGAAGTCGTAACTCCACACCCGGTCGAGGATCTGTGCCTTGCTCAGCACCCGCTTGGCGTTGCGCATCATGAACCGCAGCAGCTCGAACTCCGTGGAGGTCAGCGCAATCGGTTGGCCGCCGCGCGTCACCTCGTGGCTGTCCTCGTCGAGCACCAAGTCGCCGACGATCAGCTGCGCGCCGCTGTCCAGGGTGGTGACACCGGTGCGCCGCAGCAGCGCGCGCAGGCGCAGCACCACCTCCTCGATGCTGAACGGTTTGGTGACGTAGTCGTCGCCGCCCGCGGTCAACCCGGCGATGCGGTCTTCCACGGAATCCTTGGCCGTCAGCAGCAGCACGGGCAGTTGGGGATTTTCCTCCCGCAGCTTGTGCAGGACGTCGAGGCCGCTCATGTCGGGAAGCATCACGTCGAGGACGACGACGTCGGGCCGCTGGGCCCGGGCCGCCGCGAGCGCCGCGGACCCGTCGCCGGCGGTGGCGATGTTCCAGCCCTCGTAGCGCAGCGCCATCGACACCATCTCGGCCAGGACGGCCTCGTCGTCGACGACGAGGACGTTGATCGGGTTACCGTCGGCACGGCACATCACCACGCGCTCGACGGAGGTTCGGGGTTGCGTCACACCCGTAAGTATCCCCCCCGGACTGGGCCGAAACTATGGGAAAGCTGTGAGCCGACTGTGAAGACTCGCCAGGTAGCTGGGGCACTTACTGGCGTAAGTTGAGGGCTGGCCGACCCCCGCCGGCCTCAGCCGCTGAGGAAGATGCCGATGCCCCGTACTAATGACGACTCCTGGGACATCACCCACAGCGTGGGAGCCACCGCACTGGGTGTCGCGGCGGCTCGCGCAGCGGAAACCGAAAGCGCGAATCCGCTCATCAACGATCCGTTCGCGCGCGTGTTCGTCGATGCGGCGGGCGCGGGTATGTGGAGCATCTACGCGGATCCGGCACTGATGGCCAAGGTGATCGAGATCGACCCGGACGCCCGCATGCGCATCCAGCTGATGATCGACTTCATGGCCACCCGGACGGCGTTCTTCGACGAGTTCTTCCTCGGCGCGGCCGATGCCGGAGTCCGTCAGGTCGTTATTTTGGCGTCCGGCCTCGACTCGCGCACCTGGCGGCTGCCGTGGCCGGACGGAACGGTCGTCTACGAGCTCGACCAACCCAAGGTGCTGGAGTTCAAAGCCCAGACACTGCGCACCCACGGCGCGCAGCCGACGGCGCACCTGGTGAACGTGCCGATAGATTTGCGTCAGGACTGGCCGACAGCGTTGCGTCAGGCTGGCTTTGACTCATCTCAACCGTGCGCATGGTCTGCAGAGGGCCTCGTCCGGTATCTGCCCGCGCAGGCCCAGGACCTGCTGTTCGAGCGCGTCCATTCCCTGAGCTGCGCGGGCAGTTGGTTGGCTTCCAACGTGCCCGCAGCGGGTTTCACCGATCCCAAACTCGTGCAGCGTCAACGCGACGACATGCGGCGTATGCGGGCCGCAACCGCCAAACTGCTCGACGCCGAAATCGTCGATTTCGACGACCTCTGGTACCCGGAGGAGCGCACGGCCGTCGCCGGCTGGCTGCGTGAACGTGGCTGGGATGTGTCGACGGCAACGTTCGCGGAACTGATGGCCCGCTATGGCCGGAGTATTCCCCCCGGTGCGCAGGAGTCGATGCCGCCCACTCTGTACGTGTCCGCGCACCGCCGCGCGGACTGACCCTGCGACGTGGGCACGGACCTGCTATTTTTCAAGTGCCTTCACCAACACCGACAGCGGAGAAATCGATGTCTGACAGCAGCACTCCCCGATTCCTGCAGGGAATCTTCGAGTTCAAGGGGAGGGGCTTGCATAAACCGTTTCTTCTCGACGCGTCGTTGAGCTACGTGGTCCCGCCGGGCGCGTCCGCGCAGCCGGTGTATTTCCGAGGCGGAAACAGCACCGGCGAGATGATCAACGTGGTGCTGGTCCATGACGGCAAACCGATGCGTTACTTCCCGATCGCGGCCAGGGGCGCCACGAACGTGGTGTTGCGGGTCCTTGAAGATCTGCTCGCCGATACGGTCATCGAAATCTTCGTCGCCGCCCCCGACGAGGTCAGCGGCACGGCGATCGTCGATCTCGGCTTCGTCGAAGTCTGACGGTGACACCACCCGCAAGCGACCCGACAATGGCCTCTACGTCGCGCCACGACACGATCGAGAACGCCCGGCCTCCACGCAACAAGCAGCGGCTGATCGTGATCGGCAACGGAATGGCCGGTGTGCGCACCGTGGAGGAAATCCTGAGCCGCGACGGAGCGAACCTGTTTGACATCACCATCTTTGGCAATGAGCCCTACGGCAACTACAACCGGATCCTGCTGTCCAACGTACTTGCCGGCACCGATGACATCGATGGGATCTTTCTCAACCCGACCGACTGGTACACCGAGAACAGCATCGACCTGAGGATCGGCGATCCGGTGGTCCGGATCGACCGGTTCGCCCGCACCGTCAAGACCGATGGCGGAACGGCGATGCGTTACGACCGGCTCATCATCGCCACCGGCAGCCGCTCCTTCTTCCCCCCGATCGACGGAATGTTGACCGACGGCAGACCAACGCCGGGGGTGTTCGGATTCCGCAACCGTGACGACTGCTCCGCCATGATCGACTACGCGGTCGGGAAGAAGAAAGCCGTGGTGATCGGCGGTGGACTGCTTGGCCTGGAGGCCGCCCGCGGACTGCAGGACAGGGGACTGCAGGTCCAGGTGGTGCACGCCCCCCGCAACGCTGATGAATGCGCAACTCGACGATACCGCGGGTGCGACCCTGCGCCGTTTGGTGGAGCAAATCGGTATCGTCGTCGACACCGAGAAGCGCACGACGCAGGTGCTGTGCCGCGACGGTGCCGTCGCCGGCGTCGGCTTCTCCGACGGCGGCGACGTCGAGTGCGACATGCTGGTCGTTGCGGCCGGAATCCGGCCCAATGTCGGCCTGGCCCGGGGAGCCGGTCTCACCGTGGAACGGGCCATAGTCGTTGATGACCAACTCCGTTCGGTCGATGACGACAACATCTACGCCGTCGGTGAATGCGTTCAGCACCGAGGTCAGGTTTACGGCCTGGTGGCGCCGCTGTGGGAGCAGGCGGTCGTGTTGGCCGATCACCTGACCGGCGCGAACCGGCAGGCGGCCTACCACGGATCGCGGATCGTGACCAAACTCAAGGTTGCCGGTGTCGACGTCGCCGTGATGGGAATCAAGTCCGCCGAACTCCCTGACGACCAGTTCGTTGAATTCTCCCAACCCAAAAAGGGTATCTACAAAACGGTCGTGCTCCGCGACGGCAAGCTTGTCGGCGCCACCCTGGTGGGCGACGTGAGCAAGGTCGCGTTCCTCACCCAGGCCTTCAACGAGGGACTGCCCCTAGCCGATGACCGTATTGGGATGCTGTTCGATCTCGGCACGCCCGACGCCCAGGTCGGCATCGCCGAACTCGCGGGTGACGCCCAAGTCTGCAACTGCAATGGCGTCAGCAAATCTGCGATCGTTGCCTGTGTGGCGGGGGGTCAGACCTCGGTCACCGGGGTCATGGCGGCGACCCGGGCCGGAGCCGGATGTGGTTCCTGCAAGGAGTTGGTGGGGCAGATCGTCGAATGGGCGGCCGGTGGTGCCGCGACGGACGATCCGTCGGTGGACTGGTACGTCCCGGGTGTTCCCTACCCCAAGCCGGAGCTGATGGCGCTGATCCGCGACCTCGAACTCCACTCGGTGTCCTCGGTCTTCGCGGCGCTCGCGCCCGACGGCCAGGAAGACGCACGCTCCAAGATGGGGTTGGCGTCGCTGCTCCAGATGATGTGGGCCGGCGAGTACGTCGATGAACGGGATGCCCGCTTCGTCAACGACCGGGTGCACGCCAACATTCAGCGGGACGGCACGTTCTCGGTGATCCCGCAGATGAAAGGTGGCGTCACCACAGCGGCCCAGCTGCGCAAGATCGCCGAGGTCGCCGACAAGTATGCGGTGCCGCTGATCAAGCTCACCGGGGGTCAGCGTATCGACCTGCTCGGCCTGCGCAAGGAGGATCTGCCCGCGGTATGGGCCGACCTGGGCATGCCGTCGGGGTTCGGCTACGGAAAGAGTTTCCGGACCGTCAAGACGTGTGTGGGAGAAGACTTCTGCCGCTTCGGCCTCGGCGATTCCACCTCGCTGGGCATCGCGATCGAGGAGCGATTCCAGGGCATAGCCGGACCGGCCAAGATGAAACTTGCCGTCACCGGCTGCCCTCGCAACTGCGCCGAAGCGTTGTGCAAGGACCTGGGAGCGGTGGCGGTGGACGGCGGACGCTGGGAGATCTACGTCGGCGGTGCCGCCGGTGCTCACGTCCGCAAGGGCGATCTGCTCGCGACTGTCGACAGCCCGCAGGAGGTGATCCTGTTGGCCGGACGATTCCTGCAGTACTACCGGGAGAGCGCCAACTGGCTCGAACGCACCTATGCGTGGGTGCCGCGATTCGGCATCGACAAAATCCGGTCGGTCGTCGTTGATGACAGCGAGGGAATCGCCGGGCGATTGGACGCCGACATGCAGAAGGCGGTCGACTCCTACCGTGACCCGTGGCAGGAAGGTGCACAACCGGTGACGGCTGGCCAGTTCCGGACATCGCTGCCGCTGACGGTGTTACCGCAGGTGCCGGTCCGGTGACCGCCCGGGCCGTCGGCAAGCTGGACGACATCCCCATCGGGGAGGGCCGCGCGTTCGCGCTCGACGGGACGCAGATAGCTGTCTACCGCCTGCGCGACGGCTCGCTACGGGCCCTGTCGGCGGTCTGCCCACACAGGGGCGGTCCCCTCGCGGACGGCCTGACGGACGAGAGCGTGGTGGTGTGCCCACTGCACGGCAACACCTATGATCTGGCCACCGGCGCCCAAGTCGGTGGCACGTACTCGGTGTGCACCTATCCGGTCACCGCGGACGCCGACGGAAGTATCGTTCTGGACAGTCGCCCCCGGTGAATGCGCCACGCCGACAAGGTTTTCAGGCTGCCGGAGTGTTCGACGCCGTCGCCGTGTCGATCGGCGGCATGGCACCGACCGTCGCGATGAACCTCAACCCCCAACAACCGGCGCAACACGTCGGCCGCGCCGTGCCCCTGGTCTTCGCGCTGTGCACCGTGCTTTTGCTGGCCGTCGCCTGGTGTTTCTCCTATCTCGCCCGCCGGCATCCGGGCAGCGGGGCGGCGTACTCCTACGTCGGCGCGACGCTGGGCTCCCGGGCCGGCCTCGTCGCCGGCTGGATCACCCTCGGTGCATACCTGTCGTTCGTGACGCTGTCGGTCGCCGCGTTCGGGCTCTTCGGCTCCAACATCCTCGGCCGTTTTCCCACACTTCCGCACCTGTCGGCGAGCGCGCTCTCGATCATCGGCGCGGCGATCATCGGCGCGCTCTGCGTGACGTCGCTGCACTCCACCAGTCGCGCGCTGGTGATCCTCGAAGGCATCTCGATTCTCGCGATGCTCATCCTGTCGATCAGAGTCCTGGCAAAGGTGTACGAGCACCGCGGCCCGATCGGTGATCCCCGGATCCGCATGGTCTTCGTGCCCCCCGAGCATGTCGGTGTCGCCGCGATCGCCTTGGGCCTCGGCTTCGGTTTTCTCACCTACTCCGGATTCGAAGAGTCGGCCACCCTCGGCGAGGAAGTGACCCGAGCCTCGCGCACCATCCCCCGGGTCTTGATGCTCACCGTGCTTACCGTCGGCACCATGTGCACCATCATCAGTGCGGCGGAGATCCTCGGCTTCGGGCTCAGCCCCGCCGAGATGAAACGATTCACGGCGTCGACATCGCTGCTCGGTGACCTGGCCACCGCCTACGCGGGCCACGGCGTGGGCGACGTCTTCGATATCTTCGCGATGTTCTCAGCCCTGGGTGCCGCACTCGCCTCCGTCGCCGCGGCATCGCGGATCATGGTCACCCTGCTCCGCGACGTCGCAC
Source organism: uncultured Mycobacteriaceae bacterium (assembly GCA_903927745.1). Lineage (GTDB taxonomy): Bacteria > Actinomycetota > Actinomycetes > Mycobacteriales > Mycobacteriaceae > Mycobacterium. Next base: position 6,846 of record CAIYOH010000357.1, read on the forward strand.
CGTCGAGTGGGCTCGCCCGGGTCGAGACCGACACCGGAACACCGCGCAACGCGGGCCTGCTGATCCTGGCGGCCGGGGTGGCGGGCTACGCCGCCATGCGGCTGGGCTTCGGGGGGTCGGCGTCGGACTCGTTCTTCTGGGCCTCCACATTGGCCGCGCTCGCTATCCTGCTCGCCTATCTGCTGGTCGGCATCAGTGCAGGAGCGTCGGTGGTGCGGGCACACCCGGGGGGCAAGCGCCTGGCCGTGCTCATCCCGACCGTCGCCGTCATCGCGATCGTCTACACCCTGTGGGTCAACGTTTTTCCCGTCCAGCCGGGCGCCTACGCGGTGCTGCCGTGGGTGGTGCTCGGCTGGATCGCGATTCCCGTCATCGCCACGATTGCCCGACCAGGGATGGTGCGTGACGTCGACGAGGGGCGGACCGCGTTGCAGGCCGAACCCCCGACTCGTTAGGGTCTGCCATGCCCGAAATCACCGCGCAGGCGGATGTGAGCGCCCAAGCGCGCTACTACGACTACGCCTCCACCGCCAACCCGCTGCTGGCCGGTCTGATCACGCCGTTGCCGTACCGGTCGTTCTCCCCGGATTTCTTCGCCCGGACGACGAGCGGGATCCTGCCCCTGGACGTCAGCGACGAGTTGCAGTGTCCCGGGCCGGCCACCAGCCCCGCCCTGCTGGCCAATTTCGTCCGGATCGTGCGCGGCAGCCTGGTCACCGACGCCGCGGCCACCAGCCAGTTGTTCTTCGTGTTCCAGGGGTCCGGACACACCGAGGCCTGCGGCCGCACGATCGAGTGGAAGCAGGGAGACTTCATGGTGCTGCCCGCCCACGGGCGGGCGGTCCACCACACCGACGGCGAAGCCAGCTTCTACTGGGTGCACGACGCCCCCCTCCTGCGCTATCTCGGTGTGACACCCACCGAAGAACGCTTCGCGCCGACGGTGTTCGAACATTCCAAAGCCGAGGCGAAACTCGAGGCCATCGTCAAGGATCCGGTTGCCGGCAAGGCCAATCGGGTCAGCGTTCTACTGGCGAACTCCAACTTCGAGCAGACCCGGACCGTCACGCACACCCTGTGGGCCATGTTCGGCCTGCTCCCCGACGGCGACACGCAGTTGCCGCATCGGCATGAATCCGTGGCCCTCGACTTCGTCATCGACTGCCAGCCGGGGTGTTACACGATGATCGGTACCGAACTCGGCCCCGACGGCATGATCAAAGACGGCCACCGCGAAGACTGGGAACCCGGCGCCTCGTTCATCACCCCGCCCGGGTACTGGCATTCGCACCACAACGAGTCCGGCGCCGACGCCCACGTCCTGCCGATCCAGGATGCCGGGCTGCACACCTATCTGCGGACCCTGGACATTCTCTACAGCCACCCGGGCCATGACGGGGCCGCCTACACCTCGCCGCAGCCCTGACCGTTCGGGCCTGACTATGGATGACGTCAATCTGGCGGCTCACGTCAACCTGCAGGCGGTCGCGGACTGGATGTCCGGGCAGGGCCTCGGCGCCGGGCCGCTCGAGGACGTCGGCACCGTCACCGGCGGCACGCAGAACGTGATGGTGCGCTTCACCCGGGCCGGGCGGCCCTACGTGCTGCGGCGCGGTCCCCGTCACCTGCGTCCTCGGAGTAACAGCGTGATCCTGCGGGAGACGACGGTGCTCGCCGCGCTGGCCGGCTCGGATGTGCCGCACCCCAGCCTGATCGCCACCTGCGACGACCCGAATGTACTGGGAGACGCGGTCTTCTACCTGATGGAGCCGGTCGACGGATTCAACGCCGGCGAGGGGCTGCCGCCGTTGCACGCCGGTGACGCCGACGTGCGCCACGGGATGGGGCTGTCGATGGCCGAGTCGCTGGCCAAGCTCGGCGCCGTCGACCATGTCGCGGTCGGCCTCGCCGACTTTGGCAAGCCTGCCGGCTTCCTGGAACGCCAAGTGCCGCGGTGGCTGTCGGAACTGGAGTCCTACAACGGCTACGAGAACTACCCGGGACCCCAGATCCCCGGCATCGAGGAGGTGGCGGCGTGGCTGGAACAACACCGCCCGACCACCTGGACACCCGGGATCATGCACGGCGACTACCACGCCGCGAACGTGATGTTCTCCCGCACCGGGCCCGACCTGGTCGCGATCGTCGACTGGGAGATGTGCACCATCGGGGATCCGCTGCTGGACCTGGGCTGGCTGCTGGCCACCTGGAAACAACCCGACGGCGCGAGCGTGTTCAGCCACGCCCTCAGCGGCGAGGACGGGCTCGCCAGTACCGATGAGTTGTTCGCGCGCTACGCCGCCAACACCACCCGCGACCTGTCGCACATCACCTGGTACACCGTGCTGGCCTGCTTCAAGCTCGGGATCGTGATCGAGGGGACGCTGGCCCGTGCATGTGCAGGCCAGGCGGAGAAGGAGGTCGGCGACCAACTACACGCCGCGACCGTTCACCTCTTCGAACGAGCATTGACGCAGATCGAGACCAGCGCCTGAGCTAACCTTCCATTCCGTGGAGGTAGGGGATTCCGTCAAGCGGTCGCTGGACCTCTGGGAATCGCAGCAGTGGGCCGGGGCCTTGACGCATGCATCCAACGCTGTCGACGCCACCGCCAAGAAGCGGTACCCGCGGGAGGGGGTAGCCACCCGATACCGGCGGACCATCCGGGATTCGCTCGACATCTTCGCGTCGATGGCGGCGCCGGGCATCGACTTCACCCGGACCCGCTTTCCCATCGCGGTGCAATCGGACCGCGACGACGGCCGTCCCGACATCGCCGACGTCCTGCTCGGCCTCCATCGGATGATCCACGGCCACGCCGAGGACCTGCCCAACGGGTGCGAACTCACTCCGCACGGGCCCCGCCCGGCCACCATCCACATCTGGCGCAACGGCAAGATTCAGCTTCCCGCGTCGGCGGCGATCGGCCTGCTGGCGGTGGCGGTGTTCGCGCCCGAGAACAAAGGTGAGGCCATACCCGAGGGCTACCACCTCATGTGGAACCAGCACGAGTTCCGCATCTGCCTGTGGTGGGGCTGGCAGGACCACTTCCGCGAGATCGTCAGCAGCGTCCACATGTCGCCGGAGGCTCTCGACTTCGCCGACTTCTGGGGTGCGTGGGCACCGATCGCGGGCTAGACGGGGTAAATTCTGCAACGTCCGGGCAGGTAATCGACACACACGCTAAGGAGAACGTCCATGTCAGCCAAGTTCGAGATCAGCAAGGACAAAGCCGGCAAATTCCGGTTCCACCTCAAGGCGGCCAACGGCGAGATCATCGCCGCCAGCCAGGGCTACGAGACCAAGGCCAGTGCCGAAAAGGGAATCGAGTCGATCAAGGCGAACGCCGCGGGCGCGCATGTCGTCGACAACAGCGATGCGCCGCACGCCGACTAGGCGTCATACTGTCATTTATGCGCGATCGGGAGACGATCGATTCGGAGTTGCGGCGGATCGCCCTGCGCCGTGACACGCTGTCGTCCCGTGAGATCGACCAGTTGCTCGACGAACGCCTCGGTCACCTCGTGCGCAGACCCGAACCCGCTGCGGTCCCCACGGGTGCGGGAGCGACCCGCGTCGTCACGCGACCCCGGCGGACGCAGCGCCGCGTCGGCGCGGCCGTCGCGCTACCGCTGTCTCTGGTGGCCGCCGCCGCCGTTCTGGTGATCCTGATCTCGCACCGCGGCTCGCATTCGGCGGCGCCGCCCGTGCAGAGCGCGTCGCCGCCGGCCGCGCAACCCGCCGCACCAGCCGGGCCAGGTTCGCAACCCACCACGCAGGCGCCGCCGGTCAACCTCATCGACACGGCCTTCGTCGAGGCGTTGAAACGCAACGGCGTGCCGGTCCCCAGCCACGATTACGCGGTCACCCAAGGACACGCAGTCTGCGACTTCTTGGCGCGCCAGCCCACCGGCGCCCCCACCTTCACCAACACTGTCCGCTTCGTGCAGGCGTCGACGATCTGGGACGCCACCCAGAGCGCCGACGTCGCCGCGGGCGCCGTCATCGCCTACTGCCCCCGATACCACCTGACAGATCCGCCCGCCCAACAGCCGGACATGCAGAAGACCCTCACCGACCTGCAAAAAATCCAGGGCGACCTGCAGGGCATCCAAGGTGGGCTGCATGGCATCGAAGGCGACCTGAAGGGCATCCAGGGAGTCCTGCCGGACCTCCCGGGCCAGCACTGACCCGGTTCCTCGACACGACCTACGTCAATGCGCCGTCGAGCTCCATCTGACGCAACGTCTTGCGGTCGGGCTTGCCGACCGCGGTGACCGGCAGTTCGGCGAGGAACGTGACCTCAGTGGGCACCTTGTAACCCGACAGGTTCTCCTTGCAGAACGCGCGCGCCTCGTCGGCGGTCATCTCCTCGCCGGGCTTGAGCACGAGGGCGAGCTTGAGGCTCTCGCCCCGCTTCTCGTCGGGGATGCCGAACGAACACGCCTGCAACACCTTGGGGTGGCTGTACATGAGTTCGTCGATCTCACGCGGGTAGACGTTGAACCCGCTGGAGAGCACCATGTCCTTCTTGCGGTCGACGATGAAGATGTGGCCGTCGGTATCCATGTAGGCGATGTCGCCGGTGAACAGCCAGCCGTCGCGGATGGTCTTGGCCGTCTCGTCGGGGTTGTTCCAGTATTCCTTCATGACCGTCGGTCCTCTGGCGATCAGCTCGCCGGGCTCGCCGAGCGCCATGTCGATGGTTCCGGTGTCGATGTCGACGATCCGCACGTCGTTGTCGGGGAACGGCAGCCCGACCCCGCCCGGTTTGCGGACGGTGTGTAGCGGGTTGGCGGTGACGATGTTGGAGGTCTCCGACATGCCGTACCCCTCGGTGATGACCGCGCCGGAGAGGTCCTCGAAGGTGCGCATCGCCTCCAGTGGCAGCGGCGCGGAGCCCGAGACCACCCCCTTCATCGACCGGATCTTCGACGTCGTGATGTCGGGGTGCTGGTTGAGACCGATGATCATGGTCGGCACCGCGGGGAAGAGGTTCGGCTGGTGCTGGTTGATCGCCGCGAGGATGTTGTCGGTGCTGGGCTGGGGCACCAGGACGATGGACCCGCCGAGCACATGGTTGACGTTGACATTCATGTTGAACCCGTAGATGTGATACACCGGGACCGCCGCCAGGCACCGCAACTCCTCGCCCGGGTCGAACAAGGGCGACATCCAGTAGCTCTCCTGGTAGGCGATCGACGCCAGGTTGGCGTTGGTCAGGACGCAGCCCTTGGAGAGGCCGGTGGTGCCGCCGGTGTACTGCAGCATCAGCGTGTCGGAGGGGCGGACGTCGACGTCGGGTTCGGTGTCGGCGCCGGCGCCGGCGAGTTCGTTGAAGTCGTGGATGCCCGGTCCGCTCTCCACCTCGACGTCCCCGCTGGGGACCTGAAAGGTGATGACGTTCTTCAGTGGGGTGTCCTTGGCCTTGAGCACCTCGATGGGGCCCTTGGCGAACGCCGCCATCACGATGATCGTCTCGGCGCCGCTGTCCTTGATGTAGTGGTGCACCTCCGGCACGGCGGCCAACGGGTTCACCTGCACGACGACGGCGCCGATCTTGGCGCAGGCCTGGAACGCGATGACGTACTGCGGCACGTTCGGCGCCATCAAGGCCACCCGGTCGCCCTTCTTCACCCCGAGGCCGGTCAGGGCGTTCGCCGTCTTGCGGGCCAGCAGGTTGACCAGGCTGTAGGGCATCCGCAGGTCGTTGATGATCAGGTAGTCCCGATCGGGGGTGGCCTCGGCGCAGCTGTTGAACATCTGTTTGATCGACAGCGGCGGGTAGATGACGGAGTGCGGAACCCCTTTGTCGTAGAGCGCGAACCAGGGTCTGCTGCTGTCGGTCATCACGGTCCTCCCAGGTTTGTGCGCCCCGGCTTGAGGCAACCTGGTTATCGTGGCACTCCGAAGGGAGGATCGGAAGACCTGCGAGACGTCGCTTGCAACGGAGTGGGGCGGGGTTTAGCGTTCGACCGTGAGTGCGGTGGCGCAGGGCCGGGCGTCGTGGCCGACGCGGATGCGTGCGGCGCTGAGTCCCGCGGAGTGGCGGCGCCTGGCGGCGATGGTTGCGGTGATTGCCGCCCTGCATCTGATCGGCTGGCTCACCCTGGTCCTGATCGTGGCCCCGCAGCATTTCAGCCTGGGTGACAGGGCGCTGGGGGTCGGCGTCGGGTTGACCGCCTACACCCTGGGCCTGCGGCACGCCTTCGACGCCGACCACATCGCGGCCATCGACAACACCACCCGCACGCTGATGCGGGACGGCCAACGCCCGCTGGGGGTGGGATTCTTTTTTTCCCTGGGGCATTCGACGATCGTGTTCGGTCTGGCGGTCCTGCTGGCGATCGGGGTCGGAGTGCTCGCCGGACCAGTCGCCGACAACTCATCGACACTGCACCACTACACCGGGCTGATCGGCACCACCGTCTCGGGAGTGTTCCTGTACCTGATCGCGATCATCAACATCGTCATCCTCGTCGGCATCCTGCGGGTGTTCGCGAGCATGCGCCGCGGTGATTTCGACGACGCCGCTCTGGAGGAGCACCTGAACAACCGCGGGTTGCTGAACCGGTTTCTCGGCCGGTTCGCGCGGTCGGTCACCAAGTCCTGGCACATGTACCCGGTGGGCATGCTCTTCGGGCTGGGATTCGACACCGCCACCGAAATCGCCCTGCTGGTGCTGGCCGGCACCAGTGCGGCCGGCGGCCTGCCCTGGTACGCCATCGTGTGCCTGCCCGTGTTGTTCGCCGCGGGGATGTGTTTGCTGGACACCCTGGACGGGTCTTTCATGAACTTCGCCTACGGCTGGGCGTTCTCCCAACCCGTGCGCAAGGTCTACTACAACATCGTCATCACCGGACTCTCGGTCGCGGTGGCCCTGATCATCGGCAGCTTCGAACTGCTGGGCCTGCTCGCCGGTCAATTCGGCTGGACAGGCGGTTTCTGGGACTGGGTCGGCGGCATCGACCTCAACATGATCGGGTTCGTCATCGTCGGCCTGTTCGTACTCACCTGGGTTGCGGCCCTGCTGATCTGGAAATACGGCCGCATCGAACACACATGGAACGCACCGCTGGCCCCCCGGGGCGCCCCCGACTGATAAGGACGGTTCCGATGCCGGCACCCCATCTGCCTCCTGGATTCGACTTCACCGACCCCGACGTCTACGCCGAGCGCATTCCGGTCGAGGAACTCGCCGAACTGCGGCGCGCGGCTCCCATCTGGTGGAACGAACAGCTTCAGGGCGCCGAGGCATTCGGCGACGAGGGGTACTGGCTGCTCACCCGCCACAAGGATGTGCGCGAGGTGTCACTGCGTGACGACGTGTTCTCCAGCGCGGCGAACTGCATCGTGCCGCGCTATCCGGACGCCGAGTCTGGACGCGGCCAGATCGAGGCGGGCCGCTTCTCGATGATCAATATGGATGCACCCCAGCACAGCCGCGTGCGCAAGATCATCAGCCGCGGGTTCACGCCGCGCGCCGTCGAGCGGCTGCGCGACGGACTAAGCCAGGCTGCCCGCGAGATCGCCGAGAGCGCCGCCGCTGCAGGAAGCGGCGACTTCGTGCAGCAGGTGGCGGCCGGCTTGCCGCTGCATGCCATCGCCAACCTGCTCGGCGTCCCGCCCGAGGACCGCATGACGCTGTTTCACTGGACCAACGAGATGGTCGGCGACGAGGACCCGGAGTTCGCGGAGTCCGAGGCCCTGGCTGCGGCGGCCCAGGTGATGTCCTACGGCATGCAATTGGCGGCCGAGCGGGCCGACAATCCTGGCGACGACATCGTCACCACGCTGATCAACGCCGACATTGACGGCCAGAAGCTCTCCGACGACGAGTTCGGCTTGTTCATGGTGACGCTGACGGTGGCCGGCAACGAGACCACCCGGAACTCGATCACCCAGGGCATGATGGCGTTCCTCGACCATCCAGAGCAGTGGGAGCTGTTCAAGGAGCAGCGGCCCGAGACCGCCGCCGACGAGATCATCCGGTGGGCCACCCCGATCACGTCCTTTCAGCGGACGGCCCTGACCGACGTGGAAATCGGCGGGGTGCACATCACCACGGGGCAGCGCGTAGTGCTCGCCTACCGCTCCGCCAACTTCGACGACGAGGTCTTCGACGATCCGTTGCGCTTCGACATCCTGCGAAGTCCCAACCCGCACGTCAGCTTCGGCGGGACCGGTGCCCACTACTGCCTGGGGGCCAGCCTCGCGCGGTTGACCGTCAACCTGATGTTCGGTGCGCTGGCCGACGCGGTGCCCGATCTGAGGGCGCTGGCCCCGCCGGAACGCTTGCGGTCCGGTTGGCTCAACGGCATCAAACACTGGCAGGTCGATTACTCGGGCGGGTGTCCCGTCGCGGGCTGACCGCCTGCCCGCTTGCGGGCGACGAACTCATCGAAGTCGAATTGCTCCGGCTCACCGCTTCGTTCGCCAACGTCGATTGCCTGGCGCAACACGCTCTGCCTTCGACTCCTTGCTGCTTTCCGCTCGGCGCGGGCAGGGGCGTTGTTGAACTCCGCCGCAAGTTGGGCGTACGCGACGTCGAGGGGTGGTTCACGGAGCGTTTCAGCCCCGGCCTGGACGGCATCTTCCGGGATCAAGCTCATGACGCCAGCCCCTGAACGCGGCTCAAGTCGGCCGTTTCGCGCGCGACCTCGATGTCGTAGTGCTTCTGAAGGTTCAGCCAGTAAGTGTCCGACTGGCCGAACAGCTTCCCGAGCCGCAACGACGTGTCCCGTGCGATCGCGCGCTGACCGTGAACGATCTGGTTGATACGTCGCGGCGGTACGTCGATCAGATCAGCGAGCTTGCGTTGTGAAAGACCGAGGTCGGCGAGATACTGATCGGCGAGAATCCGGCCGGGGTGAATCGGTGCGATGTCCCTCATGGTGATGTCCTGTCCCTAGTGGTAGTCGACAATGTGAACGTCCCCCGGGCCGGCGGCGGTCCATACGAAGCAGATCCGGTACTGGTCGTTGATGCGGATGCTGTACTGGCTTTTGCGGTCACCGACCAAGGCTTCGAGACGGTTGCCGGGAGGCGTCCTGAGATCACTGACCTGGTTGGCCGCGTTGAGCATCAGTAGCTTTTGGAGCACCCGATCGCTGAACTCCGGGCTGTACTTCTTGACTCGGCGTCCGTTGAACAGTTTCTCCGCGTCCTTGTCGCTGACTTCCAGCGCCGCCGCGATGGTGGTGACCGGCTCGCCTGACGCCTGCATCCTGCGCGCCGGGGAGGCCTCCCTCCGGGATCGCCCCCTCTGACATCCGCCTTGCAAAGGCGAATCATGCTGCTGGTCAGCCGCTTACAGTGCAGTGGAACAGCTGAAATACACGACTGCAACTAACAAGAGTTATCCGTTGCTGTGTCCAGATTGTGTCCACGGTGTGGCCACGGGGAACAGTCGGGGACTGTCGCTTGGGCCTGCGTAACCTTAAAGCGCGTGGCCCTACACCGTGGACCGGTGAATGCCGGCAGCCGACAGTGGGCCGGTTAGGACACCGCCACCCCGTACGGGTTGGTGCCGACGCTGATGGTGGCGATCACGGCGTGGCTGGCGCCGTTGATCACCGACACGTTGGTGCTGCCGTTGTTGGCGACGTAGACCTCGCCGGCGTTGGCTGTCCCCGCGGGCGCGACCGCCACCCCGACCGGGTTGGAGCCGACGGTGATGGTGGCGATCACGGCGTGGCTGGCGCC